>CAZSEH010000020.1:0-43612 GCA_964605835.1 uncultured Opitutaceae bacterium
TGGGCGCTGCTCGGCGGCGCGATTCTCACCGCTGGTGCGGCCTTCGGCCAACAAGTCGATGCCAACACGGCCCTCCTGAATGCGCTCATCAAAAAAGGATTTCTGACAACCGACGAGGCCAAGCAGATCTCCGCCGACGTCGCCAAGGCCGGTGCAGGCCTCGACGTGGGAACCGCCCCCGCGGACGCGAACATCAAGAGACTGACCCTGACCGGCCGGCTGCAGATCCAGTTCGCGGACATTGGGGCGAGCATTTCGAACAATCCGATCAACCCCGTCGCCACCGAGGCTTTCGTCCTTCGCAGGGTGTACCTCGGAACACGGGTGGACTTCGCGAACAACCTTTCGGGGGTCGTGACCTACGATTTTGCCAACGACTCGTTCGACGCCATGTACGCCGAGTGGAAGCAAAGCGATGCGCTTGTGCTCGACGCCGGTTTGAAAAAGGCTCCGTTTGACTACGAGGAAGTGACATCGAGCGGCAAGCTAAAGGCGATCGAGCGCTCCACGGTCACGCGCTGGTTTGACGAGCCGAACAACGGAAGGCGCCTGGGAGCGGCAAGCTACCGGATCGGCCTTTACGCCAGCGGCACGCAGGACGGTTTCTTCTACCAGGTGGCCGTCACCAATCCCGAGCGCAACGAGTACAGCGGCGACGGCACCAGCGGCCCCACGGTTGACGGGCAGTCCGGTGTTCAGACGGGCAGCACCGCGGCGAACAACACTCTCGGTTACTATGGATGGGCCGGTTATGCCGACAAGTTTGCGGACAAGCAGGGCACGTATCGGTTCGGAATCGAGGGCGCTTACCTGCCCGACCAGGGGGGGCCGGGCACCACGGTAGGCCAGGGCAACAACCTCAAGCTCTATGGCGCATTCACGGATGTCACCTACGGCATTTTCAGCCTGCAGGCCGAGTATCTTTCGGCGGACGACCCGAACGGCGCCGGAGTGGGAGTCAGCTCAAAGCCCTGGGGATATTGGGTGCAGCCCTCCGTCTACCTCATTCCCAAGACGCTCGAGGGTGTGGTGCGCTACAGCTTCATCAACTCCGACCATCGCGGCGTGGCCCTTTCCGATGGAATCCGCCTGTCCCCGAGCGGAGGCACGATGAACGAGCTCAACGAATTGTACATCGGCGGCAACTGGTACCTGGACGGCAGTGACGTGACGCTCCAGTTCGGCTACATCATGGGCGAATCGAAGAACTCGACTGCTCTTGTCGCTCCCGCCACCCAGCCTCAGGCCAAGGCCGAGGGATTCCGCACCCAGGTTCAAGTCAACTTCTGATTTCAAGACTCCATCAACCCAACGATCATGAAAAAACTCACTTCATTCCTTTCCGTCGCGGCATGCGCGCTCGTGGCCTGCTCAAGGCCGGCCTCCACCACAGCCTCCGCCCAGCTCCAAATCAACGGCGCCGGTGCGACCTTCCCGTATCCAATCTATTCCAAGTGGTTCAGCGAATACTCGAAAGTCGATCCGTCGGTGCAGTTCAACTACCAGTCCATCGGCTCGGGCGGCGGCCAGAAGCAGATCCTTGCGCAGACGGTCGACTTCGGCGCGTCGGACGGCCCGATGACCGATGAGAATCTCGCCAAGGCTCCGGGCAAGATCCTGCACATACCGACAGTCGCGGGCGCGGACGTCCTCAGCTACAACCTTCCCGGCAGTCCAAAGCTGAAGATCGACGGCCCGACAATCGCCGCCATCTTCCTCGGCAGCATTACAAAGTGGAATGATCCGGCCATTGCGGCCCAGAACCCCGGCGTTGACCTGCCGAATCAGGACCTTGTGGTTGTGCACCGTTCCGACGGCAGCGGAACGAGCTACATCTGGACCGACTACCTGAGCAGCGTGAGCCCCGATTGGAAGGCGAAGGTGGGCAAGGGAACGTCCGTCAACTGGCCCGTGGGCCTCGGAGGCAAGGGCAACGAGGGAGTTTCCGGACAAATCAAGCAACTGCCCGGATCGGTGGGCTACATCGAGCTGGCCTATGCCAAGCAGAACAAGCTGCCCTTCGCCGACGTCAAGAATTCGTCCGGCAACTACGTGACGCCTTCGCTGGATTCGGTTACCGCCGCGCTGGCGACGGCCGAGATTCCGGACGATTTCCGCTTCTCCATGGTCAATCCGCCGGGAGCCGATGCCTATCCGATATCGGGTTGCACATGGCTTCTCGTTTACGCCGACATAAAGGATCACGCAAAAGGCCAGAGACTCGTCCAGTTCCTGAAATGGGCCTACGGCGATGGCGAGAAGATGGCCTCGACTCTCAATTATGCTCCGCTGCCGGACAACGTCCAGACACGCGTCCTTGCGAGGATAGCCGAGATCAAGTACTGACCGGCACTTCGCACTTGCCGTGGCGGGACAACCGTTGGAGGGTGCGCACTCGCGCACCCTCCAACCGTTTGAACCATCCCCCGCCAAGACTGTGCAAGACCGCGAACCGCTCCAGCCCCGCCGGCCCTGGCTGACCGGGGTTTAACCCAAACATGGCTGAGGTCACAACATCGTCTGCCCAGTCGGCCCCGGGGTCCGACCGCCGGAGGGGCCACTTGCCGGACATCTCGTTCCGCTGGCTCGCAATGCTGGCGGCGCTGACGATCCTGGGCCTGGTCGCTCTCGTCGGCTGGGAGCTTTACAGCGGGGCGCAACAGGCGGTCCGCCAGTTCGGGCCGGGCTTCCTCGTAAGGTCCACGTGGAATCCGGTGTCGGACGTCTATGGCGCTCTTCCCTTCATCTATGGGACGCTTGTTTCGTCGCTGATAGCCCTGGTCATCGCGGTTCCGCTGGGGGTCGCCACGGCCCTTTTTCTCACGGAGATGGCTCCGATGCGCATCCGGCAGCCCGTCATAACGGTCATTGAGATGCTTGCCGCCGTGCCGAGCGTCATCTTCGGGCTTTGGGGCATATTCGTCCTGATCCCCTGGCTTCGCGACCATCTCTACAGCTGGCTGAAGGACTATTTCGGCTATCTTCCCATTTTCGGAGGGCCCGTCTACGGAGTCGGCATGCTCACCGGCGGAATCATCGTGGCGATCATGATCCTGCCGATAATCACTTCGGTCTCACGCGAAATCCTGCGCTCGGTGCCCGATCTTCAGCGCGAGGCCGCCTACGCCCTGGGGGCGACGCATTGGGAGGTGATCCGGATAGCCGTGCTCAGCTATGCGCGCCGCGGAATCTTTGGCGCCGCCGTGCTCGGCCTCGGGCGGGCGCTTGGGGAGACGATGGCCGTGACGATGGTGATCGGAAACCGCCCGCAGATTGCAGCATCGCTTTTTGCGCCCGCTTACACCGTGGCGAGTGTCATCGCCAACGAATTCACCGAAGCCACGACCGACATGTACCTGAGCGCGCTTTTCGAGCTGGGCCTTGTGCTTCTCGGGCTGACCATCCTGGTCAACATCGTCGCCCAACTCATGCTTCGCGCCCTCACGGGGGGAGCCTCGGGAAGAACCTGACGGAACCTTTTCGATGGAAACCCAGGACATCCTCGCCGCATGCCGCCCGTCCGCCAGGCAGCAGGCCCTGCGGCGGGCCAAGAACCGCGTTCTCGCCTGCGTCATGGGAATGAGCGCTGTCGTCGTGATGCTGCCGCTGTTCCTTGTCCTCTATTTCCTCATCAAGGAGGGGGCGTCCTCCATCGACTTTCATTTCTTCACACAATTGCCGAAGCCGGCCGGAGAAGTGGGCGGTGGCATGGCAAACGGAATCGTGGGAAGTCTCGTGCTTCTTGCCATGGCTGCCGCTCTTGGAGTGCCGATCGGGGTCATGGGAGGGGTTTACCTGGCGGAATACGGTTCCGACCGGGCCAACACCCTGGTCCGCTTTCTCGCCGATGTGCTGAACGGCGTCCCATCGATCGTCTGGGGAATGGTCGTGTATGCCATGCTGGTCGTGCCCTTCAAGACCTTCTCCGCCTACGCCGGCGGGGTTGCCCTGGGGCTCATGATGATTCCGCTTGTCATGCGGACGACCGAGGAGGTGCTGCTCCTCGTGCCCCAAAGCTACCGGGAGGCCGGGCTCGCCCTCGGGATCGCCCGCTGGAAGATAATCACCGTCATTGTCATCAAGACGGCGCTCAAGGGCATCATAACCGGCATCCTTGTTGCCCTGGCGCGCGTTGCCGGCGAAACGGCGCCCCTCCTGTTCACGGCCCTTGGAAACAATTTCTGGAGCCACAATCTGAGCCAGCCGATTGCGGCTCTGCCGCTCCAGATCTTCCAGTACTCCATCTCCCCGTACGACGACTGGCACCGCCAGGCGTGGGCCGGGGCGCTGGTGCTCATGCTCCTGATCCTCGGAATCAACCTCTTTGTCCGCTTGCTCTCCCGGGACAAGTCGGCCAGTTGACCACAATCCCCTTGTCGCATGCCTGAAGCTTCAATCGAGCCTCCGCCAACGGCCACGCGGCCCGCCGTTCCCACCGCAGAGCCAAAGTCTCCGGCCCCGGAGGAGTCGCCCGCATTCGACATCCGCGGCTTCTCGCTCTGGTACGGGGCCCGGCAGGCCCTGAACGACGTGACGATCAAGATTCCCGCGCGCCGCGTGACGGCGATCATCGGTCCGAGCGGATGCGGCAAATCGACCTTCCTTCGCGCGCTCAACCGGATGCACGAGGTGACGCCGGGAACGCGGATCGAGGGGTCCCTGAGGCTTTTCGGAGATGATCTCTATGGCGCAGGCGTCGATCCGGCATCGGTGCGCCGCCGCGTCGGGATGGTCTTCCAGAAATCGAATCCGTTCCCCACGATGTCGATCGAGGAAAATGTCCTCGTCGGGCTGCGCCTGAACGGCGTCCGGGACCGGGGCTTCCTCAGGCAGCGGCTCGAGGAGTCCCTGCGCCTCTCCGCCCTTTGGGAAGAAGTGAAGGACCACCTGCGCCGACCCGGCGTAAGCCTCTCCGGCGGACAGCAGCAGCGCCTCTGCATAGCGCGGGCGCTGGCGGTCCAGCCCGAGGTGCTCCTGATGGACGAGCCGTGTTCGGCCCTCGACCCGATCGCGACGGCACGGATCGAGGAGCTGATTCAGCTCTTGCGCGAGAAATTCACGGTTGTGATTGTGACGCACAACATGCAGCAGGCGGCGCGAAGCTCGGACAAGACGGCATTTTTTTACCTCGGCCGGCTGATCGAGTTTGGCGAGACCCGCAACCTGTTCACCAGCCCCTCCAATCCGCAGACCGAGGCCTACGTCTCGGGCCGGTTCGGATAAAATTCCATGACCCATTACACCGAAGAGCTCGAAGGCCTGAAACAAACCCTGCTTTCGATGGCGAGCCAGGCCGAATCGGCGGTCGCCAGGAGCATCCGCGCCCTTGTCGAACGCGACGATGTTATCGCGCGCCAGGTGATCGACGCCGACAACGAACTCGACGACTTGGAAATCCGAATCGATGACGCCGCGATCCACCTTCTCGCCAAGGCGCCGCTCGCAACGGACCTGCGCCTGACGGCATTTGCGATGAAGATTTCGCAAAATCTCGAGCGGATCGGGGATTCGGCGGTCACGATCGCCCGGCGCTCGATAGATCTCGGGACCGAGCCCCAGCTCAAGCCGTACGTGGACATTCCCCGGATGTGCGCCATGTCGCTCGAGATGCTGCGCGATGCCATCACGGCCTTCATCAACCGGGAGCCGGAAAGGGCCCGGGCCGTCGTTCCCCGCGACGCCGATGTCGACAATCTCAACCGCCAGCTGCACCGCGAACTCGCCAGCTTCATGGTGGAGCGCCCCGCGACGATCTCCCGATGCCTAAGCCTGATGACGATATCGAAGACCCTCGAGCGGATCGCCGACCACGCGACAAACATAGCCGAAGAGGTGGTCTATCTCTACGAGGCCGTGGATATCCGCCATGCCGTCCACAAATCGAATGAAGCCGAAAATCCTAATCGTTGACGATGAGGCCGATGCGCTCGAAGTTCTGGGATTCAAGCTGCGCGAAGCCGGCTTTGCGCCGATTTTTGCGAAGGATGGGGCACGCGCCCTGGCCGCCGCCCGAAACGAACGTCCGGACCTGATGGTGCTCGACCTCATGCTTCCCGAGGTCGACGGCCTGGAAGTGTGCAAGATCCTCCGCCGCGATCCGGCGACGGCGAATCTCCCGATTCTCATGCTGACGGCCCGCGCCGCGGAGATGGACCGGGTGCTCGGCCTGGAGCTTGGGGCGGATGATTACGTGACGAAGCCGTTCAGCCCGCGCGAGCTCGTTCTGCGGATCCGCAAGCTGCTCGCCCGCACGCAGTCCCCTGACGAGGGGAGCACCCACCTGCGGCTGGGGGAGATCGACATCGATGTCCCGCGTCACATCGTCCAGGTGTCGGGCAAGACGATCCTCCTGACAGTCACCGAATTCAACCTGCTCGAAATCCTCGCGCGAAGGCGCGGCCGCGTCCAATCCCGCGACCGGCTTCTCCAGGACGTGTGGGGCTATGAGAACCCGATCGACAGCCGGACTGTGGACACCCACATGCGCCGTCTGCGCGAGAAGCTCGGCGACGCCTCGCGCTCTCTCGAGACGGTCCGCGGCGTGGGATATCGGTTCACTGCCGAACCATAGGCCGGGTCCGATGCTTTTATCCGCGATTCTCCTCACCGCAGCCGTCGCCGCCGGCTTCGGCTGGTGGTGGGAGCGGGGGCGGGGCATCGCCTCCGAAGCGAGGCATCGCGAAGAGATGACACGCCAGCGCGCGCAGCGGGAGGCCGAGCTGGGCGAGCAGACGCAGCGGACAGCAGCGCTTTTCGACAGGATGGTCGAGGGGCTGATCGTAGTCGATGCAAACGGGGAGATCCGCCTCGCCAACCGCGCGGCGGGCGCCCTCTTCGCGTTCACAGCCCCCGCGACCGGCCGGAGCCTGCTTGAAACCGTGCGGCACCACGAGGTCGCCGCCGTGGCGGCCAGGCTCGGCCGGGAGTCCGAGGTCCTCGGGCACGATCTGAGGATCGACGGGGCAGGGGCGCCGCGCTTCCTCCAGATCAATGCGCTCGCCCTCCGGGACCGCGCTGGGGCGCACGACGGGGCGATTTTGGTCTTTCACGATCTCACGCGCATCAGGGAGCTCGAAGCCCTGCGCCAGGAGTTCGTCGCCAACGTGAGCCACGAACTCCGCACACCCCTTTCCCTCGTGAAGAGCGCAGCCGAAACGCTCCTGGACGGCGGGAAGGACGATCCGGCCACCCTCGGGCGTTTCCTCGAGATCATCGACCGCCATGCCAACCGGCTCACCCTTTTGATCGACGATCTTCTGCTTCTCTCGACGCTCGATTCCGGGAGGATGCGACTGCAACCACAGCCGGTCGCGCTGCACTCGGCGGTTCAGGAGGTGGTGGATGATTTTTCCGCACGGGCAAAGCACCGCGGCACGAGCCTTGTCAACGGCGTTCCCCTGGCCCTTGTCGCCCGGGCCGATCCGGACCGCCTCCGACAGGTGCTTTCAAACCTCGTCGACAATGCGATCAAGTACGGCCGTGTCGAGGGCAGGACCGTCCTGTCGGCCGAAACGCGGCCGGAGGGAATGGTGGAAATCAAAATCCAGGACGACGGCCCGGGAATACCTCCCGAGGCCCAATCGCGCATTTTCGAGCGATTTTACAGGGTCGACAAGGCGCGCTCGCGCGAACAGGGGGGCACGGGCCTGGGCCTGGCCATCGTCAAGCATGTCGTCCAGGCGCATGGCGGCGAAGTGCGCGTCGAAAGTTCCGCGGGAGAGGGAACTACATTTTGCTTCACCCTGCCGCAGGCCTCAAAATAGACGGAAGAGCTGGACAAAGAGATAGCCAAGCAGTCCCGCGACAGGGATTGTCAGCACCCAGGCCCAGACGATCCGTTCCACGATTCCCCATTTGACGGCGCTCAGGCGTTTGGTCGCCCCGACTCCCATGATCGATGTTGCGATGACATGGGTGGTCGAAACGGGAACGCCGATCGAAGAGGCGGCCGAAATCACGATTGCTGCGGTCGTCTCGGCGGCGAAGCCATGGACCGGCTGCAGCTTGACCATCCTCTGACCCATCGTCCGGATGATCCGCCAGCCGCCCGCGGCCGTGCCGGCGGCCATCGTCCCGGCGCAAAGAAGAATCACCCACGCGGGGACGGTCTTGAACTCCGCCACGCGCAGAAAGCCCGCCCAGGACGGAAGGGCCCGGAATGCGCCCGATTGAGTGCCCGTGAAAAGGGCGAGCGTGATGATCCCCATCGTCTTCTGGGCGTCGTTTGAACCGTGGCTCCATCCCATGAATCCGGCGCTCAGAAGCTGCGCCTTGCCGAAGATCCTGGAAACAAGGCGCGGTGTGACGCGCCGCAGGGCGGCCGTCATGAGGGACATCAGGATCCACCCCCCAAGGAAACCGGCGATGGGCGAAGCAAGCATCGGCAGGACAACCTTCGGCCAGAGGCCGCTCGACCACCGGAGGACGCCCCAGTCGCCGCCGGAGCTCGCCAGGGCCGCCCCGCAGAGCCCTCCGATGATTGCATGGCTGGAACTCGAAGGCAGCCCGAGCCACCAGGTCATGAGGTCCCAGATAATTGCGCCGAGCAGGGCGCAGAAGACCGTTGCCATCGTGACCGCGTGCGTGTCGACGATTCCCTTGCCGATTGTCGCGGCCACCGCCGTGCCGCAAAAGGCGCCGACCAGGTTCCAGAAGGCCGCCCACAGGATCGCCAGGCGCGGCGTCAGCACCTTGGTCGAAACCACGGTTGCAATCGCATTGGCCGTATCGTGAAACCCGTTGATGAATTCGAACGCGATTGCCGCGAGCAGCACGAGCAAAAAGAGCGTCATGCGCGCGGAGGGTCAGGAATTCTTGAGGGCGATCTGGACGACCACGTTGCCGGCGTTCCGACAACGGTCGACCGCCTGCTCGATCATTTCATAAATCTCCTGCAGGATGATCAGTTCCTTCGCGTCGCACGGCCTCCTGTAGAGGTCGCGCAGGACACCGAGCATGACCTTGTCGGCCTCGCCCTCGGCGAACTGAAGCCGGTCGTTGGCGGCGCTTATCTTTGTCGCATTCACACCGTCCCGGAGCTGCTTCACCATGAAGGCGACAGAGTCGGCCGCCTGAAGCATGAGCTCGGCCTGCCGGCGGAAGCCCCCGTCCGCGATCGGGTAGGGGCATATCGAGATCCTTTCGACTATCTTTTCGACCTGTTTGGGTATCCGGTAGAGGGCAAACGAAAGCTCCTCGAGATCCTCCCGATCGATGGGCGTGACAAACGTCCTGCTGAGGGCCGCCGTCATCTCATGGCGGATCCGCTTCTCCTTGCGCCGCGTGTGAATGAAATCGTCGACGTTCGGCGGTATCCCGCCGCTCGCGAGGCTCTGCAGGTAGCGGCTGAAGAGCTCGACGCTGGTCCGAGCCTCTTCCGCGGCCGACTCCAGCAGATCGAAGAACCGGTCGTCCTTGCCCAGGAGTTTCTTGAGGGAAAACATGGAAGCTACATGTTACGTTTCTGTTACGGCTTTGGCGATGCGAAATGCGCCATGAGCTGTTGTGATCAGGGGAATATGGACCTGATAGGGTCGGGGTTGCTCGCTGCCGCGCCCCGAGGGCACCCCGCCGATTCAGCCTCTGCCGCGGAGGCGCAACCACAGGAGCCCGAGGCGCTCGTGCACGGCGTGGGTGCTGCGCTCCAGGGACTCAACGTCCCAGGCAAAGTCATGCAGATCCAGTCCGGAAGTCGGTTTGGCCGAGTAATCGACGGGGCAGGGGAGCGCATCAACTTGTGCGTCGCGGAACAGCGCCTCCGCACGCGGCATGTGCCAGGCCGACGTGACAAGGGCGACGCGGGAATTCCCCGTGAGTCCCTTTGCCGCATAGGCCTCGTCCTCGGTGTCATGCGCGGTGTCGACGAGCTGAATCCGGCCGCGCTCAATGCCCATGGAAACGGCAGCCTGGGCGAGGACCGAGGCATGGGTGGGGTGCGTCCCGTCACCCGGCCCGCTGACGATCAGCCGGGCATCGGGAAGCACCCGCAGTATGCGCACCGCCTCGACGACCCGGGCGAGCGCAGAGGGGGACAGTTTGTTCGTCGCGGAAAGCCCGGGCAGATCGCCGTGGCCTCCGCCCAGGACGACGACAAACCCGCAGCCGGCCAATTCGGGCGGGACATCGGCGGCCGATTGAAGCTCGGGGATCGCCGGATAGAGGGCCTCCAACGGGCGGACGAGCCACGTGCTGACCGTGACGTTGCCGAAGAGGAGGAGGAGGAAGACCGCAGCCGCGAGAAGGCGGCGGCCCAAGCGGGCTCTCTTCCCGGAACGCGTCAGCAACCACGCAGCCACGACCAGAACGAGGCACACCGGCAGGGGCATGAGCCAGAACGAGATGACTTTCTTGAGCCAGAAAAGCATGAAGTCGGGGAGGGGATGCCATTTTCGAGCGCCCCGACCGGCACGCAATCCCCGTTTCTCGGGGAACGGGATGACTCTGCGCTGCGGCAGATCCCTCCCGAGCCGGCGAAGTGCGCTTTATCCAGCCTGCGCACAATCTCCATGTTGCGTTATTGTCGTTGAAATCGACGGCGTGCGCGTAGAGCTTCGGGGCGCCCTTTTTCCCCGAACGCGAATTCGCGATTCCGTTGGTGAGCCAAACCCTTATGCCCTCGATGCCCCAGCCAGCCACTCCGCCTGCAACCACCCTGAGAACCGGCCTCTTCCGAACGGCGGACGGGAAGAACTATATCGTCATCTTCATCCTCGTATCCTCGCTCTTCCTCCTGTGGGGGTTCTGCAACGGGATGATCGATACGATGGACAAGCATTTTCAGGAGGTATTGCACCTGAGCCTCGCACAGTCCGCATGGGTGCAGTTCGCGCACTACCTGGGCTACTTCCTAATGTCGCTTCCGGCCGGCTGGCTCGCGATGAAACTCGGATACAAGGGCGGACTCATCATGGGGCTCCTGATCGTCGCCGCAGGGGGCTTCTGGTTCATACCAGCCACCCACATCGCGGCATTCTGGGCGTTCCTCCTCGGCGTATGCCTGATCGCCTCGGGCCTGACATTCCTGGAGACGATTGCCAACCCGTACACGACAGTATTGGGCGACAAGCGATACGGGGCCGCACGGATAAACCTCGCCCAATGCTGCAACGGCGCCGGCTGGATTTTCGGGCCGATCGCGGGCAGCATGTTCTTCTACTCGACTGACTCGGCGGGCAAGAGCACCGGGAGCCAGACCCTTTGGATACCCTACGCCCTCGTCGGCGTTGTGGTCGTCGTCCTGGCCGCGATCTTCTTCTTCGTCAACGTGCCCGACATCAAGCCGAAGGACGAGTACCGCCTGGACGAACCGGATGCGGACACGGGTGCGTCAAGGACGCCGGACCGGGAAGTGAACCGGGGGCTCGTCTATTGCCTGCTCCTGGTAAATGCAATCGTCCTTGTGTGCGCGCTTGGGATGATCAGTTGGGTGATCCTGGCTAGTTTGGGAATGACCGAAGCGGCCCTGTGGCGGACGGTTGGCGTGGGAGGCGCCGCCGCGATTGCGGTCGCCGCCTTGGTCCTCATCCCAATCACGAGGAGAATCTCACATCAAAGCATCTGGACTCATCCTCACTTCACATCGGCGACGCTCGCCCAGTTCTTCTATGTCGCCGGTCAATCCGGGATCTTCAGCTTCCTGATCAATTACATGACTTCGGAGGTCCCGGCCCTCCCGTCGTCCTGGGCCTCGGGCCGGCTCGGTTCCTGGTTTGTCGTCACGAACGGTGCGACCCATTTCAGCGACGCAGGCGCTGCGGGTCTGGCGTCGCTGGGCTATGGCTTCTTCCTCGCAGGCCGGTTTTCAGGCGCCGCGATCCTCACCAGGTTTTCCGCGCACAAGGTCCTCGGCCTCTTCGGCGTCATCAACGTGGCCATCTGCCTGCTGATCTTCCTGAAGCTCGGCTGGGTGTCGGTCGCATGTGTGTTCCTGAGCTACTTCTTCATGTCGGTCATGTTCCCGACGATCTTTGCCCTCGGCATTTTTGGGCTGGGCGCACGCGCAAAGCGCGCCTCGTCCTTCATCGTCATGGCAATCATGGGCGGGGCGATTCTGCCGAAGCTCATGGGCTATATCGCCGACAGGCACGGGATGTCCAGGGGCTTCATCGTTCCGCTCGTCTGCTTTGGAATAGTCGCCCTTTATGCGTTCTCCTGGCCGGTCCTGAGCAAGGCCGACGGGCTCGCCGGGGCGCCTCCCATCAAGGGGCATTGAGGGAAACCCGGAGCATGCCCGGAACGATGAAGCAATGGCGCGTTGTGCCAGAGGACCGGCATGGCCCCTGATTCCCAGCCCTGGTGGCGCTCGTTCACCCGCCACCATTGGTTCGTCTTCACCGCGGCGTCCCTCGCCTGGCTCTTCGACTGCCTGGACCAGCAGATGTTCACCCTGGGCCGCGATGGGGCGGTCGAGCAGCTGCTTGGGAGCCCGGCGCGGGCGACGGAGTTTGCGTCCTACACAACCGCATTCCTTCTGATCGGATGGGCGGTTGGCGGCCTCATCTTTGGCTCGTTGGGAGACCGATACGGCCGCGCGCGGATTCTGGCCATTACGCTGCTGATCTATTCGGTTGGAACGGGCGTCAGCGCTTTTGCGGCGAGTTTCCGTGAGTTTTGCTCCTGCCTGTTCCTCACGGGACTGGGCGTCGGCGGAGTGTTCGGTTTGGCCGTTGCTCTCGTCGCCGACAGCGTCTCGGACAAGGCCCGGGCCCCTGCCCTGGGCCTGCTGCAGTCATTCTCAACCTGCGGCAACATTCTCGCCGCCCTGATCGGCATGGGAATCGGGCTTCTTGCGGCGGCCAGCCTTCTTCCCCTCGGCCTCAAGCCCTGGCAGGCGCTGTTTCTGGTTGGCGCCATACCGGCTTTCCTGTGCATTTTCCTGATCCTGCGGCTTCCGGAACCCGAACGGTGGGTGAATGCCCGCGCCGAGGGCGCCAGGCGCGGGGTGAAATTCGGGTCATACGCGAAGCTCCTGACCCATCCAATCTGGTCGAGACACGCCTGGCTCGGGCTCGTGTTCTGCTGCGCCGGGATCATCGGCCTTTGGGGGCTGGGCAATTTCCATCCACAGATCGTGCGCTCCATCGTCGAAAGCCACCTGGTGCAGTCCCACCTGTCGCCCGATGCGCTGGCCAGCCGGAAGGCCTACTGGAGTTCGGTCGGCCTCCTCATGCAAAACATCGGCGGATTCTGCGGCATGATGACCATGGCCAAGCTCGCGCAAACCTGGGGACGCCGCAAGGCCCTCGCGACGGCGCTCCTTCTTTCCTTCCTGTCCACGATACTCGTCTTTCGCTGTCTTCGGGAGTTCAGCCAGATTTTCTGGATGCTCCCCATCATGGGATTTGGCCAGCTCGGCGTCTTCTCGGTCTACGCGATTTATCTGCCCGAGCTTTTCCCGACAAGCCTCCGAAGCACGGGCACGAGCTTTTGCTACAATTTTGGCCGGCTGGCTGCCGCGAGCGCCCCTTTCACCATCGGCCGGATAACGAAGGCCCTGGGCGGCAACATCGAGGGTTTCCGCACTGCGGGATCGTGGGTGAGCCTCGTCCTTCTGGTGGGGCTTGTTGTCCTCCCTTTTCTCCCGGAAACCCGGAATCAGCCGCTGCCGGAGGAGTGATACGCCGGCCTCGCCCGATTGGGCGCCGTTCCCCGGGCGGGCGGGCGCGACTTCCGGACAGTTCTTCCAGGAACCCACGAGGCTTCGACCAGTGTCGCCCGCGGAAACTTTGGGACGCCTATCTCATTGTTGTGGAGCAGGCTTATCACCATGTCCACGGCCGCCTCGCCGGTCAGGTCGTTGTGTTGATCCATGCCCGCCCATTCGGGTTCGTCGGCCCGCCGCTCCAGCTGGATCAGGCCGATGTCCCGGGGGACGCGCAAACCCCGGGCCTCGACTAGACGCCGGATCACGTTGTACAGCGTGAAGACGACGTCCGGCCGCTCCCGGTCGAGCCACCTGTGGAAGCACTCGGGATCCGTCTTGGCCTGGTCGACCTCGTAGAACGGGGCCAGTCGCTCGCCCGGCCCCAGTTCCTGCTGGCCTATCCACATGCCGGAGCTGAAGCGCCCCTCGACCAGCCTGTCGATATCCGACGGGATGGCCAGGCCGGGCCGCCTGTAACCGAGCCGCAGCGCCTGCCCGACGGCTTCGAGCACAAGGGCGTGATGATCGACGCAGCAGAATGAAAGGGTTGGGGCATGGGTGCGGAGGCCTGTGACGACGCACGCGTGTTGCTCCCATGTCTCGGCGAACCGATCGGGAAGGTGGTTGTCGTGCATTGTCCCGACGACGACCAGACCCCGGATCCCGCGCGCCTTCAGGATCCGGTTCAATCGCCTGCCGTCCAGCTCGGGGTCCTGCAGCCAGAACATGTCGATGCCGTAGCCCTGCGCCGCGGCACGCCTTCGGCAGCCTTCAACATAGGCGGGAATCGTCGGATGCCTCTGAAATGCGTCGCGAGTCTTATGGGCATTCAGGAGCGCAAGCGTGTGCCGCGAAGGCCCGGTCTGGGACTTTCGCAACTCCGCCATCAGGTGCGAAACCACCGGGTTCAGGGTGTAGCCCATGCGGCGCGCGCCCGCGATCACCCGCTGCCGGGTGGCGGGGGGAATCTGGGGATCGTGCCGGATGGCGAGAGATACCGTGTTTTTCGAGACGCCCAGTTCCCGCGCGATCCGGGCCATCGTCATTCGGGGCGTGTTGGGCACTTGGGAAAGGCCTGCTTGACCGTCAAGCCGGGACGCGGGCTTTCCGGCCGCAATCGGATGCGGCAAGGCCGCGTCTATTTGGCCGAGAACTTGAAGACGGTCGTCGACTTGTATGTATCGCCCGCCTTCAGGACGTACGAGGGAAAGGCCGGCTGGTTGACCGAGTCGGGGAAATGCTGTGTCTCGAGGCAGAAACCCGAGTATTGCCTATAAGCCGCACCCTTCTTTCCAACCAGCGTGCCGTCGAGAAAATTGCCGCTGTAGAACTGGACGCCCGGTTCGGTGCTGTACACTTCCAGGATGCGCCCGGACCTGGGACCCGTGGCGCGCGCGACAAACGCCAGCTTCCCGCCGCCGCCGTTCACGACGTAATTATGGTCGTATCCCTTCGGATTGTCGCCCACCAGCGGGACTCGGGCGCCGATTGGCGTCGGCTGCGTGAAATCCATCGGCGTGCCTGCGACCGGGGCGAGTTCGCCGGTCGGAATCAGCGTGGAATCCACCGGAGTGTAACGGTCGGCGTTCAGCGTCAGCGACTGGTCGAGGATGCCGCCGTTCTCCGCGCCGTCCAAATTGAAGTAGCTGTGGTTGGTCACATTGACGGGGGTGTCCGCGTCGGTAGTCACAACGTAGTCGATCTTCAGCGCATCATCATCACCCAGGGTGTAGGTGACTTCGACGCGGCAGTTCCCCGGATATCCCTCCTCCCCATCCTTGCTCAGGTAGCTGAACTTCACGGCGACCCCGGCCCGCACCGAAACCGGCGCCGCATCCCAGACCACCTTGTCGAATCCCTTCAGGCCGCCATGGAGGTGATTCGGGCCGTCATTGACGGCCAGCTGATAACTCTTGCCGTCAAGGGTGAAGCGGCCCTTGGCAATCCGGTTGCCCACGCGGCCGACAATGGCCCCGAAGTAGGGCACTTTTTGCAGGTACCCCTTCAGATCATCAAACCCGAGGACGATGTCGCCAAGCTTGCCCTGGCGGTCGGGCGCATCGATCGCGGTGACCGTGGCGCCGCGGGTCATTATCTTGACCGCGATGCCGTGTGCGTTTGTGAGGGTGTAAAGGTCGACGGCCTTTCCGTCGACGGCTCCGAAAGGCTGTTTGTCAATGCTGTTGGACTTCATGGATAAATCGCTGTCCGCGGCGAAGGCGCGGACTCCGAGGAGGGGTGCCAAAGCGGCGAGTAGTAGGGCCGCGAGGTGGTTTCTGAATCGGGACATGGGAATTTGGGGGTTGGGTGCTCCGGAAACAGGCCGGGCAAGGCTGGGTATTAATAGTCTGGATGGCTGGTTTCCACGATTGGCGCGCTTGACAGTCAAGTCGCGGCCGGCCGCGCATGCAATTCAGGGTTTTGCGGCCTGCGCCGGAGTGGCATCAGTCTTTGCAGGCGCCATGTTCTGCCGGATCAAATCCTTGACGAAGGCGTAGTAGTTGCAGCCCTCGTTCAGGACCTCGCTGCGTCCGTCGGCGGTTACGATCGTGAAACGGCACACCCTTATGGTGTTCTCTATCTGGTAGAGCCATTTTGAATTCTGCTGGTCGGGCGCAAAGCTCGCGGTCCGGGCCTTCCAGTGGCCGTTTTCCAGCTTGACCGGGTCGGCTTGGAACAGGGTCAACGGCGTCTCATCGGAGATGTCCTCGACCTTGACGCTTCGCGGAGCGGCCCCGTGCTTCACCTCAAATTCAAAAAAATAGGTTGCCGACTTGGTCTTGGGGTCGAACTGCATCACTGCAGCGTCTGCCTTGAAGTCTTCATTTTCCGCGTGGACGATTCCCCCCCGGGTGAGTTCGAGCGGCACAGTCTCGCCGCCTGATATGGGGACATTGACCCAGAATGATCCGGTCGTGCAGCCGGCAAGAAGGCCTAGGGCGGCAATGAACGGCAGACGCAAGCGGGGTTTGGGCATTTGAATCGGAACCCCCCTAATTCGCCCCAAATCAGCCCGGATCACAAGGAAATCATTTTCCGGTCATTTGGGTCAGCCGGATCCTGAATTGCAATTGGTGCCAGGGGCGGGGATTGAACCCGCGGCCAAAGGCTTATGAGTCCTCTGCTCTACCACTGAGCTACCCTGGCGGCCAATCCCGCCATTACGGGCGCAGGGAAAATCCGGGCAAGAGCAAAAATGACGGCCATGACCGGTCCTCATCTCGGAATCCGCCCCGGGCATGCCGGGCGGAACCGCTCCTAATAATTTAGGGCGACCTGAAGCTCCTTGAATTCCTCCTCCACCGAGCGGACCTTTCCGGTGAC
Source organism: uncultured Opitutaceae bacterium (assembly GCA_964605835.1). GTDB lineage: Bacteria > Verrucomicrobiota > Verrucomicrobiia > Opitutales > Opitutaceae > Palsa-1447. Next base: position 16,967 of record CAZSEH010000020.1, read on the forward strand.
GTCCTCCTCGACAAGCCCCGCCAGGGCGAGCTTCTCTGGAGCCAGGTCCCATGCGTCGTGCTCACCGGGCAGGCCGAGGCCGATCTGGGTCGTGAGCCAGCATGCCAGGTGGAGGACGGCCGCACCGCGGGTCGGGTCCTTCGCCCCCGGGGTCAGGCCATGGCCGCGGACCGAATCGACGACGTCCTGGGCGAAGCGCCATTCGCTCAATACGACGGCCGTCACCGCGGCGTTACGGATCTGCATGACGCGGCCCTCCCAGGTGGCATAGTTTCCATCGCGCGCGAGGTCGAACCTGTCGAGGGGATCCAGGCCCTTGCGCGCCATCTGGTCCAGAATCATCATTCCGATCGGGCGCAGGAGGCCGGCCGTGTAAAGGTGCCGCGGGTTGCATCTCGCGCCGATCGCAAGGGTCTCTGCCGCCACCGCGTTGCAGATCATGTTGTGGCGGAGCGTCTCCGTATCGACTCCGTAATACCGGAGTTCCCGGTCGGCGACGACTCCGGTTGCGGCGCAGCCGATCATGTGGTGCACTTCGGCGAACCCGATGCGGCTTACCGCGGCCTCGATCGAACCAACTCCGCCCGATCCGTAGTAAGCGCTGTTGCTTATTCGAAGCACAGCGGCGGCGAGCGGGCCGTCGCGGCGGAGCAATTCGGCCACGCCGTCGATGTCGGCGTTTATGTCCTCCAGCAGCTCCGAGACCTCCGCCAGCACCTGCGGGGCGGCAGGAAGGTTTGCGGCGACGGCAAAAATCTCCTTGAGGCTCGGGGCTAGCATTTTCTCCGAGCCGGCATCGTCTACCTCAGCCTCACGGTTTGTCCATAGCGGACTTTGCTGTCCGAGCCATCACTTCCGACGATGAGGGCAGGGAGGAAGCGGACCAACCGCCCCCCAGGGCGGCGACCAGGGCGATCGAAGAGGCAAGCCGGCCTTGCTGTATTCCAAGCAGGGTCTCCCGGTTGTTCAATTCGGTCACCTGCGCGGTGGCAACCGTCGTGTAGTCGACCGTGCCGGCGTTGTATTCGTTGAGCGCAATCCGCGCCGCCTCGGCGGCCTCACCGACCGCCGCGCGCTGGATCGTCTCCTCCTCCGCAAGGATCCGCAGGGAGGAAAGGTTGTCCTCCACCTGCTGGAAGGCATTCAGGACAACCTGCCGGTAACTGGCGACATCCGCCTGATAGGCAGCCTTGGCCGCAAGCACCTGATCATGGCGCTGGCCCCAGTCGAGGAGGGCGTCGCTGATGTTGCCGCCGAGCGACCAGAAGCGGAATGGCGCCGAAAAAAGGCTGTGCAGCGGGGATCCCTGATACCCGTCCGAACCCGTAATTGAAATCGCCGGGAAATAGGCCGATGTCTGGACGCCGACTCTCGCATTCGCGACAGCCATGCTGCGCTCGGCCTGCGCGATGTCGGGGCGCCGTTCGAGGAGGTCCGAGGGGATGACCGGAGGGACGCCGGGCGCGGGCGGTATGGGTCCCGGGCGCGGGTCTACGGCAAAATCCGCAGGAAGCTTCCCCAGGAGAACGGCGACCGCATGCTCCAGCTGGGAGCGGGTCACGTCGGACCCGATAAGCTGGGCTCGGGCGTCGTCGAGCTGGGTCTGGGCCGAGATGACGTCGCTCTTGGTCGCGACACCGGCATTGTACCGGTTCGTGGAGATGTTCAGGGTCCGCCGGTACGCCACGACTGCGTCGGACAGGAGCTGTTTTTTCACGTCGACGACCCGCAGCTGGATGTAGTCCTGCGCCAGGGCCGATTGCACGGATAGCTTTATGGCGGCCAATTCGGCGGCGGATGCCTGGGCGGTTGCGACGTCGGCCTGGGTCGTGCGGCGGATCCTGCCCCAGATGTCGGGTTCCCACGATGCCTGGAGGGCCCCCTGGTAGGACGTGGCGATTCTCCCGGACCCGGACGCCCTGGAGCGATCGGCGGAGCCTGACGCCGACACTTCCGGAAGGAATGCCGTGCGATCGGACCTCGCCAGCTGGCGCGCCTCCTCATAGTTGGCGGCCGCCTGGAGGACGCCCTGATTCGAGAGACTCACCTGCGATTCAAGATCGTCGAGCAGGGGATCGGCATAGATCTCCCACCAGGGCGCCCGGGCCGCGGTGTCGGCCGGCGTCGCGGCCTTCCATCCGGCCGCCTCCTTGAACGCCGTGGGGACTGCGGTCGCCGGCTTCCTGTAGTCCGGGCCGACGGCACAGCCGGCGGCGAACAGAAGCGCCGCGAGCGCCAGCGGCCAGGAATGCCTGGCGGAGCCGCAGAGAGTCGTCGTTGGAAGGGCCATGGTGAAAAGTGGGGTCAGGCGGCAACCGGGGCCGGACGGGGCTTCCGGGCGCGGAACCGGTGCCGCAGCGTTACGCCCCAGGAACGCATCCGGCCGACATAAAGATAGACAACGGGCGTCGTCAGAAGTGTCAGCATCTGGCTCACGATGAGGCCGCCGACAATGGAAATCCCAAGGGGCCGGCGCATTTCGCCGCCGCTTCCGAATCCTGTTGCCAGAGGGACCGCTCCGAGAATGGCCGCCATGGTCGTCATCATGATCGGCCGGAAACGCAGCTGGCACGCCCGGAAGATGGCGTCCCGGGGGGACAGCCCCTCGGTCCGTTCCACATCGACCGCAAAGTCGATCATCATGATCGCGTTCTTTTTAACCAGGCCGATCAGCAGGATGACGCCGATGAGAGCGATCAGGCTGAATTCCGTGTTGAAGAGCATGAGCGCGAGGACGGCTCCGAGCCCCGCCGAGGGAAGCGTGGACAAAATCGTGACGGGGTGGGCGTAGCTTTCGTAGAGGATTCCGAGGACAAGATAGATCGCGATCACGGCGGCCAGGATCAGGATCGGTTCGTTGCCGATCGCCTCCTGATAGGTCCGGGCGGTTCCCTGGAAGCTTCCATGAATCGAGCTCGGCATGCGAATGGCCGCCACCTGGCGATCTATGGCGGCGACCGCGTCGCTGAGGGAGGCGTCCCCGTTCAGGTTAAAGGAGATTGTCGCCGCGACCGCCTGGCCCTGGTGGTTCACGGAAAGGGGGGTCGTGCCCGTCACGTAGCGGGCGAAGGCGGCCAGGGGAACCATTGTCTCCCGCCTTGTGCTGACAGCCTGGCCGCTCGAGGCGGAGGACCTTCCTACCGCGGCTATGGAGTTGAGGGCGGCGTTTCGCGCCGCATCGGTTGCGATCGACTGCGACTGGGTCTTTGACGAGGAGCCGCTCGACACCGTACCGGCGACGGCGTTGCTCGCCTGGGTGGCTGCCACGGCGCCGCCCGACGTGCTCACATAGATCTGGTTCAGGATGGCCGGATCCTGGAGGTACTTCTGCGCCACCGCCATGACAACATGGTACTGGTTCAGCGACTCGTAGATCGTGGAGACCTGCCTCTGGCCGAACGCGTCGTAAAGCGTGTTGTCGATCTGGATCGCCGTCAGCTTCAGGCGCGAGGCCGTGTCGCGATCGACCACGAGATCGGTCTCCAGCCCCTTGTCCTGCTGGTCGGAATTGAGATCGGTGAGGTCCGGCTCGGCCTTCAGGGCCTCGAGGAGCCGGGGCGTCCATTTGCGGAGATCATCCAGATTGTCGGCCTGCAGTGTGTACTGGTACGTTGAGTTGCTCATGCGTCCGCCGACCCGGATTTCCTGGCCGGTCCCCAGGAAAAGGGAGGCGCCGGGGACCTGGCTCAATTTCGGTCGCAGGCGGTTGACGATTTCGAACGAGGTCGACTTCCTTTCGGACACGGGCTTGAGGCCCACGAACATCTGGCCCGTGTTGGCGCCGCGGCCAGCTCCGGCGATTCCAACGACCGTGGCGACGCCAGGCTCGCTTTGGACGATTGCCACGTACCGGCGCAGCTTTTCGGACATGCGCTGGAAGGAGACGCTCTGGTCGGCCTGGACCCATCCCTGCAGGCGGCCCGTGTCCTGATCGGGGAAAAACCCCTTGGGAATCGCCCGGAAAAGGACGACATTCAATACGATCGTGACGGTGAGGCTGACGAGCATGAGCGGCTGGTGGTCGAGCACCCAGCCGAGCGCGTCTTCGTAGAGCGCCCGGGTTCCCTCAAAGAGCCTCCCGCACATTCGCAGAACCCACCCGTACTTGATTTCGGCGCCGGGCTTGCGCAGGACGCGCGAGCACATCATGGGCGTCAGTGTGAGCGAAATGAAGAGCGAGACGGCGACCGAGGCTGACAGCGTTATCGTGAACTCGCGGAACAGCCGGCCGACGACCCCTCCCATGAGAAGGACCGGGATGAACACAGCGATCAGGGAAAGGCTCATCGAGACCACCGTGAAACCCACCTGACGGACGCCCATCAGGGCGGCCTTGAAACGGGGCACGCCCGCTTCCGTGTGCCGGACGATGTTTTCCATGACGACAATCGCGTCGTCCACCACGAATCCGGTGGCAACCGTCAGCGCCATCAGCGACAGGTTGTCCAGGCTGTAGTGCAGCATGTACATCGCCGCGAACGTGCCCACAAGCGAGATCGGCACGGCGGCGGCCGGAATCAGGGTCGCCCGCCAATCGCGAATGAAGAAAAAAACCACCATGACGACGAGGATCACCGAAATCACGAGCGAGGTCATGACGTCGCGAAGCGAGGCCCTGATGGCGATGCTCCGGTCGATTGCGATCGACAGCGTTGCGGCGGGGGGGAGCGAGGCCTGGAGCGTCGGGAGGAGCGCGCGGATCCGGTCGACTGTCTCGATGATGTTCGCCCCGGGCTGGCGGCTGATGATGAGGATGACGGCGAGGTGGCCGTTCGCGATTCCGATATTGCGGGTGTCCTCCACCGAATCCTGGACGCTGGCGACGTCCGACAGGCGCACGCCGGCTCCGTTTCTGTAGGCGATGATGAGCGAGCGGTAATTGGCGGCCGCGCGGGCCTGGTCGTTGCTGTAGATCTGCCAGTGGCGCTCGTCATCCTCGATCGCCCCCTTGGGGCTGTTGGCGTTGGCCGCGGAGAGGGCGGCCCGGACATCCTCGAGGCCGATGCCGTACTTGAAAAGCGACTGCGGATTGAGTTCGACCCGAACGGCCGGAAGGGAGCTTCCTCCCACGTTCACATTGCCGACGCCGGGCAGCTGGGAAATCTTCTGGGCGAGGATCGTCGAGGCGACATCGTAGAGCTGGCCGGGGCTGAGCGTCGGCGAGTTCATCTCCAGCACCATGATCGGCTCGTCGGCCGAGTTGGACTTCCTGTAGGTGGGGTTGCTGCGCAGGGCCGTCGGAAGGTCCGCGCGCGATGCGTTGATCGCCGCCTGAACGTCGCGCGCCGCCCCGTCGATGTCGCGGCTGAGTCCGAACTGCAGGTTGATGTTGGTGCTTCCGACCGAGCTCATCGAGGTCATCTCGGTCACGTCGGCTATCTCGCCCAGACGGCGCTCGAGCGGCGTTGCGACGGAGCTCGCCATCGTCTCGGGGCTGGCGCCGGCCATGGAGGCATTCACGCCGATCGTGGGCAGGTCCACCTGGGGAACCGGGGCCACCGGCAGCTTCGTGAAGGCGATGACGCCCGCAAGCGCGATCCCGGCCGAGATGAGGATCGTGGCCACCGGCCTGCGGATGAAAGGCTCCGAAATGTTCATCGGGTGGCGAAGTCGCTCTCCTCGTCGTCCACGCCGACGCGTTCACGCAGCCGGTCCGCAAGCCGGTCGAAGGCGAGGTAGATGACGGGCGTCGTGAAAAGGGTGAGCACCTGGCTCACGATCAACCCGCCGACGATGGTTATGCCCAGCGGATTGCGCAGTTCGGAACCCATCCCGGAGCCCACCATTAGGGGAAGGGCGCCGAGCATGGCGGCCATCGTGGTCATGAGGATCGGCCGGAATCGAAGCAGGCAGGCCTGGTAGATCGCCTCGCGCGCCGGGAGGCCCTCGTGCCGCTCGGCATCGAGCGCGAAATCGATCATCATGATCGCGTTCTTTTTCACGATGCCGATCAGGAGGACTATCCCGATGATCGCGATGACGCTCAGGGTATGGTGCGTCAGGATCAGGGCCAGGAGGGCGCCAATACCGGCGGAAGGCAGCGTCGACAGGATCGTGATCGGGTGGATGAAGCTCTCGTAGAGGACGCCCAGGATGATGTACATCGTGAGGACGGCGGCCAGGAGCAGGAATACCTCGTTGGACAGGGACGACTCGAATGCGGAGGCCGCGCCCTGGAAACTTGTGACAATGCTCGCGGGCATGCCCGAATCGGCTTCGGCCGCCCGGATGGCGTTGACGGCGGCGCCCAGCGAGCCATTGGCAGGGACGTTGAATGATATCGTGTTGGCCGGAAACTGCCCCATGTGGTTGATGAGGAGGGGCTCGGGGCGTTCCTCGATCCGGGCGATCGCGGTGAGCGGCACCTGCCCGCCCGAGGAGGAGGGCACGTATATCTCCGAGAGCGACGAGGGGGATTTCTGCAGGTCGGGCGAGGCCTCCATGATCACCCGATACTGGTTGGATTGGGTGAATATGGTGGAGATGATCCGCTGCCCAAAGGCATCGTAAAGGGCGTTGTCGATCGTGGCGGCTGTGATGCCAAATCGTGCGGCGGTGTCCCGGTCGACCACGATGTATGCGGCAAGTCCCTGCTGGGCGAGGTCCGTCGCGACTTCCGTCAGCTCTGGGGCCCGCGCCAGGCGCGCCATCAGCTGCGGGATCCATTTGGCCAGCAGATTGGGGTCGGCGCACTCGACGACGAACTGATACTGCGTGCGGCTCACACGGTCGTCGATCGTGAGGTCCTGGACCGGCTGAAGGTAGGCGGTGATGCCCTCGACACCCGCCGCCTCCGACTCCAGGCGGCTGATCATCGCCGCGGCTGTCCCCTTGCGCTGCTCGCGGGGCTTGAGATTGATGAGCATTCGGCCCGTGTTGAGGGTCGTATTCGTGCCGTCGACTCCGATGAACGACGAGAGGCTGTCGACGTCGCGGTCGCGAAGCAGGGCGACCGCAAGGGCTTCCTGGCGCTTTGCCATGGCCGCGTACGAGACGGTTTGCGGAGCCTCGGTTATCACCTGGATGACTCCCGTATCCTGGATGGGGAAGAAGCCCTTCGGGACGAGAACATACAGGACGATTGTCAGGACGAGGGTCCCCACTGCGACTGCGAGCGTCAGCGGCTGGTGGTCGAGCACCCAGTTGAGCAGCCTCCCGTACCAGGCGATCACGTCGTTGAACCAGGCGCCGGCCTTTCGGCTCCAGGCCGGCTCGTCGGCTTCGGGGCGGTGGCGGACCAGCTTGGCGCACATCATGGGCACGAGCGTCAGGGAGACCACGGCCGAAATCAGGATCGTCACGGCGAGCGTGATGGCGAACTCGCGAAACAGACGGCCGACCACATCGCCCATGAAAAGCAGCGGAATCAGGACCGCGATCAGCGAGACGGTGAGGGAGATGATCGTGAAGCCGATCTGCTCGGAACCCTTGAGGGCGGCCTCCATCGGCGAATCGCCCTTTTCCACGTAGCGGGCGATGTTTTCGATCATGACTATGGCGTCGTCGACGACAAAGCCCGCCGCAATGGTGAGCGACATGAGCGAAAGATTGTTGAGGCTGAATCCGAGCAGGTACATGACCGCAAACGTTCCGATGAGCGAAAGGGGAACGGAAAGGCTGGGGATGATCGTTGCAGGGATGTTGCGCAGGAAGACGAAGATCACCGCGACGACCAGGATCACGGCCAGCGTCAACTCGACCTCAACGTCCCAGATCGAGGCGCGAATGGTCACCGTCCGGTCCGTGAGCACCTCCATGTTGATGGCCGGCGGAAGGACAGCCTGAAGGGCAGGCAGGAGGTCGCGAACGCTCTCGACGACGCTGATAACGTTTGCCCCGGGCTGGCGCTGGATGTTGAGGATGATCGCGGGCGTGGAATTGAACCACGCTGCGAGCTTGGTGTTCTCGGGTGCGCTTTCCACGGTGGCGATGTCGGAAAGCCGGACCGGAGCGCCGTTGCGGTAGGCGAGAACCAGGTTCTTGTACTCGTCCGGCGACAGAAGCTGGTCGTTGGCGTTGATCGTGTACGCGCGCGACGGCCCGTCGAAATTCCCCTTGGCGGTGTTGACGTTGCCGTTGCTGACCGTCGAGCGCATGTCGTCGATGTTCAGGCCATAGGCCGCCATCGAGCGCGGATTGAAGCGGATCCGGATCGACCGGCGCTGGCCGCCGCCGATGCTGACGAGGCCGACGCCGGGCAGCTGCGAAAGCTTTTGCGCGATGCGCGTGTCGGCGAGATCCTCGACCTCCGTCAGCGGTATGGTCTTTGAGGTGAGGGCCAGGGTGAGGACCGGCGTGTCGGCCGGGTTTACCTTGGCATAGACCGGCGGCGCGGGAAGATCGGACGGAAGGAGGTTGCCCGCCGCGTTGATCGCCGCCTGCACCTCCTGCTCGGCGACATCGAGACTCAGGTCCAGGCTGAACTGAAGCGTGACGACCGACGCCCCCGCCGAGCTCGTCGAGGACATCTGCTTCAGGCCGGGCATCTGGCCGAGCTGCCGCTCGAGCGGCGCAGTCACCGACGAGGTCATGACGTCGGGGCTTGCGCCCGGGTAGAAGGTCTGCACCTGGATCGTCGGGTAATCGACCTCCGGCAGCGCCGACAGGGGTAGGAAGCGGAAGGCGACCAGCCCGACGATCATGATCGCCGCCATCAGCAGCGTCGTGGCCACCGGCCGCAGGATGAAAATCCGGGATGGGCTCACGTGGCCTCAGTTCCCGCCGTTTTTGGAATTCTCGGGGCCTGCCTTGGATGCGGGATCCGCCCCGCCGCCGCCGCGGCGCCTGCGGCCTGGCGCAGCGGGCGGCGCAGCTCCGGAACCGGAGTCGGAAGATTCAACGATGACCTGCATGCCCTCCTTCAGCTTGTCCGCGCCATCGACTACCACACGCTCGCCGACGGCGAGTCCGGTGAGCACCGCCACGCGCTCCCCCTCGGTCGTCCCGAGAGTCACCGGGCGCGCTGCGACGGTGCTGTCGGGCTGCACCACATAGACAAAGGAGCCCTGCTGTCCGCGCTCGATCGCCGAGGTGGGGATCACGGTCGCGTCCTTGTCGATGGTGAGCAGCATCCGAATGTTGACGAACTGGTTTGGGAAGAGCCGCTCGTCGTCGTTGGGGAAGATTGCCCGGAGCTTGAAGGTGCCCGTGGTCGGATCGACCTGGTTGTCGATCGTCTGAAGAGTGCCCGATGCGATCCGGCGGGTCTGCGTCCTGTCAAAGGCGTCGATCGGAATCTTGTCGCCGGAATGCAGGCGGGCCGACACCCCGGGGACATTGTCCTCGGGAAGCGTGAAAATCACGTTGATCGGCTTCACCTGGGTCAGGACCACAAGTCCATTGGGGTCGCCCTGGGTGACAAAGTTTCCAACGTCGACCTGCCGGAGGCCGACCCTGCCTGAGACGGGCGCCGTGATGTGGCAGTACGTCAGGTTCAAGGTCGCGCTGTCGATGGCTGCCCTGTCGACCTGGACCAGGCCCTGGTACTGGCTTACGAGCGCCCGCTGGGTGTCGACCTGCTGTCCGGCTATGGAATCCTGCTCGGCGAGTTTTTCGTACCGTGCGAGGTCGACCTGTGCCTCCTTGAGCTGCGATTGGGCCTGCAACAGCTGGCCCTGGGCCTGTTCAAGGGAGACCTGGTAGGGCCGCGGGTCTATGACTGCCAGCAGATCGCCCTTCGCGACCATCTGTCCCTCGTTGAAATGTATCTCTATCAACTGGCCGCTGATCTGCGTCCGAATGGCAACGGTCGCATAGGGCGTCACCGCCCCGAGACCGTTCAGGAAGACGTTCAGGTCGCCCTTCACCGCGGGCTGAGCCACAACAGGCAGCGGGCCGTTCATCATGCCGAAGCGCCCACCGCCGCGGCCGCCGCCGCCGCCGCCCTGTCTTTGGTTGGCATCAACGCCTGTATGGGTTCTCCAGTAAATGACGCCGCTCACCGCCAGCATCACCGCGGCGACAATGAGAAAGATGCGGCGACGCCTCCGGCGATCGCCGGGCGTGGATTCCGGATGGGTTTGGCTGCTCGGGTCATGGCTCATCGTTTACTCGTTGTACAGCTATTGGGTTGCGAACTTGCGGCGGAATAACAAACCGCGCAGGACCGCATCCCGGACGACAGACGCAAGTTTTTGGTAAAAGGTGACAATGGATAAGCACTGAACAGTTCGAGAAATACGTCAATCGGCATGAGCGGCAACGGCAAGGAGGGCATGGCGGACCTCCCGGACCCCGTCCGCAAGCTCCGTGAGCTTCGAACGGGCATCGGCAAGACTCCTGTTGACCGCCGCCTCCTCGATCTGCTGGGCGACGACTATCAGTCGCGAGTGCCGGATGATTGACAGATGCCCTACAAGCTTGTGGGCGGCACGTTGGAACAGTTCGATCCGCCCGCAACTTACAGAAGTGGCGATCTCTTCAATGTAGGCGTCCAGCTCCCTCACGTAGGCTCCCAGCCGCCTCTTGTACTCTGCCGGGACGTCATTGGCTATATATCGGAGAGTCTCCAGGCAATAGGGCGCCGATGCCCCCGCATCAGGGCCCGCAAACAAGGCCGGAGGAGCGTTCCCCTCGGGACTTAGGCAATCGAAAACCGCAGCGCGCAGCCTCGACGGGGTTATCGGCTTGGCGATGAATCCATTCATTCCCGCCGCCCGGCACTCATCCGCGGCCTTGGCCGTGGCATCGGCCGTGGTCGCTAGGATCGGGAGGCGGCCGGCCGGCAAGTCCATGCGCCGGATAGCACGGACAAGGTCGGGCCCGCTCATTCCCGGTAGCCCGCAATCGACAAAGGCCAGCAAGTAGCTCGACCCGGCGATCAGGCCGAGCGCCTCCTCGCCGCTTTTGGCGACTTCAGCATTGATGCCAAGCCCGAGGAGCATGGCGACCAGTCCGGCGGAATTGAATTCCTGATCCTCAACCACCAAGGCGGGAGTGCGGAAGGAGAAGGGAACCGGGATGGGGCCGGGGAGCGCCGTCCCTGCAGACGTTTCGTGCAGAGGCAGGCGGAGGCTGAACCGGGCCCCAGAGCCGGCTTCTCCTTCAACCAGGGCAACGCCCCCCATCTTTTCCGCGAGTGTCCGGCAGACGGCGAGACCGAGCCCGGCCCCGGTCGCATTCTGCGCCTGCGAAGCGCCGCCCCTCTCCCGCCTCCTGAAGAGGCGCGCCTGCCCGGCCGCGGACAATCCGGGGCCTTCGTCCGCCACGGTGAAGGTGACTTCGATCTTGTGTGGCGCGATCGGGATGGCGCGCGCGGACACCGTAATCCTGCCCCTGCCGGCATACTTGAGCGAATTGCCGACGTAATTGATTAGAACCTGCTGGATGCGATGCCTGTCGCCGCTCACAATCGGGGGTACCGAGCGATCGATCGAAATGTCCACGGGAATGCCGGTGGCTGCGCTCTCGTCGTAGGTTACGGCGCGAACCGAATCCATCATCTCCTGGATTTCGAAGGGTTCATCCCTGACCTGGATCGTGTCCGTCTCGATCCTGGAAAAGTCTAGGATGTCGCCTATCAGAGCCGCCAGATGGTCCGCGCACCGGCGCATCATGCCGAGTTGATTGCGCTGTCCGGGGTCGAGTTCCGTCTGCTCGAGGGCAAGGGCGAGGCCTATCACGCCATTTAGCGGATTCCGGATCTCATGGCTTACGTTTGCGAGGAATTCCTCTTTTGCGGCATTTGACCGCTCGAGTTTCTTCAGGTCCTCCCGGACGATTTCACGGTTCCTTCCAATCGACGCTCGCCAGCGCCGGCGGAGGCCAGCCGCAAAGGCGCCGGCCAGGGCCAATCCTGAAAATCCCAGGATTAGCTTTTCGGTCGGTTGCGCGGAAAGGATTGAGGGAATGTGCAAGGGCGGAAAGCTTCGGCGGATCGTAGGGACTGCAAGGTGCGCTGCAACCGGGATTCGCGACGGCATGCCGGCTGCAGTAAACGGTTCCAACGTGTTGCAACTGGGGCGCGGATTTGCATGGTCATTGCCACCATGAGACATATTGGCGCCGCGGGCGCAGGCCTGCTGTTGCTGATTCAGGCACTTCTGCCGGACGTGCGCGCGCAGGTGCGTGCCTCCCTCGTGTCGTCGGAGACAGGCGTTGCGCCCGGGCGGCCCTTTACGGTGGCATTGCGTTTGGTCCACGAATCGGGCTGGCACACATACTGGCTAAATCCCGGCACCGGCCTTGCGACCACGCTCGATTGGAAACTTCCCCCGGGATGGAAAGCCGGCGCAATCCAATGGCCGTCACCCGAAGTGTTGAAGGACGACAAGGGAGGGGTCACGGGCAGCGGCTACGAGGGCGATCTGCTCCTTCCTGTCACCCTGACCCCGCCGGCAACCCTGCGGCCCGGCGCGCAGGTCGCGCTTGCGGCTGTCGCGGACTGGCTCATGTGCCGCGACGTTTGCAAGCCCGGCGAGGACTCGGTGTCGCTCTCCCTCCCGGTCACCGCCGGCGCACCGGAAGCCGACCCGGAATGGGGTGGGCGTATTTCAGCGGTCGTCGACGCCCTGCCGAAGCCGGAACCCGCATGGGCCGTGACAGCGACACGGAGCGGGAAATCGGTGCTCCTGCGCGCAACGCCGGGCGCAGCCAATGCCGGAACCCGCCCGCCCAAGGACCCGCACTTCTTTTCCGACGACAATCTCATCGCCTACGAACAGCCGCAGACGGTCGCCGATGACGGTCGGGGCGGCATCGTTCTGACGCTTGCCGTATCGCCGGACGGCCCGTCGAACGCCGCGCGACTGTTGGGCGTTCTCACTTCGGGGAATGGCTGGACGCCGGATGGAGGCCGGCCAGGGCTTCGTGTCGAGATTCCCCTGCGCGACGGGTCCGGCCAGGCCGGGGGGGTGCCGGCGGCGGCCGGAGGCTCAGCCCGCGGCCTGGCGGCAACGCTCCTCCTTGCCTTCGCAGGCGGCCTTATCCTGAACCTCATGCCGTGCGTGTTTCCGGTCCTCGGGATCAAGGTGCTCGGCTTTGTCAACCAGGCGGGAAAGGAACGCGGCAAAGTCGTCCTTCACGGGCTGGTGTTCGGGGCGGGGGTCCTCATTTCGTTCTGGGTGCTGGTGGCAATCCTTATCGCGCTGCGCGCCGGCGGCGACCAGCTCGGCTGGGGCTTCCAGCTTCAATCGCCCGTCTTTGTCTTCGGCCTGGCGGCGGTGATGCTTGTTTTCGGCCTGAATCTGAGCGGAGTTTTCGAATTCGGCCTCGGTGCGACCGCAATAGGCTCGGGCCTTCAGTCGCAAACCGGTCTCGGCGGATCGTTCTTCACAGGCGTCCTGGCAACGCTTGTCGCGACGCCCTGCAGCGCCCCGTTCCTTGCGCCGGCCCTCGGCGCGGCCCTTACGCTGTCTCCGGCTGAGGCGTTTCTGGTCTTCACCGTGATCGCGATCGGGCTGTCGACCCCGTATCTGCTCCTGTCGATCTTTCCGGGAGCCGTCCGAGTGCTGCCCCGACCCGGCGCCTGGATGGAGACTTTCAAGCAGTTCATGGCATTTCCCATCTACGCCACGGTCGGCTATCTCGTATGGGTCATGGCGGGCCAGGTTTCCGAATACGGACTGCTCAGCGTTCTCACCGGTCTTGTGCTGATGGCCATGGGGACCTGGGCGTATGGCAAATGGCATGGCATCGGAGCCTCCCAGGGCCGCAGGCGCTTCGGGTTCTTCGCGGCCGCCGCCTTGATCGGCCTGGGTGCGTGGACCGGATGGCCCAAGGCTGCGGAACCGGCCGACATCGCCTGGGAAAAATGGAGCCCGGAGGCCGTCGGCAAGCTGCGTACGGATGGCCGGATCGTTTACGTCGATTTCACGGCCCGGTGGTGCGCCACGTGCCAGGCCAACAAGAGACTTGTTTTCCACTCGGATGAGGTTCTTCGCACTTTCCGCGAGAAAGGAATCGCGACCCTGCGCGGCGACTGGACCAACAAGGACCCCCAGATATCGGCCGAGCTCGCCCGGTACAACCGGAACGCAGTGCCTTTCGACCTGATTTGGCTCCCGGGCAAGAGCGAGCCCGTGATCCTGCCGGAAATACTGACGCCCGGGATCGTTCTGCGGGCGGTCAAGGTGGGCGAGTAGCGACCTGCGGGCGGTTTTCTCCATGTAAGGCGCGGCTCTTCCGCCGCATGGATTGAAGCGCCAAGCCATTGGCATCCATGCATCCGCGCGGGGAATCGGTAACCCGGCCCGCTGCGGGGCGTCGTTAGGCTAGTTCCCTCCAATGATTCATTTCGCGCAACGACATACGCCTCAAGCCGTTCCCGCGCGCACCTCCATTCTCCCAGGCACGATTCTTCTTTCAGTGTTTCTTTGCGTAGCCGCGCTGCCGGGAAGCGCGTCTCCCTTTGAAGGTGCGCCCCCATCCGCGCCCGCAGGCCGGATCGACGGGATCGTTTTCGGGCGCCTGGCGAAGCTCGGGATCCCTCCGGCAAACCTGAGTTCGGATTCCGCGTTTGTGCGCAGGGCCTATCTGGATGTCATCGGAACCCTTCCAACTGCGGTCGAGGCCCGGCAATTCATCCTCAGCGCCGATCCAGGCAAGCGCGGCGCGCTGATCGAGCGGCTCCTGCAGCGCGATGAATTCGCGGACTACTGGGCGCTGAAGTGGAGCGATCTGCTGCGGGTTAAGGCGGAATTTCCTGTCAACCTCTGGCCGGACGCGGCCCAGGCCTACCACCACTGGATACGCGACGAGATACGAAATGACGTGCCCTACGACCGCTTTGCGCGTGAATTGCTCACCGCGAGCGGAAGCAACTTCCGGGTCGCCCCCGTCAATTTCTTCCGGGCGGTGCAACCGAAGGAGCCCGCGGCCCTCGCGCGCGCCGCGGCGCTGACCTTCATGGGCGAGCGTGCGGAAAACTGGCCTGCCGCGCGGCTGGCGGGCATGGCCGTCTTTTTCTCGCAGGTGGGCTACAAGACCACCCAGGAATGGAAGGAGGAGATCGTCTATTGGGACCCTGGAAAGGCGACGCAAACCCGGGCGATTTTCCCGGACGGGACGGCGGTGCAGCTGCCGCCCGATCGCGATCCCCGGCAGGTTTTCGCCGACTGGCTTGTCGATCCGGGCAATCCTTGGTTCGCGCGCAACATCGCAAACCGGGTGTGGTTCTGGCTCATGGGCCGGGGAATCATCCAGGAACCCGACGACATCCGTCCCGGCAATCCGCCGTCAAATCCCGAGCTTCTCAATTTCCTCCAGGACCGACTGGTCGAATCCCAATACGATTTGAAGGGCCTCTTCCGCCTGATCCTGAACTCCCAAGCCTACCAGCTTTCATGCATTCCGCATGGCGCCAGCCCCGAGGCCGCAGCCAACTTTGCCTCGTATCCCGTCCGCCGCCTGGAAGCCGAAGTCCTTATCGATGCGATCGATTCGATCACCGGAACGACGGATTCGTACTCAAGCGCAATTCCGGAGCCATTCACCTACGTTCCTGTCAACCAGCGGTCGATCGCGCTTCCCGACGGAAGCATCACAAGCCCGTTCCTCGAGGCCTTCGGGCGCTCCCCGCGCGACACGGGGCTCGAACTCGAGCGCAACAGCCGTTCTTCGCCGGCCCAGGAACTGCATCTGCTGAATTCGGCCCACATCCGGCAAAAGATCCAGCAGGGGCCGGGGCTCCAGGATATCCTTCGCTCCGGCGGCGGGGCGAATGCGATTATCGACAGGCTTTACCTGGCCATACTCTCGCGCTTCCCGACGGCGCAGGAGCGCAGCGAGGCCCTGGCATACGCCGGGACGGCGAATCTGCGGCCGCGCGACGCCGCGCTCGACATCGCCTGGGCCCTGATCAACAGCGCCGAGTTTCTCTATCGGCATTGAATCCCAGGCTCCATCCATGAATACACCTTCAAGCGGTCGAGGCGGCTGGTTCTGTCCTGAGGACGGGAAGCGCGTTCGCGGGTCGGACGGCGCCGGAATGACGCGCCGGGAGGCGCTCCGGACGGGCCTCGCGGGCGCGGCCGGAGTCCTGATGGCCGATCACCTGGCCAGCCGGGCCTTCGCCGCGCCTCCGGCGCAAAGGGCAAAGGCAAGGTCATTCATCCAGATATGGATGTGGGGAGGGCCCTGCCACATCGACACGTTCGATCCGAAACCCGACGCCGGAGCCGACTACACGGGACCGCTCAACAAAGCCATCGCCACCAACGTCGACGGGATCCGCATCATCGACCAATTGCCGCTTCTGGCGAAAAGCGCGGACAAATACGCCCTGATCCGCAGCATGACCCACGGGGTTTTCGCCCATGAAACCGCCTCCTACACAGTCCAGACCGGGAGGGCGGCCGGCGGACGCGACGTCTATCCGGGCGTCGGCGCCGTGGTGTCTTATTTCAAGGGATATAATGCAGGCTACAGCGGGCTGATTCCACCCTACGTCGTGCTCACCCAGCTCCAGGGCCGGTTCTCCGAAGCCGGGTTTCTGGGCCCCAGGTACAGGCCGTTCGCGACGGGCGGCGATCCCGCCCGTGCACCCTTCGCCGTCGAGGGGGTGGTCGCCCCCGGGGTTTCGGAAGGACGCCAGCAAAGCCGGCGCGAGCTGCTCTCGAAGCTCAATCTCCTGCCGCAACTGCTGCCCCGGGATCCCGAGCTGTCGGCCTACACGCGCAGCCAGGATGCCGCCTATGATCTGATCCTCGGCGATTCGGGCAAGGTCTTCGACGCGTCGAAGGAGAAGGCGGAACTCAGGGAGCGATACGGCCAGAATACCTTCGGCCAGTCCTGCCTCGTCGCCCGCCGTCTCGTGGAGCGGGGCGTGCCGTTCGTCACGATCAACTATCAGGGATGGGACACCCACAAGGAGCATTTCCAGGTCATGCGAAGAAAGCTGCCGGAACTGGACAAGGGCCTGTCCTCCCTGCTCCAGGATCTCTCCGACAGGGGGCTTCTCGACAGCACGATCGTCTGGTGTTCGGGGGAATTCGGCCGGACGCCCAAAGTCATGTGGGAGCCGCCATGGAACGGCGGGCGGAACCACTGGGGCAAGGTGTTCTCGGCCCTGGTCGCCGGCGGAGGCTTCAAGGGAGGCTGTGTCGTTGGGGCATCCGACTCGAAAGGCGAGGAGCTGAAGGACCGACCCGTGTATCCGGGCGACCTGATCGCCAGCTTCTACGAGCTGTTGGGGATAGACGCGGAGGCGAAGCTCCCGCATCCGGAAGGGCTGATCATACCGGCGCGCCCATCGGCCAGCGAGGGCCTCATTCTCGGCGGACGCCTGACGGAGATCATGTGACGGGACGGCCCATGCGCGATTCGCTCAATTTCAAAACGGCCGGCCGGGCTTTCACCGCGATGGCCGCGGCAATTGCGCTTGTCGCCGCCTCCCAGGCGCAGCCGCAACTGTTCATGGGTTCCCCGCATATCGGCTACGCCTATCCGGCCGGGGGAAGGCAGGGGACGACGTTCGAGGTGGCGCTGGGTGGCCAGAACCTGGGCGGCGCCACGGACGTGCTCTTCTCGGGCGAAGGAGTGAAGGCAGCCATCGTCGGATATGAGCATCCGATGACGCAGAAGGAATTCCGCGACCTGCTCGATCAGGCGCAGCAGCTCGCAAAGAGGCGTGAGGCCGCGATGGGGTCGGCGGCCCAGGGCCAGGCCCCGCAGGCGGAGCGGCCGGCGGATGCCGCGGTCGCGCCCAGGCCCGCCTGGTCATCCGAGGACCAAAGGACGCTGGCCGAACTCCGCCGGAAACTTGAAACAAAAAACCCCAGCCGGCTGCCAAATCCGGCAATCGCCGAAACGGTGAGGCTCCGGGTCAACCTGGACGCGGATGCGAGCCCGGGGGAAAGGGAGCTGCGGCTCTCCAGTGCGGCGGGGGTCTCCAATCCGCTTGTCTTTTGGGTGGGACAACTGCCCGAGTACACCGAGGAGCGCGCCACGGCTGCCATCCCGCCAGCCGCGTATAACCCAGCCCCGCCCGCGACCGCGCGCAGGAAGCCGCCGATGGAGGTTGCGATTCCGGCCGTCCTCAACGGCCAGATCCTCCCCGGCGCGGTCGACCGGTTCCGATTCTCTGCGAGAAAGGGCCAGCAGATCGTGGCTGCCGTCAATGCGCGATCGCTCATGCCGTATCTCGCGGATGCCGTTCCAGGCTGGATTCAGGCGGCCCTGACGCTGCGCGACCCAAAGGGGCGCGAGCTCGCATGCAGCGGCGCCTTTCGGTTCAATCCCGATCCTGTGGTCTCATTCGCCGTCCCGGCCGACGGTTCCTACACGATCGAGATCAACGATGCCATCTACCGCGGACGCGAGGACTTCGTGTACAGGGTCAGCGTGGGCGAGCTGCCGTTCATAACCGGGATCTATCCGCTCGGCGGACCGGCCGGAAAGCGGACGTCCGTCGAACTGACCGGATGGAATCTCCCGCAGGGGACGCTCATCGTGGACCCGGCAAACCGGGGCCGCGGAATCATTCACCTGTCCGTCAGCAGCAAAGGAGTCGCATCGAACGAAATTCCCTTCAGCCTCGACGACCTTCCCGAGACAAGCGACGCGGGATCGGGCCGCATGCCATCCACGGCCCTGCCACTGGCTCTGCCCATCATCGTCAACGGCCGGATCGAGCGGCCAGGACAGTGGAAGCTGTTCAAGTTCGAGGGCAGGACGGGGCAAAAGATCGTTGCCGAGGTTGCGGGCCGCCGCCTGGATTCGCCGATCGATTCCGTCCTCCGGCTCACCGACGCGTCCGGCCGCCAGCTGGCGTACAACGATGACATGGACGACAAGTCCGACTGGCTGCACACCCATCACGCCGATTCGTACCTTGCCGCAACCCTCCCGGCGGATGGGACATACTTCATTCAAATCGGCGATATCCAGCAAAACGGAGGCCCCGAGTTCTCCTTCCGCCTCCGCCTGGGCGAGCCGCGTCCCGATTTCGAGCTGCGGGTGGTCCCGTCGGGCGTCAACGTGCGAAGCGGCGGCTCGACGCCGCTGACCGTGCACGTGCTGCGCAAGGACGGCTTCACGGGGCCCGTGTCGCTTGCTTTTGTCAAGCCGCCCCCGGGGTTTGAGCTGGGCGGAGCCCGGATCGCCGCTGACGCGGACAGTGCGCAGGTGACCCTGTCGGCCCCATTCCTCCCGTTGGCGGCGCCGGCCGTCCTGGAGATTTTGGGGCAGGCTGAGATCGGAGGGAAGGCGGTCACCCGGCCCGCGGTTCCGGCGGAGGACATGATGCAGGCCTTTGCGTACAGGCACCTCGTGCCGGCGCGGGCCCTTGTCGTCGCAACCGCGGGACGGGCCTTCCCGCGGATGCGCGTTCGCGTGTATGCCAATCCTCCGGTCAGGATCACATCCGGCGGGACCGGAACCCTGCCGATCGGCATGCCGCCGAATCCGCCCCAGGGCACGCTCCGGCTGCAGCTCAGCAACGCTCCCGATGGGATTTCGCTTCAGGAGCCAAGTCCCGGGGCCGGCCCGGCGGATCTTGTCATAGCCTGTGACGCCGCAAAAGCCAGGCCGGGCATGACCGGAAACCTGATTTTCCAAACATACCTTGTGCGGAACGCCGGCAAGGCCAAAGGAGCAGCGACGGGGCAGGCCCTCCTTCTGGACACCCTCCCGGCGATTCCGTTCGTTGTTGTGGCGCGGTAGGCTTGCGCCGTACGCCTGTTTTCTCTGCGATCGGGATGAATTGAACAATCCCCCGCACACCCGGGCCGTCGGCCAGCTCGTCCTGGCGGCGCTTTGCTGGAGCCTCGGAGGGTTGCTCATCAAGTCCGTGCCGTGGCCCCCCCTGGCGGTGGCCGGCGGGAGGGGCCTGATCGCCGGCCTCTTTCTCCTGGCGACAAACCGCGGTCTGAGATTCCATTTTTCCAGCCGCCAGATCCTGGGGGCCTTGGGTTATGCCGCCTGCACCGTCACATTCTGCACGGCGACCAAGCTCACGACAGCGGCAAACGCGATTCTTCTCCAGTACACGGCCCCGGTATGGGTCGCCCTCTTTTCCGCGTGGCTCCTCGGGGAAAGGTCCACGCGCCACGACTGGATCACGATCGCGGCCGTTCTCGGCGGCATGGGACTTTTCTTTGCCGACAGCCTCGAAACGGGCCACCTGGCCGGCAACGCAATCGCGGCCTTGAGCGGTGTCTGCTTCGCCGGAATGACGATTGCGCTGCGCAGCCAGAAGGGCGGCTCGCCGGTCGAGTCAATCATCCTCGGCAACGGGCTTGCCTTCCTCATCGGCCTTCCCTGGATCGCGCATGCCCCGTCACTGTCCGCGGCGGGCTGGCTTTCGCTCGGCACGCTCGGTCTTGTCCAGCTTGGTGCCTCCTACTGGCTGTACGCACGGGCCATCAGGCACGTGACAGCCCTTGAGGCGGTCCTCATCCCGGTCATTGAGCCAATCCTGAATCCGGTCTGGGTCCTTCTGGCCGTGGGAGAACACCCCACCTCGCTTTCGCTCCTCGGCGGTGCAATCGTCCTTTCGGCTGTCACGCTGCGCGCGCTTCGGTCGATTCGCAGCGAAGGCGCCGATACGATGCCTGTGCCCGATTGATCGCACGACGGCTCATAAAATTTCTTCAACAGCCTGCTAATCCCCGGTCGAAAAACGCAGCGCATATTGGGCTTTGTTGTACTCGGCGACCACGGTCAGATAGTCGCGCTGAGACCGGGCCAGTTCATCTTCCGCCAGCAGGTCCTCCAGGACGGCGCCTACGCCGATCAAGCGTCGCTCCCGGGACAACTTGGCCGTTTCCTCCGCTGACGCCAAGGTCTTGCGCAGAAGGCCGACCTGGTCGGCCACGGAATGCAGATGCTCGAAGTGCTCGACGACTTCTCGGCGAATCTGTTCGTCGAGCTTGGCCTTTTCGAGAATTCCGGTCCGCTCGGCCGCTTGCGCCGCATGCTGACGTCCGAAATCAAGAAGGCCGCCGGGGCCGATTCGCCAGCTCAAGGCGAGAAGATAGTCATGGGTGGCGCTGAAATCTCGGGTGAGCGGCGGATCTCCCGCGCCACCACCCAATTTGCCTACACCTGCCTGCGCTCCGATCGAAGGGACCAGGGGAGCGTAGGTCGCCCCCCGACTATTTTCTTTCGCGGCCGCAACGCGGGCGGTGGCGGCATCCATTTCAGGTCGGGCGGCCAGCGCATGCCCGATCAATTCTCCGAGGTCGGCGCTTTCAGCGACAAGCGACAGCGGAGCCATGTCCCCTTCCGTTGGAATCAATTCGACGGCGGGGTCCATATGCAGAAGCTCCGCCAGCCGGGCGGCTAGTATCCTTTGCTGCTCACGCAGTTGGCGCCGGTTGAGTTCGCCGCGTTCGTAGGCGGTCTCAACGCGATAGACGTCGCCCTTGAATATCAGTCCCGCGTCCGCCGCGCGCGAGGTCTGGCTCAGCTGCTCGGCAGCGATCTGCGCCGCGTGGGCGGCCGCGCTGACTGCTCCCTTGGCGGCGGAAAGATCAAAGTAGGCCGCAGCCACGAAATAGACGGTCTGGCGCTGCTGCGCGGCCAGCATCGCGGTGCTGGCGCGCACGAGCTGCCGGGATGCGAGGTTTTGGTAAATGGCGTCGCCGAGATCGAGCTGAGCGTTGAGAGCCACCCCCGCTGCCAGGGACTGCTTCTGGGCTTCGCTGATCGGGCCGTTGAACGCCTGCACATTGCCGGAGTGCCGGTTGGCCGCGACCGCCGGCACTATCCAGGGGAAAAACTGTTCGCGGGTGGACACGTACGCGGCTTGGGCCTCAGCCAGGTTCTCGCGCGCCAACCGCACGTCGAGGTTGTTTGCCCCGGCCAGGCGCAAAGCGGTCGGCAAGTCGATGTTGGCCGATTCGATCTTCCCTGCGACCGCGGCATCTTGCCCCGGGAGTTGGACCACCGCCGCGAAGCTGGCCGCCGCGATGGACAGGATGACGCGCCGGATCATGGGGATTCTATGGGATTGACCGCTTGGCCAGCCACGAGCGGGAGCTTTCCGTTCAGCACGACGACGGCGCCGGGATCGAGGCCGCCAGCAACCTCAACATTCTGGCTGTCGGCAAATCCCGGTTTTATCTGAACCCGTTCGACCGTGCCGTTGGCGACCATGAACACAAAGGAATTGGCCCTTTCCCTGATCACAGCCGTAACGGGCACCAGGAGGACGCCGGAATGTTTTTCCACGCCGACATCGACCGATGCGTACATTCCTGGCCGCAGCAGGAGATTTGCGTTGGGCAGATCCGCCTCGACCAGGAGGGTGCGGGTCGTTTGATCGATCGCGTATACGCAGCGACTGACCGCGCCCGTAAAAACGCTGCCCGGCAGCGAGGTCACGGATACCCTAACCGGCTCGCCAACCGCCACAAGCGAGGCTTCCACCTCGGGCACCGCCACCTGGGTTCGCACAACCGAGAAATCCATTACGGTGACAATCGCGGCCGCCGCCGCACTCGTGCTGACGGTCGCAGCCGGAATGAACGCCCCGGGATCGACATACCGCATCGTGACAATTCCATCAAAAGGGGCCCGAATCCGGGCGTAACCAAGCAGCGTGTCAGTTCGCGCGAGGTCGGCTTCCGCCACCTTGAGCTTTCCAACGGCCTCGTCCACGGTGTCCGGCGTAATGAGGTCGGGCGCCTTTGTGCGGGCGACATCCACTCGTCCGGCTTCGACCTTGGCCAAATTGAGCTGTGCCTCGTCGCGGGCGCGGTCAGCCAGGAGTTCCGGGACTTCCAATTCGGCGACGAGTTGCCCCGCTTTGACCGAATCTCCCTTGTCCACTGAGATGGATTTCAGGAAACCACCGATCTTTGCCTGGAGGGTCGCCTGTTGGTTGGCGATCAGCGTGCCCGGGAGGTTGACGAAGCGCACGATTTCTCCGCGGTGGGGTTTCACCACCTTAACTTCCTGCGGGATATCGGCACCGTGGACGAAATTGCCGAGCAAAAGAAAAATGGGAGGCAGGAAACGCGAGGGAGGCATGGCGTTAGGAATTGAGCTTTGAAGTCTGAAAATGAGGACTGGAGGGATCGGTGGGATCGAGGGAACCCGACCGGAAAGGCCGGCGGCCGAGGACGAGTGAAAATACCGCGGGCATCACGAACAAGGTCGAGAAGGTCCCCATGACCAGGCCGCCGATTACCGCCCGCCCCAGCGGGGCGGATTGGGAGCCGCTCTCACCCAGGCCCAGAGCCATGGGCAGCATGCCGGCCACCATTGCGCAACTGGTCATCAAAATCGGCCTCAGGCGCCCGCGGGCCCCCTGGACAGCGGCCACTGCTGCCGCAGCGCCCCCTTGGCGTGCACGCTCGGCAAAGGTAACCAACAAGATCGCGTTGGCCATCGCGACGCCCACGGACATAATCGCACCGGTGAACGATTGAATGTTCAAGGTCGTGTGCGTCAGCCACAGCATCACCGCAACGCCGGCGATGACACCCGGGAGGGCCGAGACTGCCACAAGCGAAAGCCGCAGGGACTGAAAATTGGCGGCGAGCAGCAGAAAAACAATGCCCACGGCGGCCAATAGGCCGGTTTGCAAACCGGACATAAGTTCCTCCAAAGGAACCGCTTCGCCGCGCAAATTAACCGCTGTCCTTGGAGGCGGCGCACCGACCTCGGTCATCGCCTGCCGGATTTCCTTTAGTGCTGTGCCGAGATCCACATTTTGAAGGTTGGCGTCGATAGAAACCTGCCGAACCATGTTATATCGCTCGAATTGGCCCACCGCGATACCGGGACTGACTTGGGCTACGGCGCGCAGGAGAACCGGCTTTCCCGAGCGCGACGATACCGGAACATTTCTCAAATCCTCAAGCGTGGTCGTCCGTTCCTGCGGAATCTGGACCTGCAGGTTGTATGCAACTCCGGAGTTGGGATCAGCCCAGTAGTTCGGCACCGTGAATCGGCTCGAGGTCGTGGCCGGCAGGAGGGAATTCGTCACATCAGCCATTTCCACTCCGGTCAGACCGGCCCGCTCGCGGTCCACGGCGACTTCGACTGTCGGATAATCGAGAGCTTGCGTAAAATGCACATCTCTCAGAAATGGAATCTTCTGCAGGCGAGCATAGATCTTCTCCGCATAGGCGCGGGAAACATCCAGACTCTGGCCTCCGACAGCGATTTCGACGGGCGCGCTGGCGCCAAAGCTCATCACCCGGCTGACGATATCGCTCGGTTCAAATGAAATCTTCGCATCGGGAAGCTCACGGGCAAAGACTGACCGAAGGCGCTCCGTCAACTCCGCAGTGCGAATGCCGCTTCCTGAACGCAGCTGGACCTGGAGATAGGCCTCATCCGGACCGCCGTTCCACAGATAGATCAGGTTTATCGGGTAGTTGGGGGCGTGAACCCCCACAAGGCCCATGGTAAGCTGCACCTTGCCAGCGCCTGCCTCGCGCTGCACGAGCTCCAATGCTCGCAGCGCCATCGCCTCGGTCTGGTCAAGGCGGGTGCCCGTAGGGGCATGCAGCCGGAATGCAATCTGGCCGGCGTCAGCCAACGGGAAAATTTCCGTGCCCAGTCTGCCGCCCAAGACCCAAATTGCACTGACAGCTGCCGCCGCATAGGCGCCCAGAATCAGCCATCGCACCGCAGCAATGCGCTCAAGCAACGCCGCGTAGCGGGTTTGGAGCTTTCCGATAAAACTCGAGTCATGGATCCTTTGCGTATGCCCCCGCAAGACCCAGACGCTCAAAATCGGCAGCAAGGTGCTCGACAGAAGATAAGAGGCGATCATCGAGAACCCAACAGCCAAGGCCAGCGGCACAAAGAGAGCCTTCGCCGCGCCGGTCATGAAAAACGCCGGGACAAACACGGCGAGGATGCAAAGCATCGCCAGGAGACGCGGCAGCGCCGTCTCCTGAATCGCATCGTAAGTCGACAGGGCCAATCCCCGGCCGCGCGCCAAATGCGCATGGATATTCTCGATCCCGACCGTGGCCTCATCGACAAGAATGCCGACGGCCAGGGCCAGGCCGCCGAGGGTCATGAGATTGATATTCTGCCCGGTGAGCCAAAGGGCGGCCACCGCCGCCAGCAATGCGAGGGGAATGTTGAGGACAACGACCAACGCGCTCCGCCAGTCGCTGAGAAAAAGCAGAACCATCAAACCGGTGAGCACCGCTCCCAGCATTCCCTCTCGGACCAGATCGCCGATGGCTCGCAGGACGACGGGTGACTGGTCGAACTCGTACGACACCTTGATGTCGTCCGGCAAAACGTCCTGAAACTTCTGCAGGTTCCGTTTGACGAGGTCGACGACGGTTACGGTCGACGCGTCGGACCGTTTTGTCACCGGCAGGTAGACCGTCCGGTGCCCGTTGACGAGCGCATAGGACGTCACGATATCCGAGGAGTCCTCTATTGTCGCGATGTCCCGCACATAGACCGAACCCCGGGTCGTGCTCAGCAGTGGCACACCGGCGAGGTCCTGGATGTTCTTCGCGATCGCGTTGGCCTGCACAATGGGGTATTTGTCCCCGAGATTGATGTTGCCCGAAGGGCTGATCGTATTCGCCTTGGTCAAGGCAGCGACCACTTCTTCGGGAGACAGGTTGTAGGCTCGCAGCCTCTCTGGTCGGACGTTCACGACGATTGTTCGTGCGCTTCCACCAAAAGGGGGTGGCGCGGAAACACCCGGAAGGGTCGCAAAAAGCGGCCGGACGAGGTTGAGCGCCGCATCCTGCATTTGCCCAACCGATCGGTTGGGGTTTGTCGTGGAAAACACAAGATAGCCGACTGGCACGCTGCCTGCGTCGAATCGGGTTACAAACGGAGGCACTGTGCCGGGAGGCATGAACGCCCGGGCTCGGTTTACATAGGCGATTGTTTCCGACAGGGCCTGTGACATGTCGGTCCCCGAATGGAATTGCAGCTTCATGATCGAGGCGCCCTGAATCGACTTTGATTCGACGTGCTCGATCCCGGTTATGTAGAGAAAGTGGTACTCGTAGTAATAGGTGAGGTAGCCCTCCATCTGAGCCGGATCCATCCCGCCGTAGGGCTGGGCCACATAGATTGTTGGCACACCCAGGGGCGGAAAAACGTCCCGGGTCATCCGTCGCAAGGCAAGTCCCGCGAGCAACACCGCGGCCACAACCAGGACGACGATGGTAAGTGGGCGCCGTAGCGAGAACTGGGTCGGCGTCATGATCGTTTTCTCGAAAAGACCTCCTGTTGAAGTTCGCGCAGCCGGGCGCGGACCTCGGCCAGCGCTGCCCGCCCGGCGGATGTCAGCCGGTAACGAACGGATCTTCCCGATCGCTGTCCCCGCTCGCGCCTTTCCTGGCGCAGCCAGCCAAGCCGCGTCAGACGCGCCAGCATGGGATACATCGTGCCGGGGCTGACCCGGTATCCGTGCTCCCGCAATTCTTCCAGCATCCAGTTGCCGATGATCGGTCCCTCATCGGCGTGATGCAGGATGTGAACCTTCCAGAGTGAGCGAAGAATTTCCTTTTCGACAGCGGCATCCGGCATAATTACGACTATAGTCTACCGCCATCGTCATTCAAGTGATGAAGACGCTTTCTTCCCAAGGGATGCATCCGGCGGGCGCCCTTAAGACGGAGGCAAAACGCGCCCGCGTCTCGCCGCGTCGCTAGGGTACGTTGTAAACTTCGACCAGGGCAAGGCCGGTGGTTGTGTCGGCGCTGCTCACCTGGGCGGTGTAGCCGGCGGCGCTGCCTCCGGTCGGAAGGGTGACGACCATGGCGCAGT
>CAZSEH010000021.1:0-29203 GCA_964605835.1 uncultured Opitutaceae bacterium
GTTCCGTAGGCACATGGGAATGTTGGACTGTATGCGTGGGGGGCCCCTTGGGGGGCCGCCGACTTGAAATTGATTCGCTTTTGGGGTCCCTTTACCAGGAGCTAGGCTAGGCAGAGCGTCTCGTGACTTACCCATTCCACAATTTGCCGACGAAGGGGACGGTTGGATTTTCCCGCGCTCACCGCCATTCGGGCCTGCTGCTGGCCGTGGCGCTGGTCGTCGCCCAGCCCCGCTGCGCCCGCGCGGAGAACAGCCTGACCTACGAGTATGAGGACTACCGGGAGATGGGCGGCAGGGTGTCGGTCGGCACGGATTCCGCCCTGCTCGAGCAGGACCTGGGGACCGACATGCACCTGAAGCTTGGCGGGATCATCGACACGATCGCCGGCGCAACTCCCAGCGGGATGCCGGCCCCAGCGGGAGGAGGCGAAGTCGCGCTCACCCACGAGAGCGACCTTCGGCATGCATGGAATTCGGACCTCTCCCGCCAGTTCTCCGCGGTCAATGTCGACCTCGGCTTCTCCCGGAGCATCGAGCGCGACTATATGTCGAACGGCTGGTCGGTGAACACGCTTGCCGATTTCAACCAGAAGAACACCACGCTCCTCCTGGGCGCGGCCGGCACCGACGACAATGTCAAGGTCGTCTTCAGGCCGGCCTGGCTCCGGAAGGTTTCCAACGACGGGATCATCGGCGTCACCCAGCTGATCGACCCCCTCACCTCCGTATCGATCAATGCAACATGGACCCGGGAAACGGGCTTTCTGAGCGATCAATACAAGGTTGTGGAAGTAAACGTGCAGATCTTCCCGGGAATCTTCCTCCCCGAGACGTTTGGCGAGAACCGGCCGAATGCCCGAAACAAGGGGGACGTGTTCGCCTCGGTCAACCGCGCCTTTCCCAGCCTCGGCGGCGCAGTGGAGGCAAGCTGTCGATTCTACCACGACACCTGGGGCATTACGGCCAGCACGCTGGATCTCATCTGGCTTCAGCGGGCGGGTGCCCATCTCATTTTCCGTCCCGATCTGCGCCTGTACCACCAGGGCGCCGCGCGATTCTACAGCTATGATCTCCAGAACTCCGGACTCCGTTCCACGCACAATCCGGGCGGGCCTTTCTTTTCGTCCGATGCGCGCCTGTCCGCCCTCGACAGCGTCGATTTCGGCCTGAAGACGATCTGGAAGGTCAACGACCGGCTTCAGTTCGACGTGGCGCTCGAAGGCTACCGGCAGCGAGGCACGGACGGCGTGACTTCCCAGAGCGCCTATTATCGGGCGCGGATCATGACATTCGGCAGCAAACTGTCCTGGTGATTTCCCCATGGGACTCATAGCAAAAGCACAGGAACGCCCCGCCGTCGCACCCGATGCCGCGGGCGCGAGTCTGCCGCTGCGCAAGCTTTCCTTCCGCGCGCTCGGCACCCAGTGCGAGGTGCAATACGCCGCGCCGGGCGGAGACGGCCAGGCGGCCGACTTTGAGCAGCGGGCCGCAGCCTGGGTGCTGGCGTTCGAGGCCAAGTACTCGCGCTTCCGCCCGGACAGCCTCCTCAGCACGATCAATTCGGCCGCGGGCCGATCGTGGGTGCAGGTCGACCCGGAGATGGAGCAGATGTTCAAGCTCTGCGACACGCTGCACTTCATGACGCAGGGAATCCTCGATCCGACGTCGCTCCCGCTGATCGCCCTGTGGAACTGGAAGGCCGTGCCGCCCGTGATTCCGCCGCCCGACCGGATCGCCGCCGCCCTCCGGCTTGTCGGGTGGCCGAAGGTCCAGCGCGCCCCGGGCAAGGTCTTTCTCCCGGAGCCGGGGATGGCGCTCGATTTCGGCGGGTTCGGCAAGGAATACGCAGTCGACACGGTCGCAAGGCTGGCGGCGGAGTGCGGCATTGCGAACGTGCTCGTGGATTTCGGGCACGACGTGCGAACCCTTGGAGTCCCGCCGGGAAGGCCGGCCTGGCACATCGGCCTTGAGGATCCCGGGCGGCCAGGTTCGGCATTGGGAAGCGTCGCCCTTTCCGAGAACCGCGCCATCGCCTCATCGGGGGATTACATCCGGTGTTTCGTCATCGGTGGCCGCCGTTACGGCCACATCATCGATCCGCGCACCGGCTGGCCGGTCGCCAACGGTTGCACCCAGGCGACGGTGATTGCAGGCACGTGCCTCCAGGCGGGTGTCCTTTCGACCACCGCATTCGTCCTGGGCATTCCGGCGGGCATCGACCTCATCCAGTCCCATCGGGGAGCCGAAGGCATCCTCCTGACGGAAAAGGAGCGCGCCCAAACCCGGGGCTTTGTCCATTTCATTGTCTCAAAATGATCCCATCCTTCACCCATTCCATCCGCGGCGCCGTTTGGCTGAGATGGGCCCTTCTGGGGGCCGCGCTCTCATTTGTCCCCGCGGTCCGCGCGCAAATCAAGGTGGGGGACCCATTCCCCACCCTGCAATCGGCCGATCTCGATGGCGCACGCCCGGATACAAAGGGCAAGGTGCTTCTCGTCGATTTTTGGGCATCCTGGTGCAATCCGTGCAGGGCCTCGTTTCCGGCCTACGGACGCATCTACAGCGACTTTTCCGCCCGCGGGCTTGCGCTCGTCGCCGTCAGCGTCGACAAGGTCCCCGCCGACTACGCCGCCTTTGTCAGGAAGATGGCACCGCCCTTTGCCACAGTGCGGGACATCGGGCAAAAACTCGTGAGGGTGGTCCAGGTCCCCTCAATGCCGACGAGTTATCTCGTGGGTCGCGACGGCCGGGTGCGATTCATCCATGAGGGATTCCACAGCGACGGAACCGAAGGCGAAATCCGGAAGGAAATCGAGGAGCTTCTGGGCGAAAAGGCCGCCCCACAGCCATGAAGACCCGTTGCATTGCCGTTCTCACGCTCGCTTCCCTGGCAATCGGCCTTGGCGGGTGCGCCAGCGCGAAGGCCGTCCGCGTCCAGCCTTGGGAGCGGGCGACCCTCGCCGACTACATGATGCGGCCCGACCGCGATCCCCTGGGAACGCAGATGGATGAGCACATTTATTTTTCCCGAGAAGCTGCGGCCGGCGGGCGCGGCGTCGGCGGAAGCGGATGCGGATGCAACTGAACCGCTCCGCCGGCCGAACCTGGCAATACTAGCGGGCGATCTCGACCGACGAGATCTTCATCGTTGCTGTGAGCGAGGCGGGATTCGCCTTGTCTGCGATGACGGAGAACTGCTCGACGCCGATGTAGGGAGCCTTCTTCTCCAGGGCGAGATAGAAGGCGCGAAGGGCTTCGTAGTCGGCCTTGTTGACCGTGAACTGCAGCGTGTGGACCGAAAATTGGCCCGTGCTCGCGTCCTCCGGCTGCGCCGTGTAGGAATTGTGCAGGCCGGAACTGGCCGCCAGCTCCTGGATTGCGGCCAGGAGCCGCGTGCTGTCGAGCGTTTGCTCCGGCTTGAACGCCCGGGCGGCCTCCTGGGCCACCTTCTCCACGGAATTTCGGTGCGCCAGCCATTTGGCCTGGTCGGCGAGCGAAATCGTCGTATGGCGCTCCTCGACGAGAAAGACACTGGCGCGGCCCGCCCAATTGGACAGCCACAGCGCCGCGACGACGAGCGCCAGGGCGACCAGCAGGATCTTCTCCCGAAGGAGCCTGGCAAGGAACAGGGCGCGCAGGGTTCGCATCATGGCGCGGGAGCCAGGGGCTTGAGCGCCTCCGGCTTGAAGGCCACGACCAGCGTGAATGTCGCCAGGTTGTCGCGACTCTGCTGGTTCTTGATGGCGACGCTGGCGCACGCAGGCAGGGCTTCCAGCTCGTTCTGATAGGTCTTGATCTCGCCCGCGTTCAGCGTCTGCGCATCGGCGGTGAGCGTATAGAGGCCGGTCGTGAACGCCCGCGTGAAAAAGATCGCGGCTGGCGGATTGAGCGCTTTCGGGCTCACGGCCAGGAGCATCTCGATCGGCAGAAGCCGCTTTGTGGACAGGTCGTTGATGCGGTCCGCAATCTCCTGGCGATTCATGATGCCGGCGACAATCGGCGCCTGGGCATTGAACTTCACGCGCCGGGCCTGCTGCCAGATCCCGCCTCCAAACAGGGCGAGTTCGCCGATCGCCAGGAGGCCGAAGAAAACCACGCAGCCGACGCCGACCCGCCATAGCACGACGTCGCGGGCCCGGCTCCGCCTCAGCGCGGCCAGTTCCTCCTTGTCGCGCAC
Organism: uncultured Opitutaceae bacterium; assembly: GCA_964605835.1. Lineage (GTDB taxonomy): Bacteria > Verrucomicrobiota > Verrucomicrobiia > Opitutales > Opitutaceae > Palsa-1447. The sequence goes on from CAZSEH010000021.1 coordinate 4,178, forward strand.
ATCAAGGCCGCGCGCCGCATCGGCCGGCATGCGCGACACGAAATCGCCAGACCTGAACACAACCTCGCCGTCGCCGCGACGCGGCTCGGCGAGCGGGGGCTCCGTTAGATCGATGACCTTTTTGCTCTCACTCGCCCGGAGGAGTTCGGTCCGGGCCCTCAGCCGCTCTTCGTCCGTCGCCTCGGGCGGGATGGGCTGGAAACGGACGGCGTCGGGGACCGGCCCCTTGTCCCAGTGCACGGCAGTCAGGCCCTCCGGCGAACTGAGCACAACGGTTGTTGCCGGTTCGACGGCGCCGCCCAGGACCGCCGCGAACGTCGGAAGGACGAGTTCGGCTCCCCTCCAGACCGCCGTCTGCTCGGCGGTGAATCTTCGCCGGTACGCGGCGAAGACGACCGCGCGGTCGGAGCCGGCCGCCCAAAAATGGCCGTGATACAGCTGCGCGAGCCCGAACGGCGAGGAGGCCTCCAGGGTGAGCTCAACCTGGCTGGCGACCTGCGCGGCCCCATCGTCGGAGGCCGGATCGACAACCACCGGGACGGACCGCACAAAAAACAGGGCGTCGGGCAAAAGCATCACCTTTGGCGGCGGCGGACCGGCACGTAGGATGCTAAGCGGCGATGCGCACATTTGGGATCGGAAGGACTAGGACGCAGGAGTTGGAGGCGGAGGAGTCGTCAGGATTTCATCGTTTTCGTGAATTTCCAAGATTGTAAAGGGGTACTTGATGTTCCCTTTCGACGCAGCCGAATCCGCCTGCGAGGCCGTGGCCACCGACGAACTGGATTTGGTCGAGGTGGCCGAATTCGTGCCGGTCGACCCGGAGCTGGCGGTGGTTTCGCCCAGAGCGCCGCCCGGGGCGCTGTTTCGCATGTCGGTTGCGGTCGTCATCACCGCGGTAGCCCCTCCCTGGGGGGCCACCACCACCGAAAGGCGGAATTGGGAGGCTCCGTCATGCACGGTTATGAAGATTCGCAGCGCGGAGATCGTCGCGCCGAAAGCGCTTGCATTGCCGACCTGGCCGACAACCCCGCGCACATCCGTGGCATTTTGAAACCACTGTTTCCCCAATGGGGAGGTAGACTTGTAATCGCCCTTGCCTGAAATGTAGTTCGAGATGCTCTGTATTGCAGTGCTGTCGAACTGCCCGACCCCGGCGAGGACGTCGCCGTTCATGGCGTTGATGTTTGGCTGACGGTAGTCGAAGAGGGAGAAGGTTTTGTAGAATTTCCACCAAAGATCGTTTGGACGCCCGTGCTCATCGAAAAGCACGTCCCTGACATGGTCGATGGCGGCCAGTTCTCCGTACGAACGCAGGGACCGAAGCGGCGGATCGTAGGGGAAAACCATCTGCCCGTAATCCGGCGACGCCCCGGTCTGTGGAACATAGTCCTTCTGCATCCAGGCCAGAAGCACGTCGGTCAGGTGCTGCGCGTCGCCCTGGACCATGCCCCAGGCCTGGAAGGTCGTGTTCAGCGTCTGCTGGTTTGCATAGATCAGCGGGAATTTTCCGCTCTCATCCTCAAAGGAGACCTCGACCGCGTTCCCGTCCTGCGGCGCCCAGGACGCCCAGGCCAGCGGATCGGACCAGCCTTCGTTCGCCGTGCGCAGCCCGTTGTCCGCCGCCCGGAAATCCTCGAGGACGGCAAGCGTCACCTCGAGGGCCGAGTAGGCGTCCATCCGAAGCCGATCCGCCACCCGCCCGCGCGATTCCACCAGCAGATCATTGCCCGCCTTGTCCAGAAAAGCCACAAGCGCCGCCACCGTAAATATTAACGTTATCATCACGATGACGATGATCGATCCGCGCTCCATGCGGATCTGCTTTCGCCCAAAAGGAGGCTGTCCCTTGTTGGGAGGCTGTCCCTCCGGCTGACACGGATGCTCGGTTTGCATCTTAGAAGTTTGGCATGCCCTGCAGCGTGGTGGGGACAGGCACCGTTGTCTGTTTCGACAGCTTGCCGTAGGTGAAGGTCAGGTGGAGGCGCTGGGGCGCTAGCGGCAGGCCGTTCATGTCGCTTCGCAGAACGGCCTGGGTGGTCCAGGTCTTGGCCGTGGTGTCGAAATAGTCGTAGGCCATGGCCGTGACAAACGGCGTCAGGAGAGTCTCGTGCGGCGGATCCGTGTCAAAATGCGTCTCAAGGCGCGAATGCCAGAGGAGAAACAGCCCCACGCGGTCGCGCACCTGCAGCGAGCAGACGACCTCCGGCAGGGGTCTGTCCGGCCAGGAGATGATCCTGCATCCGCCCGGCAATTCGAACGTGATCAACTTGTCCAGCCCGCCGTTCGACGGGGTGACCTCCTTCGGGCTGATCGGCGTCGCATTGGCGCGGGCCGCCGGCGGAAGCGTGGCCGTCTTCAGCTGCTGCGCGAGAAAACGGGTGACGGCATTCACGTGCTGGTCGAACAGGCGCACGTCGGAATTGCGTCCCCAGAGCTCGCCCATCGAGAAAATGAACGTGTTGAGCCCGACGAGAACGAGGCCGACGAGGGCGAGCGCGAGCAGGATCTCGAGAAGCGTGAATCCCGAACCGGAGCGCCGTGCGCCGCCCCTCATTGCTGAGCCCTCCCCTGCAAAGCGGCGATCCGCTGCGCCGCGGCCTGGCGTAGTTTCGTCTGGTCGGCGGGATCGGACCAAGTCGGACGCAGCAGCGTGAAAACCTGCGTGACTGTCCGCGTCGGCATCGCCGGGTCTGACGTCCTGATCACGCAGGTCAGGGTCACGTTGAAAAGGTCGGTCGTTCCGGCGGGTTCGATGTCGGCGGTCCACTTCATGTGGTTCGGCGGCCTGCCTGGGTCCGTGACCGGAGCGTCAAATTCGTCCCCGTCCTGCGCGGCCTTGAGGTCCGGCTGCATCAGCAATTCCTGCCTGGCAAAGGCGACGTCCTGCTGGCCCTCCGTTCCCTTGCCCACCACAACGTAGCTGTTGAGGATATTCAAGTAGGCGGAGCCGAGCATGACCGCGGCTACGGCAAAAATCATCAATGCGATGAGCACCTCGAGAAGGCTGAAGCCCCCCCGCCCTGCCCCGGCCTCAGCGTCCTGTTGCTGAGTTTGCATCGGGCGGGGTCAGAACCTGCGCGCAGGTCCAGGGATCGATCGACTGCACATGCGCGGCTCCCTTGGAGCGGAACTGCACCTGAAAGGGGACGCAGGTGCCGTCTCCGTAGAACGCGACCGACGGGATCGTCTGCGTCTGGACAAGGGTGCCGCCGAGCAGCATGGCGGAAGACCCGCCTTGGGTCGTGAGAAAATCGACCGCGAGATCGTCGGAGGCCAAACGGATGGCGAAGCCCTTCGACGCGGTCCCGTCGCTCACCGAAAACGCCTTTGTCTTCGGATCGAAGCTCAGTGTCTCGTCGTGGCCCGTTTCGAGGGCCGCCTTGCGCGCCGCCCGGCATGCCTGCCAGAAAACGTCGTCGGGCGTGGACGGCTTTGCCGTCAAAAGATGTGCGGAAATTCCGATGACCGTCGTCGAAACAAGGCCGATCACCGCGATCGCGAGGAGGATCTCAAGCAGCGTGAAACCCTCCCGCGTGCCGATGCGGCCCGCCGGCGGTCTGTCATGCTTCACTCGTCCTCCTCATGATCGGCCCCTGGGAAACCGACCGTCACCAGTTTCCAACGTCGTCTTCCGTGCCATCCTTGCCATCGGGCCCCATCGACCAAAGGTCGTAGCTGCCCTTGTTGTGGGTGCCGGGATAGCGGTACTGGTAGGGATTCTTCCACGGATCGACCGGCAGCTTGCCGCCCTGGACTTCGAGGTAGGGTCCCTGCCACTTGTCCGCCTTGTTGGCCGGAGCCGTCAGCAGCGCCTGCAGGCCCTCGTCGCCCGACGGATAATCGCCGATCTGCATCTTGTAGGTGAACAGTGGCGCCTTCATGCTGTCGTTGACGAAGAGCCGGGCCGTATCAATCCTCGCCTTGTCAAACGTGCCCCCCAGCTGGTTCACCGCCAGGCCCACGAGGAGCCCGAGGATGGCGAGCGCGATCAGAATCTCCAGGAGCGTAAACGCCCGCGTCGCCGGCCGTCCCGGAAGGTTGGACGTCGCAACGGAGGGGAAGGCCGATGCAGGAATTGTGGACATCATGATGGGTCAGATTGGCGAGACGGAATCAAATGTCGAGACGCGCGCATCCGCTGCCGGCTCCTGCGACCCGGCGAAACGATCCGCGTTCCCAAAACTCCGGGGAGCCTAGCGGGCGAGCCAGCCGCCGTCCACCGCGACAGTGTAGCCGTTCACGTAGTCGGACGCCGCCGAAGCCAGGAAGACCGCAGTCCCCTTCAGGTCCTCGGGGAGCCCCCAGCGGGCCGCCGGGATCCGGTCGAGAATGGCCTTGCTGCGGTCCGCGTCGGCCCGGAGCTGCGAAGTGTTGTCGGTTGCCATGTAGCCCGGGGCGATCGCATTCACATTGAATCCCTTGGACGCGAGCTCGTTGGCCATGAGCCGCGTCAGCCCCTGCACCGCGCTCTTTGACGCCGTGTAGGACGGAACGCGGATTCCTCCCTGGAATGAAAGCATCGAGGCGATGTTGATGATCTTCCCCCGCCCTTTTCGCGCGAGAACCTCCCGCACGAAGCACTGGCTGAGAAAGAAGACCGCATTGATGTTCACGGCCATGACATCGTCCCAGTCCTTTTCCGTGAATTTTTCGAAATCCTCCCGGCGGATGATTCCCGCGTTGTTGACGAGAATATCGACATGCCCGAATTGCTTTTGCGCCTGGGCGATGACCCCGGGGATCACCTCGCGATTGGACAGGTTGGCCTGGATTGCGATGCATTTGCGGCCCAGGGACTTTATATGGGCCTCCGTTTCGGCAAGCGGCCCCATGTCGACGATGGCGACATCGGCGCCCGCCTCCGCCAGCGCCGAGGAGATTGCGGCGCCGAGGCCGCGCGAAGCCCCGGTTACCAGGGCCGTTTTTCCGTCCAATCTGAAGGAATCAAGGATTGAGCTCATAGGATAAAGAGGGGTTCAGCGCAGCACGTTCAGGGGAGCGGCGTCCATGTCGGAAAAGACCTGGTTGTCGCCGCCCATGGCCCAGACAAAGCGGTAGTTTCCGGTTCCAGAGCCGCAATGGATCGACCAGGACGGGGACAGCACGACCTCGCGGTCGCGCACGATGAGATGCCGCGTCGCCGCGGGTTCGCCCATGAGGTGCACGACGACATCGTCGCCCATGTCGAAATAGAGGTAGGCCTCCGTCCGCCGGCTATGGGTGTGCGGAGGCATGGTGTTCCAGACGCTGCCCGGCTCGAACTCCGTGAAGCCCATCACAAGCTGGCAGCTCTTGATGCCGTCGATATGAATCAACCTGTTGATCCGTCGCCTGTTGGCCTTCGCCGGATCGCCGATCGGGTCGGTCTTCACGGAGCCCCGCCGAACGATCGCTGTCGGGAATTTCGCATGGGCCGGCGTGCTGACGAAATAGAACTGCGCCTGCCCCGAGGAGCCGTTCTCAAAGCTCACGTCGCGCTCGCCCTGGCCTATGTAGATGCAGTCAAGCGATCCGACCTCATGCAGCGTCCCGCCGACGCGCACGGCGCCGGGTGCGCCGAGGTTCAGGATTCCGATTTCCCTTCGCTGCAGAAAAAATTCCGTGCCGGTCTCCTTGACGTTTGGCAGAGGCAGCGGCGCGCCCGTCGGCATCGCCCCGCCGACGATCATCCGGTCAAGATCCGTGTAATGCGCCACCCATTCGCCGGGTCGGAAGATCCCCCCGATGAGGAACTGATCACGGAGCTCGTTCGTGCTCAGCGTATTCGAAGCCGCCGGACTTGGGAAATAATGAATTTTCATGACAGAAAGTGTGCGCGCCCGGTTCGATTGGCCACCCCTTCGGAGCGGGGATGAATACGGAAGCACCGCAGCGACGGAAAACCAATCCTAAACTGAAGGGACAGGCACCTCGCATATGCACAGCGGCAGGCCGCCGAATGTTTGGGCTTTCCAATCACCCGTCTCCGCATTGCCATGGCAGGGGGGTAATCGGCATGACTGGCACCCGCGCCCATTTCTGAAACCGGCTCCCCATCCCCTTCCGTGAGCAAATCCATCCCGCCGCGACGCTCCGCCCGAAGCGCGCCCCCGGTCATCCGCTCCACCGCGGAATTCGCGCGGTTTGTGGGCCTGGCCCGGACGACCGTCTCCCGCGTTCTCAACGACCAGCCCGGTCTCCGGCCGGCGACGATTGCAAAGGTCCGGCGCGCGATTGAGGAGACAGGCTTCACGCCCAACGCCTACGCCCTTCATCTCAAGGGCAAGCGCACGGCCACCGTCGGCATCTGCATGGAGAACCTTCTGACCCCGCCCGCGGTCCTCAAGCTCGCCAGCCTCCAGCATCGCCTGCGGGAACGCGGCTATGCCTCGCTCATCGAGGTGCTCGAGCCCGGGAGCAGCCGCAGGGTGATCCAGCATTTCCTTTCGCTTCGCGTGGATGCGATCATCTTCGTGGGCCACTTCATCGGGGAGGAGATCGAGGCCCGCATCCGGGAAATGGCGGTCCATGCGACACCCCACCTCGTCATGGACCAGCTCGGGATCGCCGGAGCCAACACGGTAACCCTGGACCGCGTCCGCGGCATGCGCGAAGTCGTCGAGCACCTGTTCGCCCTCGGCCACACCTCCTTCGGCCTACTCGGAATCTCGGGAACGCCGAGGTCCGTGAGCGACCGGCTCGCCGGAATCGGAACCGCGCTCGCGGCGCACAACCTGGACATCGACCGGGTCACGCGTTCGCTCGATTCGCGGCAGGTCAGGCAGAACGACTTCGAGTACGGCCGGGCCCTCGCGGCGAACTTTGTCGGCGAGGCAAACCGGCCAACCGCCTTTCTCGCCCTCAACGATGAAATCGCGATCGGCGCGCTCCACGGCTTCCAAAAAGCCGGTCTTCGCGTGCCGGCGGAAGCCTCGGTCACGGGCTTCAATAACCAGGAAATCTGCCTCATGCCGACGCCGATGCTCACGAGCGTCGACCAGAGGGTCGATGAGACGGTAAGCTCGGCCATCGAACTGCTTCTCGAACAGATCGACCGCCCATTCACCCGGCCAAAGATTCGCATGATCGAGCCCATGCTCGTCGTCCGCGGATCCACGGGGCCGGCGCCAAGGTGATGGAGCGAGCTTGTCCGCCTTCGCCCGTTGCGCTTCGGCGGATTGCCATCGAATTTCGATGGCAACAAAAAGGCGCCCCGGTTGAGGGGCGCCTTTGAAGACTGGTTAAGCTGTGATCCGGATGCCCGATCAGAACTTCTTCGTGACCTGCATGAACACGTAGCGGCCGATCAGGCTGTAGTTGATCGCATCCGTGTTGTCCTCGATCGAGGACGGAACGAACGGCGGCAGCTTGTTGGCCAGGTCGTTGATACCAATGGTGACAGACGTCCCCCTGAGGGACTTGTGCAGGAGCCCAGCATCCGGGAACGCGTGGCTCAGGTCGTAGTTGACCGAGAGATCAAACGTCAGGTAGGACGGAATCGTGTAGACCTTGCCGTTGACTGTTTCGGCATTGGGAGCCGAATAGTCGGGGCTGAGGGGTCCGCCGAAGAGCGTGCCCGAGTCGGTGACCTTCGGCAGATAGGTCGCGTCGAGGCTGACCGAGAGGCCCTTGAGCGACCATTGGATGTACGGCTTGAGGACATAGCCCGGCAGGTTGCCCTCCGGCAGAGGCGCCATCGAGCCGCCTGTGTATTGGCGGGCATACTGGAAGGCCGGGGAGCTCGCGTCGTTGGCGGCAAGGTAGTCGAAGAGCACGTTGCCGTTCACTCCAACCTTCATCACGCCAACTTCCTCCGCGACCGGCAGGACGTAGCTGACATCAATGTTCAAACCGTCCGTCATCTGCCAGCCCGTATAGGAAAGCGGAACGTTCAGGTTGCCCACGTTGGTCGAGGTGAGCTGATTCGCGGCTGTCGTCTTGAGCGCGGTGCCGTCCTGGAACTGGAAGCCGCTCGCATACTGGGAGGCCGAGCCCTTGGCGTTCAAGTCGCCGACAATACCCGTCCAGTCCGTGCCGCCGATTCCGGTTTCGCGGACGTGGTAATAGTCGACTGTGATGTTCAGGCCCTTGACAGCCTTGGGCGAGAATGCGATGCCCGTCGTCAGCGTCTGCGACTTGGAGGGAGCGAGCAGTGGATTGGCCAAGGTTGTGCCGAATCCGGAGAGGAACTGCCCGGTGACCTTGGGAAGGTTCGTCTGCGCGCCACCCGAACCGGATGCGCCGTTGCCCTGATATACCGTGAAGGTCGGGGCGCCCGATGACGGAGGCCCAAACAGGGCGAAGGTCGTCGGCGAGATGAAGCCTTTGCCGAAGGTTGCCCGGAGGGTCAGCTGATCATCGATCGGATGCCATTTGATGCCGAACTTCGGGACCGTCGACTTGGGACCGGTGTCGAGTTTCTCGGCTCGACCCGAAACCGTCAGATCCAGGGAGTTGAAGCCGGGGACATTCTGGCGCGGGGAGAAGATCGGAGCGTTGAGTTCCAGGAAGAAGGCATTCGTATAGATCGTGCCGCCGGCGAAGCTGTTCGCCTTGGAATAGCCGAGGGCGAGCCCGTTTTCATAGAGTCCATCGACCGAATAGGAGAGATTCTGGCGGAGGAACTGATAGCCTCCGGCGAACGTCAGGTCGCCGGCGGGGAGAGTCGTAATGGTTCCATTGAGATAGGCCTGGTAGTTCTTGAGCTCCGAGAGACCTGACTGGAAGAGCACCGTGCTCATGGCCGCAATGGAAGCCGGATCGTTGACGCCCGGAAGACCGAAATAATTGTAGACCGGCAGATCCTGGTTACCCGTGGCCTGATCCACGGCAACGGACAGCGGCTTGCCCGCTGCGTTGTAAACGTAATTGCCGCCGGAAATCTGAGGAGTGAGCAACTGATTCAGCACTGAACCGTTGGCGCCGCCGTAGACGTTTTCCAGCCATGAGGACCGGCTGTAGTCAGCGCTCATGTTCCAGGTGAGGTTGTCGTTGATCTTCCCCTTGATGTGCTCGGCGACCGTATAGCTGTCGGTGTTATTCGTGGCCGTACGGAGGCCGACCTCAATAAGCCGCGTCCGAATGGTCGGAGCGCCCGCCGCCTGGCCGATGCCCAGCGTGACGCCGAATGGATTGTACGGGTTGTTCGCGGGAACCGTCAGGCTGTTGCCATTGAGACTCGCCAGGGGGGAGGGGGCGAGGGTGTCGCCGCCGTTGATCGTCTGCGCATAGAGGATTTCGGTCGCCATATCCAGCCTGTCGCCAAAGACCTTGTCGTCGGCATTGATCATGAACTGGCGGCGGTCGGTCGGGATGATGAGCGCCGTGCCGAAAGTCGACGTATTGAACATGGCCGTGCTGTTGCCAGCCTGCGCGTAAAGGGGAGTCGTGCTCAGGGGAATATAGACGCCACTGGCTTCCAGCTGGGCGAGCGTCTTGGGCACGATGGCCGCAGGGGATGCCCACACGGGCGGGGTGTTGAGGGCCGCCTTGTATCCTGGGGCACCGATCGCCAGCGGGGAGCCGGCGAGTATGTCGTTGTTCACGCGGCCCGGGAAGCTGCCGCTATAGTACGCATCCTGCGTGGCACCCGGCTGTCCACCCGCCGCGGTGAGCTGCGCGTTCGTCAATTCCGCGATCTGGCGCTGGGTCGAATTGAGCAGGTTATTGCTGTAGAACTCCGCGCCAACGGTGATTGCAAAATTGTCGTGGGCAACGCCCGCCGTCAGGCCGTAATTCTTCGTGATGTAATGCCCGCCATCGGTTGTCTCCCCGTAGCCGCCGAACACCTCGAGACCCTCGTAGTTCTTCTTGGTGATGATGTTGACAACGCCGCCGATCGCGTCCGAGCCGTAGATCGTGGAGGCGCCGTCCTTCAGGACTTCGATGTGGTCGATCATCCCGAGGGGGATCGTGTTCACGTCGACCGAATTCAGGCCGCCGAAGCCGGAGAAAGCCGAGACCGCGATCCGGTTTCCGTCGAGGAGCACCAGGGTCGTCAGATTGTTCAGGGCGACATAGGATTCGCCGCCGCCGCCGCCGCCGACATTATTGGAGGACGTACCCAGGTTTCCGTTGCCGGTGAACGCCGTGTCGAGGCGATTCAAGACCTGGAGGATATTGTCCGAGCCCGTCATCTGGAGCGCAGTGTTGTCGATAACGCTGATCGGATTGGCCCCGAGCAGGGAGGATGTGGGCAGGTACGAGCCTGTGGCCACGTAGGTCTCCATTTTCACCACGTCCGAACCGGACTGCGCCGTCGTCGCGGGCGCTGCTGGCGTAGTCTGGGCCCTCAAGCCCTGCGCTGTAACAAGGGCCATGCCTGCCGCCAAAATGACGGCAAGCGAACCCAAAAAGTTCCTCACGGAATTTTTGTTCATAGTTCGATTGTATTTGTTGTGTGTTGTAGGAATACGCGGCCAAAGCCGTTTTTGCCTGACGCGGATTAAGGGACAGGCCCGGAAAGGCGCAACCCTTTTTTGCGGCGAATATGTTACAAAACGCGCCGAAACGTTGACTTTTTGCGATAAGATGCGGCCGGGCCCTTCGGCCTCAGGCCGGGCTTGCACGGCCCAAACACCTGCTATAGCGGTTATATAGCCGTGATTGAAATCCACGCGATAGTCCGCCATTTGACGTCGGCCGGGGCATGCGCCCAATCCGTGCTCGCGACGCTGGTGACGGTCGAAGGCTCCTCCTACCGCCGCCCGGGAGCGCGCCTTTTGGTCTCGGACGATGGCATCCGGATAGGATCCGTGAGCGGAGGCTGCCTGGAAGAGGATATCCTGGAAAGAGCCCGAAAAGTCGCGGCGAACGGTGTTCCCCAACTTGCTGTCTATGATACAACTACCGAAAACGACCTGATCTGGGGTGTCGGTCTGGGTTGCCACGGCGTCGTCCAGGTTCTCATCGAAAGGCTTCCCCTCCGGCCGGCATGGGCCGATGCAGTCTGCCGAAGCCTGAAGGAGGGACAGCCTACCGAGCTCGCGGTCGTGTGGCGCTCCGGGGGAAGTGTCGCACTTGGAACGTATCTAATTAATGACAAATTGATTACAGATAATGATGCCTCCGATGAAGACCGGAAGATTTACCTGGAAACCGTTTCCCCTCCGCAGCAACTCGCCATTTTCGGAGCCGGGGACGATGCGCGGCCGCTGGCCCGCCTGGCCAAGGACATCGGTTGGTCCGTGACGGTCGCCGACCCGAGGCTGGCTTTCGCGACTTTGAAACGATTCCCGGGTGCCGATTCCCTTGTCTGCGCCCCGCCAGATGAACTGGTGGCCCAGGTTGCACCCGGCGCGAGCGCCCTGGCGGTCGTCATGACGCACCGCTATGTCCATGATTTGCCGATTCTTAGGTCTCTTCTGACCCGTCCCCTCGCCTTCCTGGGGCTACTCGGACCGAAAAAGCGCGCCGACAAAATCCTCGACGACCTGGCGGCGGGCGGGTTCGACGTGACCCCAGCCATGCGTGCGCGCCTGCATGCTCCGGTCGGGCTCGACATCGGGGGAGACACTCCGGACGAGGTTGCGCTGAGCATCGTGGCCGAAATCCAGTGTGTGCTGGCCGGCCGCGACGGCAGACCCCTGCGCGAACGTCCGCGACCCATCCATGGCTGAACGCTTCGGCTGCATCATTCTTGCCGCAGGGCCCTCGAGTCGGATGGGAGAGCCAAAACAGCTCATCCAGATCGACGGCCGCCCTCTCGTCGTGCTCGCGGTTGAGGCAGCCCTGGCCTCGCCGGTGTGGCCCGTCGTCGTCGTTCTAGGCGCAAACGCGGAGCGGATCCGGCCGTCGCTCGCCCGCCTGCCCGTAATCGCTGTCGAAAACGCCGCGTGGCCCGAGGGCATGGCCTCCTCGATCCGGACTGGAATCACCGTCCTCAGGCAGTTCGCCCGCGCCCTCGACGGGGCGGTCGTCGCCCTTTGCGACCAGCCGGCGTTTTCGGCCGATGCGATATTGCGGCTGATCGCAGCGCAGCGCGAAACGGGCCGCGGCATCGCCGCGGCGCAATACCTCGGCCGCCGCGGCGCTCCCGCCCTGTTCATGCGCAGCCATTTTGACGCCCTTGCCTCGCTCACGGGCGAGGAAGGCGCGCGGGCGCTGCTGAACGGACATTCGGAGAGTGTCGCCGCAGTCGCCTTGCCCGAACTTGCCGCCGACCTGGACACCCCGGAGGACGTCGCGCGGTACCAGTCAGGAACCGGGGGCCGGCCCAGTGGCGGCTAAGGCAGCTTCGCCTCGGACACCTTTTTCGCCTGCGCGGCCCGATAATCGTCCAGCGCCCCGCGTATCCGCTCGTCTCCGTGCGCGAGGATTGCCGCGGCAAACAGGGCCGCGTTGATGGCGCCGGGTTTCCCGATCGCAAAAGTGGCGACGGGGATTCCACCCGGCATCTGGACCATCGAAAGAAGCGAATCAAGTCCCTTGAGGGAGGCCGACTCCATCGGAACGCCGAGAACCGGCAGCGGAGTGAGCGCAGCGGCTACACCGGCCAGGTGCGCGGCGCCGCCCGCGCCGGCGATGATGACCTTGAGACCGCGCGCGGCGGCTGATTCGCCCCATTCGTACATGAGCCGGGGCGTGCGATGCGCGCTGATCACGCGTTTCTCGTAGGGGATGCCGAGGGCATCCAGCGTCTCCGCGCAATTCTTCATCGTATCCCAGTCCGAGACGCTACCCATGATTATGCCGACGAGGTTGGCCATGGGCGAAGGGCTAAGGAAATTCGCCGCCGGTGGGAAGCTGAAATGTGCAGATCGAACCCAGCTGAGACCTGGCCGGTCTCAGATGAGCGAAACGCCCTTGGGAGGGCGCACCACCGTCGTGCCGGCGATCTTGTCGTGCCAGGATTGGCGTTCGGGATCGAAGGCGACCCAGATGAATCCAAGCCCGACCGCGATCAGCGAAAGGAAGCAGCCGAGGGCGCGCACAATTGACGTCGACCAGTCGACCGGGCGGTCGTCCATGCGCACGACCCTCAGGCCGAATATGATTCCGCCGACTGTCGATCCGCGGTACTTCCACAGGCAGGCCCCGTAGGCAGCCAGGACGAGGGGAATGCCATGGGGAATGAAGGGCCCGAGGGCCACTCCGACGAGGATGACGTCGATCAGGAGCGCGGCTGTGCGTATCCAGAACCCCGCCCTCGGCATGCCCGCCGTCGCCGGCGGCAGGAGCTGGGAGGCGGGCGGCGGCACCATATGGGGAGGCTCGGCCTGGAGGGGCGGCGGGGTCGATGGGCCCGGCGCGGGTGACACCGGCTCGCCAATAGGAGAAACGATCGGATCGGTCGCCGCAAATGCGGCCACGGCGGCACCGGGAACATTTGAGGCCTGCGGCCCGGGCGCTCCGGCCGGCGGGCCCACCGGTGCTGGAGGCGCGGCGCGCTTCTTTCCGGAGCCAAAGATCGCTGTTACGCCGCATCCCACCATGACGAGCGAAACGGTCAGGGTCAGCAGCCATCCGATGTAGGGGATGATGAAGAAGACGAGGCAGAGCAGGCCGCCGATCAGGACGGCGACCGACAGATGCAGACGGTCCTGCGTGATCTTGCGCCCGACAAGGGCGTAGAACGACGCCTTGCCGAACATCATCAGCCCGATGAACGCCGGGATAAGCAGGATCGCCAGCGGAATGCCGATGACCGTCACGCAAAGGATCAGGAAGACGACCGGCAGGGCGAGCACTGTGAGGAAGGCTGCCAGGAGGGACATCCCAGGCCGCTCGACGAGCTGGTCGCCCACGGACCGGATCGCGCGGGGAAACAGCAGCGCGACCAGGGCATAAAGGGCGAGAATCAGCAGATCGAATATCCACATCCACGGGGAATGAAACCCATGGCCCATGATCGCGTGCAGCGGCGCGAATCCATGCATGCGGCCCCCGATCGACGGATTCACGATTCTGCCTTCGACCACGGCGTGCGGATCGCGTTCGACCGTTCCCGAGACGCACACGGCGTCGCCGCCAACCCTGGCATTCGGCCCGAGCTTCAGGTCTCCAAGCACGGCCACGACGTCGCCGCCGACCGGACCGTCTATCGTGTTGTCGCCGCAAACGGCGACCGCATCGCCGGTCACGCTGCCATCGACCTTGAGGTTGCCCATCACGGCAACAGCGTCGCCGGTGACCGCCTCGTTCGCGGCAATGAAATTGTCCGCTGCGACGGTCACCCGGTCGCTGTTGTGCTCCGCGGCGTGGCGGCGCCGGGCGGGCTTCGCCTCCGGAGCGGCATCCTCGTCCGATCCGTCCTTTTGGACCGCCGCCGCGTCGGCAGTCGTCTCGGACTTGTCGAGCCGGCGAAGGGTTGCGCCGGAATTGGATTCAGCCGCCGCGACCGATGGATCTGCCTGCGCCACCGCCGAAAGACCTGCCAGGGCGAGCGCGAAGAACACGGCGATTGCCGTCGAAAGGAAAAGATGTCGGGTCTGGAGTTTCATTTGAAAGATTGTCACCGGGCCTTTTGAACAAAGACGCGGTAGGCCGTTGCGCCCACTCCCACCATGGTCGCATAGCAGGCTGCAAGGAGCGCCAGGCTGCCGAAGAGCCAAAGGGGGGGAATCGAACGCAGGACGGTGGCGCCCGTATCCCATGCCACGTTCGCCAGGCTTTGGGCCAGCGTGATCCAGCCAAAGCGCTCGGAAACGGCGACACCCAGCCTGGCCGCCTCGGCCCCGCCAATGACATTGAAAAGAAACAAGACCAGGGCCGCCGCAAGCCCAGCCGACGCGACCAGGAACGCCCCGCGGGCGGCGACGGGCCAGTGGGCGTATGAGTTGCGCCACCACGGGAGCGAGGCGCGGCGCTGCAGCTCCGCAAAAACGCGGTTTTCGAGCGACCGGGGGGCGCGCCGGTCCGGGAGCCCGCTCAGGGATCGATGGACCAGTCTTTCGAGTTCCTCGTGGGAAAGTTTCATGGCATCAGGCGTTCAGGGTTTCGTGGGCGGTGCCGCTGCGGGCGAGGACCTTTGCGAGGGCCTCGCGCGCCCGCAGAATGTCGGTCTTCACCTTCGCAAGCGAGACTCCGAGCTTTTCGGCGATTTCATCGTAGGAAAGATCCTCAAAATGATAAAGGACGAGCGGGATTCGCTGGCGGTCCGGCAGCGATTCAAGCGCGCGATCGACCCAGGCCCGCCGCTCCTCCGCGTCCACCCCTTCAAAGAAAGTTTCCGGCGCCGCAAACTCGATCTCGGTCTCCGCCTCCCCGCCGCCGGCATCGTCCCGCTGAAACTCGGAGAAGAACCGCCAGCGTTTCCGATAACGCTGAAGATGATTCAGCGAAAGGTTTGTGGCGACCGTCTTGAGCCAGCCGCCTGCGGTCGGGCTGTCCCGCAGCATGTCAAAATGCCCAAACGCCTTCAGGAACACTTCCTGCGATATGTCCTCGGCCTGCGCGTCGTTGGCGACTAGCCGGACTGCGGTGGAGAAGACCATGTCTTGGTAGGCTCGCATGAAGGCGGTGAATTCTGCCTCGGAGCTCATTCCCGAAGTCGGGTGTTGCACTGTAGGGGCATCGTTCAAGTCCAGAACACGGCCGGCGCCGGAAAGTCGCAGAAATATGCCTGTTCAAGATCCCGGAAGCGAGCGAAACGAAACCGGGCGGCTCCGAAGAGGAGCGTCAACCCCCTGTACACCCAATCCGAAGCGAAAGCCAACCGGCGGATGGGGTGTCAGGGCGCGTTCCTGGAAGGGAACGGGGACGCGCCGGCCGGGGGTTGTGAAGGTTCCAAAGCCGCAAAAGCACAATTATTAACAACTAATTTAAACTTACTTACGACATGGCATAAACATTTGTTGATATTCTGGCGTGGCTGGCACGCAAGCGGCTCTCTGGCGCCGTGAATTCGCAGCATTAACAATAACTGATCAATCCCATGCCAGAACCCTCCTCCTCCAGCAGCCCCACGATGAAGCCCACGCTGGGCCTCACAGGCTTGACCATAAATGCGATGGCCCTGATCGCGCCCGGCGCCTTCCTGTGGCTCACCTTTCAGGAACAGTCCCTGTATGGCGCCCCGCTGGCGGGTTGCGCCATGTGGTTTGGCATAGTTTGCGCCCTCCTGCTGTGCCTGGCCACCGCGGTAAGCTACGCGGAACTGTCCAAGCTCTACCCGGGCGCCGGTTCGTCCTACTTTTACGCCGAGCAGGCGTTCCTGTCGAAGACGAAGGCGTTCAAGTTCGCCCGCCTCGCCAAGTTCTTCACCGGCTGGGCGAGCCATTTGTACTACTGGGTCTATCCGGGCTGCATGGTAGGAGTGACCGCGATTCTCGGCGGTTACCTCCTGAACCAGTTCTGGCCGGACACTTTCAGCAGCACCTATGACAGCCCGCTGTTCATGATCCTGTTCTGCATCGTGTTCTCATACGGCGTCGCCTACATCGCCTTCCGCGGGGTGACCGGCACGACCGCCGTCAACATGGCGATCAACATCATCCAGATCGCCGCCCTGGTCGTTTTCTCGATCATCGCGATCGCCTATCGGACGAAGCACACGGAAGGCTCGGTAGGATACCACCTCTCCAATGGCGTGGCGGTCAACTACCAGGTCTTCCAGGATACGGTGAAGGACGACAAGGGCGCCCCCCTCCCGGTGCTCGATGCCAACAGCAAGCCGACGATGGATTCCGCCGGAAAGCCGGTTTATCAGATGGCCGACCAGACCGACAAGGACGGCAACCCGGTGCCTGCGGACGCCAACGGCAAGTCCACCACCGTGGACAAGGCGGCGCCCTTCACGCTCTCCTACACCGTGGATCAGGCCTACTCGAAGGACTCGAGCGGGAATGTGACCTTCAATTTCCACCCGACCGCCAAGTCGGTGATCGGGCCGCACAGCTTCAACTTCGTCTTCATCCAGGCCTGCGTCGCGATTCTGATCCTCGTCGGATTCGAGTCGGTCACCTCAATGGGCGAGGAGGCCAAGAATCCGAAGAAGGACATACCCAAGGCGGTGGTTCTGTCCCTGGTCATCCAGGGTGCGATTTGCTACCTATTCGAGTACTTCGCGGCGAACTACCTCCTCAATAGCGGCTACGCCTTGCCCAACGCAGGAGCCTCCGGCGCCCCCATCGGCGACCTCATGGTGATCACCGGCACCTGGCTCTTCGGCAGCTATGCCGCAGGACGGGCCTTCATGCTGGTGCAGGCCTTCACGGTCTTCCTGGCCCTGATCGGCACGACCCTCGCATGCCTCAGCACCGGCGCCCGGGTGACCTACGCCATGGGACGTGACGACGAAGTGCCGTCGCACTTCGGCCTGCTCCACGGCAGGACGCTCTCGCCGCACCGCGCCATCTGGACGCTCGCCACCATTTCGGCGATTCTCGGGATCGTGACTGTGTCGTGCTACCTGGGCGGCCAGAGCAATCCGCTGGCGGCGCTCGACAAGCACAATATCTGGTACAGCTTCGGGATCTTCAGCCCCGAGGCCTATACGAAGCTCCCGAACACGCTGCTGATCATCACCCTGATCAGCAACTTCGGGACCTTCCTGCTCTACATGACCACCTGCATCATCGCCATCGTGGCATTCCGGGAACACCACATGTTCAACGGATTCAAGCACCTGGTGATACCGGTGTTCGGGCTTCTGGCGAATCTGGCCTGCATGCTCTTCTATTTGGTCGGACCCTGGTCCGTGCCCGGAATGAGCGTGAAGGAGCCCTACATTGCCCTCGGGGTGGCAGCAGTCTGGGGCATCTACGGCTGGATCTATTTCATGAAAAAGAGCAAGGCGACGGGCAAGTCCGTCATTCTCACTGCAAGGCCGGCGGTTTGATTTGACCCCGTCCAGTCAGCTTGGTTTCGCTGGCTCCGCCTGCAGTGCAGGCGGAGCCACTTTCATTTCACAAACCCCTCCTCATGAGACTGCGTTACGCGCGGATATCCACGGCCGGCCCCGTTCGGCCGGTGAACGAGGACTGGCTCGACTTCTGGGAGCCGGATGACCCGCTGGTTCGGGAACAGCAGGGCAGCATCGCCCTGCTGGCCGACGGCGTGGGCGGATACGAACGCGGGGAGGTGGCGAGCCGCCTCGCCGTCGACGAGGCGCTTCAGGAGTTCAAGACGGCTCCGATCGAGACCAAGCCCTACGACCTCCTGCGCCAGATGTTCGCGAAGGCCTGTGCGAGCGTGCACGAGAAAGCCACGACCGAATTCAAGGGCCAGATGATGGCGACGACGCTCGTCGCCTCGATCTTCCGAAACCGGACCGTTTGCGTGGCCAATGTCGGCGACACGCGGGCCTATTTCATCCGGCAGAAGCTGATCAGCCGCCTTACGACCGACCACGTGGCCACGGCGCTGCCCGTGAAGCTCGGCCTCCTGCTGGAGCGGCAGGCGATGGCGAGCGCGGAGCGAAGCCAGCTCACGCGCAGCGTCGGAGCGGAGCCTTTCTGCCAGCCCGCGTTTGTGACGCAGTTCCTGCATCACGGCGACTTCATCCTCCACTGCACGGACGGGCTGCACGCCTTCGTTCTCGACGAGGAGATGCGCGAGATCATCACGCGCAATCATCCTTTCGACGCCTGCCGCGAACTGGTCGCCCTTGCCGAGAAACGGGGAGGCGATGACAATATCTCCCTGCAGCTGATCGAGGTTAGGGACTGGGAGCGTGTCGCCCAAAAGGCACAAACCCAATCGCCCCGCTCGGCAACGCTGGGCCAGGCCAAGCCGAAGCCGGCGGCGGTGGCCGCCGGGACGGGGGACTTGTCTGCGGGGATGGTGCTCGACGAGCGCTTCGAGCTGACCGACCTGGTCGCACGGAGCAACATGGCGTCGATCTTCAAGGCGAAGGACAAAAAGACCGGGGAGAGCGTGGCGATCAAGGTTCCCCTGCTGGCGCTGGAAAGCGATATCGCCGGGTTTGAGCGGTTTCACCGGGAGGAGGAAATCGGCGCGCGGCTCAACCACCCCTGCATACTCAAGGTCGTGAAGGTGGACGGCCCGAAGAGCCGCCCCTACCTCGTGATGGAGTTCCTGGACGGCAGGACGCTCTCGGACATCCTGGCCAAGCGGAAGCCGCTGTCCGAGGGGGAGGCGGCTTCCTATGCCAGCCGCATCTGCGACGCGCTGGAGTACCTCCATGCAAACGGAAT
Organism: uncultured Opitutaceae bacterium; assembly: GCA_964605835.1. Taxonomy (GTDB): domain Bacteria; phylum Verrucomicrobiota; class Verrucomicrobiia; order Opitutales; family Opitutaceae; genus Palsa-1447. The sequence continues at coordinate 23,257 of CAZSEH010000021.1, forward strand.
CGCCCACCGCGACCTGAAGCCGCAGAATATCATGGTCTGCAGCGACGGCAGCCTGCGGCTTTTTGATTTTGGAATCGCGCGCGTCGAGACGGCCCGCCGGCTGACCTTCGTCGGCCTGACTCCCACCATGGGAACGCCCGACTACATTTCACCCGAACAGGTCAAGGGAAAGCGCGGCGACCACCGCAGCGACATCTACAGCCTGGGCGCCCTGCTTTATGAAATGGTCACGGGCTCGACCCCGTTTGAGGGCGAGAGCCCCTACGTGATCATGAATGCGCGGGTCACCGGGGATCCCCCCGCGCCGCGCAAGCTCAGTCCGGAGATGAATCCGGCGCTTGAAGAGGTGATCCTGCACGCCCTGGAACGGGATCCGCGGATGCGCTACGCCAACGCGGCGGACATGAAGCGCGAACTCGACAACCTGGACTCGGTGACGATCACCCACCGCGACCAGCGCCTGCGCGCGCCCCAGCCGTGGGCCGGCCGGCGCCACCAGTGGCTCATGATCGCTTTCATGGTCGCCGTCCTGATCGGCCTGTTCTTCCTGCTGATGATCAGCCTTCCCAAGCGGCATTAGCCCGTCAGGCGAAAAACTCAAAATCGTTTCCTGAGAAGCTCGAAGACGAGGTAGCCGACGAGCGCCGAGGCGACGGCGATGATGAAATTCGAGGCCGTGAAGATGTCCTGCAGCGCCCACCACAGGCCATTTCGCCTGCCGAGTCCCGAGCCCTCGAACTCCCCCATCAGGAGATTGGAATAATAGAGGAAGATAATGAAACCGGCCTCGACCATGGCCCTCCAGACCGGAGCGAGCTTCTTGGGACTGTTCGACTGTTCAGGAAATCTATCGGGCATGATGAGGGAAATTGGATCCCAAGGGGCTCATCATTTGCCGCCGGCGGGCAGGTGCCGGCTTATCAATCCCTCGAGAAGACCGAGATCGAAGGGCTTTGTCAGCACTTCGCACGCCCCAGCCGCCGCCGCAGCAGCAGCGACCTCCTCCTGGGATTTGCCCGTCATCATGATGACGGGCAAGTCGCGCCCTGCCTTCTTCCTCAGCATTGCGCAAAGCTCGAGTCCCGGGACATCAGACAGTTCCACGTCGAGCACAACGGCATCCGGAGGCTGCTCCGAAAAATACTTCAACGCCATCCGCCCATTTTCAGCCAGGACAACAGCATGGCCTGACCCTTCCAGGAACAGGCCCACCGTGCGCAGGAAAGGCGTGTTGTCGTCGATCACGAGTACTCTGGCCATGGGATAACTCCAAGAGTCTCCATTCCTTGCCCAGCGTCAATCGGAGTCGGGGCAAAAGGGACAGCCTCACGGCGGGGACAGCCTCTGACGCAGCTCCCCCGGGGTTGAGGCGGGCGACTGGCATGCGTAATTCTCGCAAACATAGGCAGTAGCCGGACCGTTGAGGGGCCGCATTTCGGCGATCCAGGGCGCCCGAGCCGCGAGCCATGCCTGCGCGGACCCGCCATCGGCGCACAGAATGCTTCGGCGTGGGCCGAGGCTTTCGGCGAGCACGGCCGCCATGGCCTGAAAATCGGCGGATTCCGGATCGCCCGCCAGAACCACCTGCCTCGGCGGCCCAAGCGCCAATTCAAGGGCGCAGAGCATCCGGGGCATCGCATGGGGAAACTCGCTCCACCTGGGCTTAAAGGCAGCCAGCGTCTGCAGGGCGCGCTCGCGATAGGCTGTCCCTTTTGACTCAAGCGCGCCTGCCAGGCGGAGGAGATTCATGGCCGCCACTGAACTCGGGGCCGGTTCCGCGCCATCGTAGTCCTCCTTCATCCGAAGCACGATGTCGGAAGCGCCGGCGGCCGAGTTGAAATAGCCGCCACCGTCCGAGTCCCAGAACAACTCGTCCATCTTGGCCTGGAGCTGCTCGGCCCATTGTAACCAGCGGACATCAAAACCTGCCTCGTATAAATCGATAAGCCCTTGAATCAGAAAAGCATAGTCCTCGGAAAAACCCTCATTAACGCCCCGGACAAGGCGCCAGGATCGGAAGAGGACGCCCCGTTTTTCGTCAAACAACTCCCGTTGGATGAATTCCGCCGCGCGCCGTGCCGCGGTCAAATAGGCTGTCCCTTGATGCGAGGCTGTCCCCACCAACACCTGGTGGGTCCTCGCGAGGGCGGAAATCATCAGGCCGTTCCAGGCCGTGATGATCTTGTCGTCGAGTTGGGGACGGGGGCGGGTTGACCTCGCCACGCGCAACCGGTCGAGGCAGCCGGCCACAACTTCGCTGGCGGCTTCGATCTCAAGCCCGGCCTCCTTTGCGGCGTCCGCGAGGGGCAGATTCTGAATCAGGATGTTGCGTCCGGAAAACTCCCCGTTCGGGTCCCGGGCCGCCGGCACGTTGCCCCCGGGCTGCACGCCAAAAAACGAACAAAAGAAGCCCGAATCGGCGCCGAGGATCTTATCCATCTCCTCCTTTTCCCATACGTAGAAGGCTCCCTCGGCATGCTGTCCGGTCCCGCCAACGGGTGAATCCGCGTCCTCGGCCGAATAGAACCCGCCGCCCGGATGCCCCATATCCCGAAGAACATAATCCAGGGTATCGCGGGCGAGCCAGACCCAGCGGCCATCGCCCGTCGCCTGCCATGCCTCGACGGCGTTGACCGCGATCTGGGCCTGGTCGTACAGCATCTTCTCAAAGTGCGGCACGAACCAGTCCTCATCGACCGAGTAGCGGTGGAATCCCCCGCCGACATGATCGTGGATCCCACCACGCGCCATCCGCCGAACGGTTGTGACCGCCAGGGACACCGCCTCGCGACCCGCCTCGCTTTCGACCCCTTGGATCGCGGCGCACCGAAACAAAAAATCCAGATTGCTCGCCCGCGGGAACTTCGGCGCCCCGCCAAATCCGCCCCGGACCGGGTCGAAACTCCGGTGAAGGGCCTCGAAACAGGCCTCGAACGCCGCCGACGCGGCCTCGGCCAGCTCCAGACCCGACGCCCCTTCACTCCTTTTCTCCAACTGCTCACGAAGCGAGGAAACCAGGCTTTCGCCGTGCTCCTCCAGTTTTTGCCTCTCCTCCTTCCAGCCCCGGGCGATGCTCCTGAGAATCGACGGGAAACCCGGGCGCCCGTGCCGGTCCTCCGGCGGAAAATACGTGCCGCCGTAGAACGGCTTCAGGGTGGGCGTCAGCCACACGCTCAGCGGCCAGCCGCCCTGTCCCATCATGGCCTGAACGAAACTCATGTAGACCCGATCCACATCCGGCCGCTCCTCCCGGTCCACCTTGATCGGGATAAAACTTTCATTCAGCAGGCCTGCGGTCTCCTCGCTTTCAAACGATTCATGCGCCATCACGTGGCACCAGTGACAGGTTGAATATCCTATGCTCAGGAAGATCGGCTTTTGCTCCGAGCGGGCGCGGGCAAAGGCCTCCTCACCCCAGGGTTGCCAGTTGACCGGATTGCCGGCGTGTTGCCGCAGGTAGGGCGAGCTTTCGAGGGCGAGGCGGTTGGGCATGGCACGCAACCTACCCAATCGAGCCCGCAATGCCAGCGTCGCCCAATGGCCGGGCACCCAGGCCCGAAATCAGCGGGGCGACGACAAACCCTCAAATTTGCAATCTGTTTCCTATTATAATATTATACATTTCAACGAAAGCGCCGTTGACCCCCCGCGGGGCCCCGCGATTGTCTGGTTTCTTTTCAATGCTCACGCTGGCCGACATTTCCAAGTCCTACGGTACGCGGACGCTGTTTAGCGATGTCTCGCTATTCATCGCCCGCACCGACCGGTTTGGACTGGTCGGACCGAACGGCGCGGGCAAATCCACCCTTTTCAACCTGATTTTGGGCGAGGAATCCCCGGACTCGGGCACGATCACCTGGCAGCGCGGCTCCGATTACGGGCACCTGCCCCAGGAAACGGCGCCCGCGGGGGCCGAAACGATCCTGGACACCGCGTGCGCGATCACACCCGAGTTTGCGGAGCTGCGCGCCCACATGTCCGCGATCGAAAAAGGGGGATCCTCACCCTGCCTTGCCGGCGAAATCGACCACCACGACCGGTTTGAGGAGCTGGGCGGGTACGCTGTCGAGACCAAGGCCAAGATCGTCCTTTCCGGACTCGGTTTTCGCGAATCGGATTTCCTGCGGCCCGCGCGGACTTTTTCCGGCGGATGGGTCATGCGCGCCCACCTTGCCAGGCTTCTCGCCCGTGAACCCGATCTCCTCCTCCTCGACGAGCCGACAAACCATCTGGATCTCGAAGCCCTGCTCTGGTTCCAGGACTATCTGACCCGCTACCCCGGCGGCCTCGTTGTCATTTCCCACGACCGGGCGTTCCTGAACGCACTGTGCAACGGCATACTCGAGCTGCGGGACGGCACCCTCCATCGCTACAACGGCAATTACGACGACTATATCCGCGAAAAGGAGGACCGAAAGGCCCAGCAAGCCGCCCTTTTCAAGACCCAGCAGCGCGAAATCGTCCACCTGCAGCGTTTTGTCGACCGGTTTGGCGCCAAGGCGTCGCTCGCTTCGCGCGCAAAATCAAAGGAAAAGCAGATCGAGCGCCTGCAGGAGGCGGCCGTTGACGAGCCCCAGGAGGACCTTAAGCGGATAAATTTCAGGTTTCCCCAGCCGCCCCGGTCGGGCCTCAAGGTTGTGACCCTGAAAGACGTCGAACAGGCCTACGGTGAGCGGGTGGTCTATCGCGGTCTCGATTTCCAGGCCGAACGCGGCCAGCGGACCGTCCTGGTCGGGCCCAACGGCGCAGGCAAGTCGACCCTTCTCAAGATACTCGCCGGCGTCGTTCCGATTCGCGGGGGCGTCCGGGAGTTGGGAAGTAATGTCTTTGCCGGCTACTACGCCCAGAACCGCCTCGATAACCTCGATGCCCGCCGCACGGTGATGGAAGAGGCCATGGAGATGCGCAACTTGAACCGGGATATCACCGAGCAGACGGCCCGCGCGATCCTGGGCGGCTTCCTGTTCCGAAAGGACGACGTCTTCAAGAAGGTCTCCGTCCTCTCCGGCGGCGAGAAATCGCGCCTCGCCCTGGCCAAGCTGCTTCTCGCCCCGCCAAACCTTCTCCTCATGGACGAGCCGACGACGCATCTCGACATCCCCTCGATCGATGCCCTGATCCGTGCGCTCAAGGCTTTTGAGGGAACGCTGATCTTCATCAGCCACGACGTGCACTTGATTCGGGCGCTCGCAAAGACCGTGTTGCACGTCCACTCGGGCCGGCTGACTCCGTACGCGGGGGACTATGATTACTACCTCGACAAATCCCGGGCGACCAACGAGCGCGCCGCCCTGACAGCCGGTTTTGCCGACAACCGGCCGCCCGACACCGCGGTCCGTACCCGCCTGCCGCACCAGGGTGAGGCGAACACCGACGAACCGACCGCCGCCCAATCGGGTTCCCAATCGGGTCGCAAGACGAAGGAGCAAAAACGCCTCGAGGCGGAGGCCCGCGCGGCCCGCTCAGGGCCCCAAAAGAAACTTCGAAACGATGTCGGCCTTCTCGAGAAGCGCGTGTCGGAGCTCGAGGCGAAGCAGACCGAGCTGACCGCGATTCTCGAGGCGCCCGAAACCTACCAGGAGCCGGGCAAGGCGCAGCACATCAATCGCGAGCTTTCCTCGGTGGTCGAACGGCTGCAGCAGGCGACGCTCGAATGGGAGCGAAAGGCCACCGAGCTCTCCGAATCGGAGAAGGCGGCTAGATAATCGCCTCGATCAGTGTTTGCGCGGCGACCGGCTCGTCCCCGACGGCGATGGCGCCTTCAAGGATTTTTCGCGCCTCGGCGAGGGAATCCTCGTCGCTCGCATGGATCGTGCAAAGCGAGCCTCCCGGCGGCACGTGTTCGCCCACCTTCGCCAGGTGGCTTATGCCCACCGCCGGATCGATCGATTCATCCGCCCGGGTGCGCCCCGCCCCGAGTCCCAATGAGGCCTGCGCAATTCCAAGG
>CAZSEH010000021.1:29303-42727 GCA_964605835.1 uncultured Opitutaceae bacterium
ATCCGCCCGGGTGCGCCCCGCCCCGAGTCCCAATGAGGCCTGCGCAATTCCAAGGGCATCGGCCGACCGGACGTATCCGCCCCGTTCATGGATCAGGGGCACCTGCAGGCGGGCGCGCGGCAGGCGCCGCGGATCGTCGATCGCCGCCAGGTCTCCGCCCTGCGCGGCTACCATCGCCCTGAATTTCGCCCAGGCGGTTCCGGAGAGGATCGACTCGTTGAGCCGGCGCCTTGCATCACCGGCGTCCGAAGCGATGCCAGCCAGAAGGAGCATCTGTTCTCCCAGGGCAAGGGTGACTTCCCCGACGTCGGCCGAGACCGAGCCGTGCAGGAATTCGATCGATTCGACGAGTTCGAGCACATTGCCGACCGTGCGGCCCAGCGGCTGATCCATCGCGGTCAGGACGGCGCGCACCGGTTTTTGCATGGCCGCGCCTATGTCAACCAGCGCCTCCGCAAGCTGCCGGGCCCGGGCCTTCGTCGGCATGAATGCGCCCCGGCCGAATTTCACATCGAGGACAAGGGCGTCGATTCCCTCGGCCAGCTTCTTGCCCATGATGCTCGCGCAGATAAGCGGATCGCAATCGATTGTGGCCGTCGTGTCCCGAAGCGCGTAAAGCTTCCTGTCCGCCGGAGCCAGTTCGCCGGTCTGGCCGACTATCGCCAACCCCAACCTCCCGACCTGCGCCTCAAATTCCGCCAGCGTGAGATTCACCCGGAAACCCGGTATCGATTCCAGCTTGTCGAGCGTGCCGCCCGTGTGGCCGAGGCCGCGCCCGCTCACCATCGGGACGCAGGCGCCGCACGCCGCCACCATTGGCGCGAGGTGGAGCGAAATCTTGTCGCCGACGCCTCCCGTCGAGTGCTTGTCCACCTTTGGCGCAGGCACGCCCGACAGATTCGCAATGCGCCCCGACCGCATGACCGCCGCCGTCAACTCGATCGTCTCGGCGCCATTCATGCCCCGCAGGTAGATGGCCATCAGCATCGCGCTCAGCTGGTAGTCCGCCCAGGAGCCGCCGGTCGCGCCCTGGACAAAGGAGGCTATCTCCTCCCGGGTCAGTGCGAATCCATCGCGCTTTCGGGCGATCACGGAGGCGGGGATCAGGGTACCCGGCATGGGCTTGCGCGAAGGCTGGATTGCGCCCGGGGCCGGTTAAGCCCCGATCGGGTGCCAGGTCGTCTTGAATTCGAGGAAATTCCGGATCGCGTACAAGCTCTGCTCCGAGTCGGAAAACCAGTCCCTCTTTTCCTCGGCCTTCGCGAAGTGCGTTCGCTTGACGCTTTCGACCGCTCCCAGCGCAAGGACCCTTCGCTCGCCGGCATCCGCGACGGCGCTGATCGCGCGCAAATGGGCGTGCGTGGCGAAGGTCGGGACGAGCTCCTTGTGAAACCCCGTCAGAAGATTGACGACCCCCCCGGGCAGGTCGCTCGTCGCAAGCATTTCCCCGAGCACGATCGCCGGATAGGGCGAGGCTTCCGAAGCCAGCGCCACGACGGTGTTGCCGCTCGTGATGACCGGGGCTACGAGCGAGATGAGCCCCAGGAGCGGCGCCTCGGACGGGGCGATGACGCCCACGATCCCCATCGGCTCCACGACGGTGAAATTGAAATACGGCGCAGAGACCGGATTCACGCTTCCGAGAACCTGCCCGTACTTGTCGGCCCAGCCGGCGTAATAGATCAGACGGTCCACGGAGGCCGCAACCTCCCTTGCAGCGTCGGCGCCCGAGCCGCCAAGGGCGATCGCGCCGGCCATTTCGGAAGCCCGCGATTCGAGCATCTCGGCCAGCCGGTACAGGATCTGGCCGCGATTGTAGGGCGTGCGCCGGGCCCACCCCGGTCCCGCCTTCGCCGCGGCCTCGACCGCGTTGCGAAGATCCTTGCGGGTGCACTGCGGAATGTTGCCCAGGAATTCGCCGGAGGCGTCCTTGATCGGAAAAGTGCGGGCGCTTTCCGAACGGATGAATGCGCCGCCGACGTAAACCTTGGGAGTCTTGGTGATGGGAAGTCGGGTCATGGCGCTCTTCTAGGTAAGTTTCGCGTAGTCGAGGAGCCCCTGCCGGCCGCCCTCGCGGCCAAAGCCGGACTCCTTGTAGCCGCCGAAGGGCGAGGTCGGGTCGAACTTGTTGAAGGTGTTGGCCCAGACCACACCCGCCTTGAGTTCGGTGGACATCTTGAGGATGCGCGAACCCTTGTCCGTCCAGACTCCGGCGCTCAGCCCGTAGGGCGTGTTGTTGGCCTTTTCGATCGCCTCATCCACCGTCCGGAAGGTGAGGATGCTCAAGACCGGCCCGAAGATCTCCTCGCGCGCGATCCTGTGGCTTTGCGTGACGCCGGTGAAAAGAGTCGGCGGAAGGAAATAGCCCTTCGACGGCAGGCGGCACGGCGGCTGCCACATCTCGGCGCCCTCCTCCACCCCGATCTTCAGATACTCCTTGATCGTGTCCAGCTGCGCCCGCGAAACGATCGCCCCGACGTCCGTGTTCTTGTCGAGGGGGTCGCCGACGCGCAGGACCCGCAGCCGGTTCCTGAGCTTGGCTGTGACCGCGGCCGCCACCGGCTCGTGGACAAGGAGCCTCGAACCCGCGCAGCAAACCTGGCCCTGGTTGAAGAAGATGCCGTTGACGATCCCCTCCACCGCCTGGTCGATCGGCGCATCGTCGAAGACGATGTTGGCGGCCTTTCCGCCCAGTTCCATCGTCATTCTCTTGTCGCCGCCCGCAACCGACCGCATGATCACCTTGCCGACGTCGGTCGATCCCGTGAAGGCTATCTTCGAGGCCGTTGGATGGGCCATGATGAGCCCGCCCGTGCTGCCCGGACCCGTGACGATGTTGACGACTCCCGGCGGCAGGCCCGCGTCCTGGAATATCTCGGCAAGCTTGAGCGCCGTGATGCAGGTGTTCGACGCGGGCTTGAGCACCGCGCAGTTTCCCATGGCGAGGGCCGGGGCGAGCTTCCACGCAAGCATGAGCAGCGGGAAATTCCAGGGTATCACCTGGCCCACGACCCCGAGCGGCGCCGCCTTCCGGCCGGGCGCCACGTACTCGAGCTTGTCGGCCCAACCGGCATGGTAGAAGAAATGGGCGGCGCACATCGGAACGTCGAAGTCGCGCGTCTCGCGGATCGGCTTTCCGTTGTCCATCGTCTCCGCCACGGCGAATTCCCGCGCGCGGTCCTGCAGCAGCCTGGCGACCCGGTAGAGGTACTTCCCGCGCTCCCGCCCGGGCATCCTTCCCCAGGTCCCAAACGCACGCGAGGCCGCCTCGTAGGCCGCGTCGACGTCGGGGGCGCCGCCCGAGGCGATTTCCGCCAGCTTGCGCTCGTTCGCAGGATTGATCGATTCGAAGTATTTCCCCGACCTCGGTGGGACGAATTCCCCGTTTATGAACAGCTCGTACCGCGGCTTCAGCTTCGGATCGGCGCTCTCCGGCGCCGGGTCGAATTCCCACAGGTCGCCAAAAATCAGGGCGGGCGCGGTCCTGCCCCGGTGCGGGCTGGGCGCCCGGCCGTTGCGAAGCGCGGATTTTGCCTTGGCGGGGGCGGTCGGGGGCATGGTGGCGTGCACCGGCATGGTTCTCCTTTTCAATAGCTCTCAGCGGCGTCGCTGAAATAATAGGGCGCCTGATAGGCCCCGGTCTTTTCCTTTTCGATCTGGCGGAGAAGGTCGTTCAGAAGGGCGCTCGCGCCAAACCGGTACCGCCTGTTGACAAGCCAGGCATCGCCCAGCGTCTCCTTGACGGCCACCAGAAAATGAAGCGCCTGTTTGGCGCCGCGGATGCCGCCGGCCGGTTTCATCCCTATCGAAATCCCGGTGTCCAGGAAATGGTCGCGAATCGCATCGATCATGACCTGGTTGTTTCCCAGGGTTGCGTTGAGCGATGTCTTTCCCGTGCTCGTCTTGATGAAATCGCCCTCGCGCAGGACGCCCATGGCGAGAAAAGAGGCGGCGCGGATCGCGTCGTAGGTTTCCAGCTCGCTCACCTCCAGTATCACCTTGAGGGCCGCATCGCCGCAGGCTTCAAGGACGGCCGAAATCTCATCCTGGACCCTTCCGAACTCGCCGGCCAGAAACGCGCCGCGGTTGATCACCATGTCGATCTCGTCGGCTCCGTCCGCGGCGGCGCATCTGACCTCGGCCAGGCGGGTCTTCAGAGGCGTCTGGCCCGACGGGAAGGCCGTCGCCACCGACGCCACCCTCACCGCGGTGCCGGCCACGTGCTTTTTCGCATGGCGCACCATCGAGGGATACACGCAAACGGCCGCGACGGAAGGCACGTCCGGATCCTCGTGCGGATGCAGGGCCTTGCGGCAGAGCGAGGCGATCTTTCCTGGAGTGTCCTTTCCCTCAAGGGTCGTCAGGTCCACCATGGAGACGGCGAGCTTGAGGCCGCTGACCTTGGACGCCTTCTTGATGCTTCGGGTCGCGTATTTTGCAACGCGCTCCTCAACGCCCACGGCGTCAACCGTGCCGATCTCATCGAAGAGGCGTCGAAAGGCCGAAGGGTATGCGATTGCCGGCACTCCGTGAACATCGCGCCAATCGGGACCAAAAACAACGGAAAATGAACGCCGCCTTCGCAGGGGCCGGGCAGTTTAGCCTAGATAGCGCCGCCCGGCTGCTCTATGCCATCCCAATGTCCCGTCGAAGGCCGCCCGGCGGGCGCCTCCTTCCCCTCCCTGGAAAGTTCCGCCACCGATGCTAACCAAAGCCGAAATCCAACGCCTTCGCTCGCTGCGCGAGAAGAAGCACCGCGAAGCGCTTGGTCTCTTCGTCATCGAAGGGGAGAAAGGGGTCGCCGATCTCCTGGCTGGCGGGTTTTCCCTCGATGAAATCTACGCCACACCCGGCTGGAACGGGCCGGTGACGCGCGAAGTATCCCCGGCCGAGATGGCGCGCATCAGCCAGCTGCCGACGCCCTCGCCGGTCCTCGGGCTGGGCAGCATTTCGAGGCGGCCCCTTCCGGCGAACGGTCTCAATCGCGGCCTCACGCTGGCGCTCGATGGCATCCAGGATCCGGGCAATCTCGGCACGCTTCTGCGGATCGCCGACTGGTTCGCGCTGGATCGGGTCGTTCTCTCGCCGGACTGCGCCGATCTTTTTTCGGCAAAGGTCGTTCACGCCAGCATGGGCTCATTCGCCCGCGTCACGGTGCACACCGCGGACCTGCCGGCCGCGCTCGCCGCCTCCCAGGCGCCCGTCTTCGGTTGCGATCTCGATGGGGAGGACGTTCACCGGCTGCCGCCGGTGCAAGACGCCGTGATCGTCATTGGAAACGAGGGGCGCGGGCTGTCCGAAGGCGTAAGGGCGCTCGTCACAACCCGGATCACGATTCCCCGCCATGGCCGGGCGGAATCCCTGAACGCCGCGATTGCAGCGGCGATCGTCTGCGACAATCTTCGCCGCGCTCCACCGGCCTGAAACCTACTTGTCCTTTCCGCCGCCGCCGCGCCGGCCGCCGCCGCCCGCAGTCAGCATCGTGCCCCCGAGGACACCGACGGCGAACATGCCGAAAAATATGTAGGCCGCCGGCTGGTGGATGTCCTTGGGAGACGCGATTGGGAAGGAGAAATCGATGGGGTGCGTATTGTTGAGGCCGGCGTAAAGCACGACGAAAAGCATCAGGAGGAAGACCACCGAGCGAAAAAGCACTTTGAAGTTCATGGCGGGTGTCACCGAGGGCTAGACGTGGTCCGCGCGCCACGCAAACGGGAAATCGCGCGCAGGCGCCGGCGTTGGCCGCCATCCCGCCGCGGGTCGCGATCCTAACCCCGTCCGCTCCCGGACGGGCCTGGCTCGCTCGCAACAAGGAGCGTTATGAGTGAAATGAGGACTACGGCTGTGAGCATGGTGTCGGTTTGCTGGAAACGCCCGGGAGGTCAGACCCGGTCGAACTGAATACGGCCAAGAATAGCACCGCTTTACGGGCTTTCAGGCCGCCGCTGCGGTTATTAGGCAATCGGTCCGAAATCGGGCGGCCGTGAATGTTCCATGATTCCGCGGCATTCCTCCCCAATAACGCGGCTTGTGCTGGCTTGCGACTCCCTGTATGCAGGCGTACGGTAAATATAGCCGCCGCCCGTGCCCGAGAACCCCCCAGCTCCCTTCACGCCCCGCGTGTCTTCATTCTGGAAGAGACGCGTCGTGGAACCCATTGTCCACCAGCTGACCCAGGGCATCACGCCCGAAAAGATCGCCCTGACCCTGGCCGTCGGCAGCGCCTGCGCGCTCTTCCCCGTCATAGGCACAACCACCTTCCTCTGCCTCCTGGTAGGCATCGCCCTCCGGCTGAATCAGCCTATCATTCAGATAGTCAATGGCATCTGCGTTCCCCTCCATATTCCCGCGATTCTGGGGCTTGTGAGGATGGGCGAATGGATGTTCAAGGAGCCGAGAACGTACCTGCACATCCGATACATGAACCAGATGTTCTGGGACGATCCCAGGCTCTTCTTCCATCAGTACGGCCTCATCGCCTATCACGCATCGGCCGCCTGGGCCTTCCTGCTGCCCGTTTGGATACCGGCGATTTATCTAATCTTCCTTCCCGTTCTGCGCGAAGTGGACCGCTTGCGGGTCGCGGCATCCGTCAAGACGACGGACGTGCGCCCCCCCGTGCACCCGGTTCCTTAACCTTTGTTCGCGCCCGCGAATTTTCTCAGATACTTCAGCGCGACGGAGAATTCGTTCGGCAATGGGGCCCCCAGGGTCATCGGCGCGCGCGTAGCCGGATGAAGGAAAGTCAATCCGCTTGCATGCAGGGCGAGTCGCGCGATCAGGGGCCTTTCCTCGGCGCGCCCCTTGTAACGGCGCTTTAGGTCCGACAGGAGAAGCTGCGTCCCGGGATCCCCGTAAAGGGCGTCCCCCAGGACCGGCGCCCCGATGGCGGCAAGATGCACCCGGATCTGGTGCGTGCGCCCGGTGAGCGGCCTGCATTCGAGCCACGCAAATCGGCCGAACGATTCAAGAACGCGAAATTCCGTCACGCCCGCCTGTCCCCCGCGCTTTCGGGATACCCGCATTCGTCCCGGGTGCGCATCATCGGGGCCCAGCGGGAGATCGACCGTGAATTCGGACGGCAGGCCCCCGGCGCCGGATCGAACGGGCGCGATGGCTGTCTCCGCCTGCGCGACAGGCAGGACCGTGGCAAACGCGAGATAGGCCTTCCCCACCGTCTTCGACTGAAACTGGCCGCTCAGAAAATCGAGCGCGGGTTTTGATTTCGCGCAGAGGAGGATCCCGCTCGCATCCGCATCGAGCCGGTGCACGTTCGCCACGTGCCTGCCCAGCCGCGCGCGCACCAGTTCCATCAGATTCTCGCGCGACTTGTCCCAGCGCTCCGGCGCCACAAGGAGCCCGCTCGGCTTGTCGAAAGCGACAAGGTCCTCGTCTTCGTGGATGATCGGCGGGAGCGGCACGTGAAATCGGCGGTTAGCCCCGAAAGTCACGATGGGGCCCCGCAGACGCAACCCCTCAGTGGCGGGGGCGCCTTCGTCTTCCCATGAGCCGTCCGCAGGGGGGATGCGGGTCAGCCGCCCACGCCGGGCCGGCGAGGCTGTCCCTGTTTGTAGTGAGGCTGTCCCCGTTTTGTTCGTCAAATGACCGGGCCGGGGAGTGATGTGGCATGGGCGATGCTATTCATCCGCATGCTGAAAAACAGCATCTTGGGTAGCGTGAAATCGGCCCCGAGGGCCGAAACAGAAAAACTGGGGCCGGCGTTAAGGGGTTATCGCCGGCCCCTTCTGTTTTTCGCCGGAACGAAATGGCTGGGTTCGCGCCGGCTCAGCCTTCGCCGCCGCCCGGCCTCAGGTAGGTCAGGAGCCGACGTTCGAAGTCGGCCGGGGCCAGGAATCCCCGCTGCCGATCGCGGATCATCCCGTTGCGGTCGATGATGAATGTCGTCGGAAGGGCGTCGACGCCCCCGAAAGCCTCTTCGGTGCCATCGTCCCCCATGACGACCGGGTAGCCGACCCCGTACTGCTTGATGAACTTCCTCACCTCGGCCGTCCCGCGGTCCATGGAAATGCCGACGATGACAAGCCCGTCCGCCGCGTATTTCCTCTGAAGCGCCACGTACCCGGGTATCTCCTGCTTGCACGGGTTGCACCAGGTCGCCCAGAAATTCACGACCACCACCTTTCCCCTGCATTGGTCGGATGTCGCGACGCGTCCATCCACGTCCTTCAGGTTCCACGCAGGCGCCGGCTCGAGGAGCGCCTCCGGTTTGCAGGCCCCCAGACCCGCAACGGCGGCACCCAGCGCAAGGCTCATGAAAACGCTCTTCATAGGAAACAATGGCGATTGAAAGTGCGGCACAACCCCCGGTCCGGGGGGGACAGCCTACTTCTGTGAAACACCGCGGCAATTCTTGTTCACCTTTTTCCGCCACGAAACGGCGCGGCCGCCTCATGCGCCGCAATACGGGTGCCGGGCAGAGACCGGGTTATTCACAATCCATTCCGATCCCGATGTGAACAAACCGGAACAGGGCCCAGGGGCGGCCATCCGGCATGAACCGCCCCCTTGTCAGGTTTCCTTGGGCTCCGTCAGGTCGAGGCTGAGCGTCTCCACGAATTTCCTCATCGCGGGGGTCAATACGCGACCCTTTCGGTGCAGGATCGCAAGCGGCCGGGTGAATTCCCTGCCGCTGAACTGCAGCACGGCAAGCGTTCCCTGCTTCTGCTCCTGGACGACCGTCGCCTGCGGAACGATCGCGATCCCATGGTCGATCTCAACCGCGCGCTTCACGGTTTCGATGTTGTCGAATTCCATCACCGGGTCGAGTTCGAGCCGGTTCTCCCGAAATATCTGGTCGATCGCCTTTCGGGTCGGAATGTCCGGGTCGAACCCGATGAACCTCTGCCCCGCCAGGTCGGCGACATTGACCTCGCCCTTTTTCGCAAGCGCATGCTCCGGGTGCGTGATCAGCACCAGGCGGTCGTTGTGAAACGGCACCATCTCGACCTGCCGCACCTTGACCGGGAATGCCACAAGCCCGAAATCGACTGAATTGTGAAGAATGTCCTCATAGACGAGATTGGAGCGACGGTACTCGACGCGCACATTCACGGAAGGATAGTCATGCAGGAATCGCTTGATGTAGGGCGGCAGCTCATGCAGCCCGATCGAGTAGATCGTCGAAATTCGGATCGTGCCGCTGATCACCTTCTTCATCTCCTGAAGCTCGGATAGAAGCATCTCGTAGGTGTGAAGCATCTCCTTCGCCGATTCATAGACGCGCTGCCCTTCCCGGGTGAGCTGAAACTGCTTCTGGCTGCGGTCGATCAGCAGCACCTTGAAGTGGCGCTCCATCGCCCGCGCCTGCTGGCTTACCGCGGATTGGGTGAGATTGTTTAATTTCGCCGATTTCGAAAAACTCTTCGTCTCGACCAGGTCGGCAAAAATCTTAAGGTTTTCAATTTGCATGATTAGCTCTCGTGCTAAGACGGAAGCTAATCAAGAGAGCCTCGGCGTAAATGTCTAATTAGAAAATCTAACGTTCGACTAATGATTCTTGCATACGATGAGTTCCTGCGGGCGGCGGATTCCCTCCGCGCCGCGATGGCGGAGGCCTGTGTTCGCGCGGGGCGGGCTCCGGAGGCCGCAGCACTGCTGCCGGTCACAAAAAGCCACCCTGCGCTCGCGGTTGATTACGCCGCACGCTACGGCCTTCCCGCTGTAGGCGAAAACCGTGTCCAAGAAGCAGTTGAGAAACGCGCCCAAACGACGGCCTCCGTCCGCTGGGAGCTGATCGGCCACCTCCAGTCGAACAAGGCCGCCCTGGCAGTCCGCCACTTTGACCGGATCCAGAGCGTCGACAGCGAGAAACTGATGAATCTCATCGATCGCGCTGCGGCCGATCTCGGCCGGACCATGCCTATCCTATTACAAATCAACGCCGGGCACGACCCGGCAAAATTCGGGGCGGAACCCGGGGATGCCGCCCGCCTGGTGGAGGCAGCCCTCGCCCGACCGCACCTCCAACTCGACGGGCTTATGACGATCGCCCCCCTTTCGACCGATCCCGCCGTCGCCGAGCGCACCTTCTCAAACCTTCGGAGTCTGCGCGACGAGCTCGCCGCCCGCTTCAAGGCACCCCTTCGCGAGCTGTCGATGGGGATGAGCGGCGACTATCCCGCGGCCATTGCCGCGGGAAGCACGCTTGTCCGCATCGGCACCGCTCTTTTTGGCGGGCGTTGACCCGGGCAGGCCTTGGGGGCCTGTCCCTCGGGCTTCAAGGTCCGCCTTTCCACTGTTGCCAGTGCGCGGAATTTTTTTTCTCCTTGGCATCGTGGAATTGGCAACGGAAAAGCTCGATGCGAGCCGCCAGGCGGCGCTGCGGAGCCTGCTCGACGATACGAGCGCGCCGGTGCGCCAGGCCCTCCTCGCCTTTTTCAACGAACAGGGCGCCTCGGCGGCGCCCTTCCTGCGCGACATCGCGAACGGCCCCAACCGTTCGCTCGCCCGGCATGCGGCCTGGTTTCTGAACGAGCTCAAGTTCAGCGATCCAATCTCGGAATTCCGCGGATTCATCCGATCCCTCAATTACGAGCTGGAGACGGGTTCCCTCCTGCTCGCGCGCACCGTTTCACCGCGCCTCGACATAGGCGAATGCTGCACCGCTCTCGACAGGATCGCAGGCCGCTGCCGCGAACTCATTGTCGAGCCGTCCACCTGCCGTGAAAAATGCCGGATCCTCAATCGCGTGATGTTCCATGAATGGGGCTTCCGCGGCAATGTTGAGCATTACACGGATCCACTCAACAGTTTGATAGACAATGTACTTACACGCAGGAAGGGAATTCCGATCTCCCTCGGCACCGTCTATCTGCTGGTCGCCGACCGGCTCGGCATCGATCTCTCCCCGGTGAACCTACCCGGTCATTTTGTCGTCGGCTGCTACGGCGAAGGGGAGCCTTTCTTCGTCGATCCGTTTGAGAACGGCCTTTTCCGCGACGGGGACGAGGTGTTCGAGCTGCTCCGCTCCCACCGCATCGTCCCCCAGGCCAGCGATCTTGCACCGACCCCCATCCGCGAAGTCCTCAGCCGCAGCTGCCGCAATCTCGTCAATCATTACACCGCAGCCGGCGACCTCAGCCGCGCGCGGCTGTTCGCCAGCTTTGTCGAGGAATTCGAGGCCGCGTTTGCGCGAAACACATAGGGGCGGAAGGGCTGATGTCCCCGGACCCCGTTTACACCCTGGCAGACCTGAAACGCTGGTCGCATCCCGGCCCGTCGCTGGCCGTGCTGGGCCATCCCATCCGCCACTCGGTCAGCCCGCCCATGCAAAACGCGGCGCTCGCGGCCGAGGCATCGTCGGACCGTCAATTCGCTGACTGGCGCTACTTCCGCTTCGACATAGCGCCCGCCGATCTGCCCCACGCGCTCGCCGAACTGCACGCCCGGCAGTTTCGCGGTGTCAACCTCACCGTGCCGCACAAGGTGATGGCCTTTGACCTGATGGCGGAGATCGACGCCCAGGCCCGTCCCAGCGGGGCCGTGAACACCCTTCTTTGGACTCCCGCAGGCTGGCACGGGTACAACACGGACGGTTACGGCCTCGCCGCAGCCATTCGGGAGTCCCTCGGCCGGGAGCTGTCGGGAGCCCCCATCCTGCTCCTCGGGGCCGGTGGAGCGGCGCGCAGCGCCGCAGTCGAGTGCCTCGCGAGCCGCTGCGATTCCCTCTGGATCGCCAATCGGACGCGCGAGAGGCTCGACCGGCTTCTGGAACTCCTGCGCCCCCTGGCCGGCGGCATTCCCCTCCATGCGCTGGGCGGTTCATCCGCCCTTCCGCCCGCGGGAGCAATCGTCATCAATGCCACAAGCGCCGGGCTTCGCGCCGGCGAGCCGGCCCCGATCGACCTGTCTCTCCTGCCCCGGCCGGCGGCCGTGTTCGACATGATCTACAATCCCCCGCGGACCGCGCTCCTGGTCCAGGCCGCTCGAATGGGCGTGCCCGCAGCCAACGGCATGTCCATGCTGGCCCACCAGGGCGCAAAATCCCTTGAGATCTGGACAGGCGTTCCCGCCGGGCGCTCGGCGCCCGTCATGATCGCCGCCGTCCGGGCAGCCCTGGAACAACCGACATGATCGCCGCCCTCCTTCAGTTCGCGGATTCCTGCCCGGCGCTCTTTGGCATCTTCGTCTTTGCAGCCGGCGCCTGCATCGGAAGTTTTCTCAACGTGGTCATCCTCCGGCTGCCGCTGGGCCTTTCGATCGTGAAACCCGGTTCGCATTGCTCCTGCGGGCGGCCCATTCCGTGGCGCGACAACATCCCGATCGCGTCGTGGTTCATCCTGCGCGGACGGGCGAGGTGTTGCGGAACCCCGTTCAGCTTCCGGTATCCTTTCGTCGAGGCGCTCACAGCGGGCCTGTTCCTTGCCTGCTGGATGCTCCTGCCGCCGGGGCAGGCCGTCTGCGGGTGGGTCTTCATGAGCGGGCTTGTCGCGGCCACGTTCATCGACGCGGACCATCTGGTGATTCCCGACGCGTTCTCGCTCGGCCTGGGCATCGCCGGAGTCCTGCTTTCCTTCGCCATCCCGGGCCTGCATGGGCAGCACGGCGGCTTTTTTGCCCTGGACAGCCTGAGGTCGGGCGGCGCCGCCCTTGTCGGGCTTCTCGTCGGCTCCGGGATTGTCTTCTGGATTGCCATGCTCGCGGAGACGATCCTGCG
Source organism: uncultured Opitutaceae bacterium (assembly GCA_964605835.1). Taxonomy (GTDB): domain Bacteria; phylum Verrucomicrobiota; class Verrucomicrobiia; order Opitutales; family Opitutaceae; genus Palsa-1447. The sequence goes on from CAZSEH010000021.1 coordinate 41,980, forward strand.
GAAAGAGGCCATGGGGCTTGGCGACGTGAAGTTTGTCGGGGCGATCGGCGCATTTTGCGGCTGGCGCGGCGCCGTTTTTTCCGTCTTCGGCGGGGCCGTCGTCGGCACTCTCTGGCTGACGCTCGCCCTGGTCTGGCGGAAGTTCGCCGGTGCCCGGTCCTCCCAGGAATCCCCGGACGCGCCGCCGGCGCCAATCTTCGGCGTGCACCTGCCATTCGGCCCGATGCTGGCCGTGGCGGGATGCCTGTACTTCCTCCTCCTCCACCGCTGGGTCGACCCCTGGTTTGCCCAGTTCGCCGATCTGTTCTAGCCTGCTAAGTCAGTTCGCGCAGATCGGCTCCCGCCCGGAAGCGGATCGTCTTCATTGCCGGAATCTTCATCGGCTTGCGCGTGTGGGGATTATATCCGCGCCGCGCCGAGCGTCCCGCGAGGACAAAGGTTCCAAAACCGACCAGCTGAACCTCCTTGTCGGTCCGGAGTCCTCCCTTGACCGACGCGAGGACCGCATCGATCGCCCGCTCCGCCGCGGCCTTCGATGTGGCGCCGCCCAGCTTTTTTTTCACAGCTTCCACAAGTTCGGCTTTGTTCATGGGGTGGCGACGAGGCAAAACGCGCAGCGCGGCCCGGTCAACCCGAATTGATTCCCCCTTGAACAGGGCTCCATGGGGCGCCGTTTGGAAGCGGCGCCCCGGAAGCCGGACGGTCAATGAGCTACCAATTGCCGTAGCCGAAGTTGCTGTTGCCGTTG
>CAZSEH010000022.1:0-42596 GCA_964605835.1 uncultured Opitutaceae bacterium
GCCGATACCGGCCCGATCTTTTCGTTGTGGTATTGCCAGACCACCCGCTTCTCCGGCGTGACCTCGAATACCTCGGGCAAACCGAGGAAATTGCTGATGACGGTATTCCCGTTCGGCAGGCGCTGGGCGGTGCCCAGGTAGTGAAGCTTGAAGCCCGCGGGTAGATCGGACTCCTTCAGCGTCCAGACGATCTGGGCGCTTGAATCAAATTCGTAGACTTCCGCGCCGTAGCCACCGGTGACCAGGGTGTGGCCGTTGGGGAGGCGAAAGGCGCCGTTGACGCCGCGATTCCTTACCGGGGGAAGGACGAAGGTCTGGAGCGTTCTGCCGTCGGCATCCAATTCGCGCACGACGGCATCGGAACCGTACGCGACGAGGTAGGTTCCGGTCCCGGTCTTTCGGGCCAGCCGGAACTGGTGGTGCGTGGGCTGCGTCGATGCGAGCCTGATCTCGTGGGCGATGGTGAGGTCGCGGTTGATCTCAAAAAGGCGTTTGGAGCCGCATTCGCAGATGAGGACGCGACGATCCGGCAGCGGCTGGCAGGAGTGGACCTCCACGCCCGGGGCCGCCTTGTATTCCCATGTGATTGCGCCTGTGGCGGGATCGAATTCGCGCACGCCGCCGCCGTAACTTGCCAGCAGGCGGCCGTCGGGCAGGAGCCAGCTATCCTCGCCCTTGGGCCCGGTGGTGTATTCCCCGGCAATGTCGCCGTTGGGGGCGATCCTGTAGTCCTTTCCCTGTTCCGGCGAATGGGCGAGAAATGCGTGGGCGATGCCCGCGGCGGACACGACACCCGAGGGAAAGGCAGTCGCGGTGGCGGCGGGCGTTTGGGCGGAGGCGACGGCTCCAGCGGCTCCTGCCAGGCGGCAGGCGAGGAGGGGGATGAATAATCTGAATTGGGTTCGACGCATGGGTTGGAGGACGGGGCCGGATCCCGAGATCCTAATCCTCACATGGAAGAGGGACGTCAACCCTGCGGTGCATCGATTTCCCGGGCGCAGGGCCGGCGAGTCCCTAATTTCTAAGTTGCGCCGCGCGCGGATTTGCAACTCATTGGATTCCCACCCTGATTCGTGCCGCTGCGGCACACCCACCCATGACCGTCTGCTACCGGATATGGCTGCTCCAACGCTGCGTTCGCTTGCCCGTGCCCTAGACCTGTCTCTGGCCACGGTTTCGGCGGCGCTGAGCGGCTCCGGCCGGGTCAAGCCCGCCACGGCCCGCCGCGTCATTGCGGCGGCTGAGGCGGCTGGATACCGTGCGAACCCGCTCGCGAGCGCCGTCATGTCGGAGGTGAGGCGATCGGGCAACAGCACCTTTCGCGGCCTTGTCGCCGTGGTGGACATGGCTGAGAAGGACCGGCCGGCTTCTTCGGTCCGTTATCACTCGGATATTATCCGTGGCGCCGCCGATAGCGCAGCCGCCCTCGGATTCAAGCTGGAGACATTTATTGTCGGCGGCGACGCGCTTCCGGTCCACCGGCTTGGCATGATTCTCAAGGCGCGGGGCATTCGGGGAGTCGTATTCCTGCCCGCGTGGAACCAACCCGACCTTTCCTGCCTGGACTGGAACAGCTTTGCCGGCGTCTACACGGATTACGTGATCGAGCAACCGACCCTCCATTCCATCTACCCCGATCATTACAGGGCCATGATGATGGTGTTGAATCACTTGCGCTTGCTGGGCTACCGGCGTCCGGGGATTTTCCTCACTCCGCGCGCCGACGAGCGGATCCAGCACCGCTGGCAGGCCGCCTATCTGGCATTTCAGGCTAATTCGGGCGCCTTCCCCGTTTCGGTTCCAACGCTGAAAATTGCCGGCCTCGATTCCGGAGCGTTTGCCGCTTGGTTTGCCCAACACTCGCCCGACGTCGTGCTCGGCCATCGCACGGAGGCGATCGAATGGATGGAGGCATCCGGGGCGCGGGTGCCGGACACCCACGGGTTCGTGTGCCTCAATGTGCTGATGAAGGACCGCCCGTGCGCCGGGCTCGATCTGCAGCCGCACCTCGTGGGTTCGCTCGCCATGGAGCAATTGGTGGCCCAGTTGCACCGCAATGAATTTGGCATACCGCCGATCCCATCGGCTACCGCGATCGCGCCGCGATGGATCGATGGACCCACCGTGCGCACCGTCGGGGCCGGGGCGCAGGACGAGCCTGCTGCGGCCGCAGTCCATGCGGATTCTGCCGGCTTTCAGGCGATGGCGCTCGGGGGCACCCTGTCCCGCACGGGCTGAGGCGGCTCCGCCGGTTTTCGTGTGACGTGCGGGGCAACCCTGTGGTAAGGAGTGGGCGATGACTCGTTCCACCCCGGAGACCTCGTCTTTGCGCTGGCGCACGCCGGCCGGGATGGCGCTGATTTTTCTCGCCGCATTTGCGGCCTATGCGCCGGTCTTCCGGGCGGGATTCATATGGAATGACAGCGACTATGTGACGGCGCCGGCGCTGCGCTCCCTGTCGGGACTCGGGCGGATCTGGTTCAAGATCGGGGCAACCGAGCAGTACTATCCCTTCCTGCATACCGCCTTTTGGGTCGAGCACCGGCTGTGGGGAGACGCGCCGATCGGATATCACCTCCTGAATGTGGCCTTGCATGCGATTTCGGCGGCCCTTGTGCTGCTTGTCCTGCGCCGGCTCGCGATTCCGGGGGCCTGGCTGGCTTCATTCGTGTTCGCCCTGCACCCGGTGTGTGTCGAATCGGTGGCCTGGGTTTCGGAGCAGAAGAATACGCTTTCGACGGTGTTTTACCTCCTGACGGCGCTCAGCTACCTGCGCTTCACCGACCGGCGGGATCCGGGCCGGTATGCGCTCGCTTCGCTGTTCTTTGTCCTGGCCCTCCTCAGCAAGACCGTGACCGCCACGCTGCCCGCAGCCCTGCTTGTTGTGGCTTGGTGGCGGATGGGGACCCTCTCCTGGCGCCGCGACGTGGCGCCTCTTCTGCCGTGGCTTGTGTTCGGGGCGGCCGCGGGGTTGTTTTCCGGCTGGGTCGAAAGTCATGTCGGGGGGGCCGAGGGTTCGGCCTTCGCGCTGGGCGGCCTGGAGCGCCTGCTCCTGGCAAGCCGGGCCGCCTGGTTCTATGCGGCCAAGCTGCTCTGGCCGGCGAATCTGGTCTTCATCTATCCGCGCTGGACGATCGCGGGAGCGAGCCTGGGCGCCTGCGCCTACCTGGCCGCGATCCTGGCGGCCTTCGCCCTTCTCCTGGCGCTGCGCGGCCGCAGCCGGGCTCCGCTTGCCGGTGCGCTTTTTTTCGTCGGCACGCTCTTCCCCACGCTGGGATTCTTCAACGTCTATGCCTTCATTTATTCCTATGTCGCCGATCACTGGCAGTATCTCGCCTCGCTGGGGTTGATCGTGCCGCTTTGCGCGGGGCTGGCCCGGGCGAGCCGCGGCTTCGCCGACCCGGTTCGGCGGGTTGCCGGGGCGGGACTGCTTGCGTCCCTGGCTGTCCTGACCTGGCGCCAGGCCGGGATGTACAGCGACATGGAAACGTTCTATCGGACGACCCTTGCCAGGAATCCCGCCGCGTGGATGGCGGACAACAATCTCGGATTGCTCCTGCAGGCAAGAGGCGCCGACGCTGAGGCGATCGGCCATTTCGAGGCGGGGCTGCGCTCCAATCCGGGCTCGGCGGAAATCCACAACAATTGCGGCACAGCGCTCGCAGCCGCCGGCCGCTTGGATGAGGCGGAACGGGAATACCGCGCGGCGCTGCGGCTCAACCCGCGCTACTTCACGGCATGGAACAACCTTGGGCTCCTGCTGTACCAGACCCGGCGCGTTCCGGAGGCGCTGGCGGCCTACGGGGAATCGCTTCGTCTGCGGCCCGACTATGTGCCGGCGCATTTCAACCTGGGCGTCGCCCTGCTGGATTCGGGCCGGCCGGAAAAGGCGGTGGTGGAACTGGAGCGCTCCCTTGGGGCGGAGCAGCACCGGGGTGAGGCTCACCTCTACCTGGGCGACGCCCTGGCGGACCTGAAACGCGACAGCGAGGCCGCGGGCCAATATGCGGCGGCCGCCAGGCTCTTGGCGCCCGCCGACGGCGCAGGCTGGTTCGGCCTTGGCAACAGCCTTGTCCGTCAGGGGCAATTTGGCGCGGCCGCGGCCGCCTTCTCGGCGGCCGCAAAGGCCGAGCCGGGCGACGCGAAGCCGATGTTCGCCCTGGGCAATGCGTTCGCGGCACAGGAGCAATACGCCGCGGCGGCGGGGGCTTACCGCCGCGCGCTCGAACTTGCTCCGGACCTGGTCGATGCCCGCAACAATCTTGGCAACGTCCTGCTTCTGGGCGGCCAGGTTGCGGCAGCCGTGGCCGAGTACCGGGAGGCAGTGCGGCAGCGCCCGGGGGACCCGGACCTGAAGGAAGGCCTCCGGCGCGCTCTGGAGATGCAAAAAGGCGCCACCCCGCCGCCCTGAGGGGCCTGACCCATGGCCGGCATCTTCAAGTTCCGCCCGATTGCCCGCTTCCCATTCCAGGCGCAGCCCATCCCGCGTCCGTGGGACGGCCGCGGATCGGCGGCGCTCGCCCTCGCCGGGCTGGCGATCGCCGGCGCAGTCGCCTACCACAACACTTTCTCCGTCCCGCTCTTTTTCGACGACAACGCCTCAATCGTCAAAAACACGACGATCCGGCATCTCTGGCCACCCTGGGGGATGCTCTCTCCGCCGTCCGGCGGACAGTCGGTGGCGCACCGTCCCGCCGTCAACGCCTCGCTCGCGCTCAACTACGCCCTGGGCGGGCTGCACGTTGAAGGCTACCACATATTCAATCTAACGATACATCTGCTCGCGGCTTTCGCCCTCTACGGGATCGTCCGGCGAACGCTGCTGCAGCCGGTCATGCGCGGGGCTTATGGGGCGGCCGCCGGACCGCTGGCGTGGCTGTCTGCGCTTTGGTGGCTGGTGCATCCGCTGCTGACCGAGTCGGTGACCTGCGTCGTCGAACGAACGGAGGTCCTGATGGGTCTTTTCTACCTGGCCACCCTCTACGCCGCCATTCGCTCCATGGACGCCGCAAGGCCGGGCCCATGGCGCGTCGCCGCCACTCTGGCATGCCTGGCGGGGATGGCCTCGAAGGAGGTGATGGTGAGCGCGCCGCTCATGACGCTGCTGTATGACAGGACTTTTGTGGCCGGCAGCTTCCGGGCCGCATGGAGGGAGAGGAAGGGGTTCTACCTGTCGCTTGCGATGACCTGGGGACTGCTGATCTGGCTGCTCCTGGGCCAGGGCGGAGCCAACCGGGGCGGGACGGCCGGTTTCAACGATCGAATGCCCTGGTGGCAGTACCTGTTTACGCAGTTCTATGCCATTGTCCGGTATCTCAAGCTCAGCGTCTGGCCGCACCCGCTGGTCTTTGACTATGGCACTTATCTGGTCAAAAGCCCCGCCCTGATTGTCCCCTGCGGCCTTCTGGTCGCCGCACTGGGGGCGGCCACGGTGATCGCGCTCCGGCGCCGGCCGGTCTGGGGGTTTGCCGGAGCGTGGTTCTTCGGAATTCTTGCGCCGAGTTCCAGTTTCGTGCCGGTCATAACCCAGACGATGGCGGAAAGGCGGATCTATCTGGCGCTTCCCGCATTGGTCGTGCCGGTCGTGCTGGCGCTTTATCGATGGCTGCGCGGGTGGCTTCTGCCGGTCGGCCTGGCCGTCGCAGTCGCCGGTGTCGCCCTGACCGTGGCCCGCAACCGCGACTATCGCAGCGCCCGGTCGATCTGGGAGGACACCGTGGCCCATTGGCCCGGGGACCCGCGTCCGCGCATCAACCTCGGGACCGCATTGATTTCAAATCCGGCGACGCAGGACGAGGCCGTGCGGCAGATTGAGCAGGCCATCCGATTGAAGCCCGATTACGGCGTGGCCTACGCCTACTGTGGAGCGCTTCTCGCCATGGTTCCAGGTCGTGAGGCGGAGGCCGAGTCGGCCTTTCGCGAGGGGTTGCGCCTGCGGCCCGACTTCGCGCTGGGGCACCTGAACTATGGAAAGCTTCTGGCCAAGCTCGCCGGCCGCGGCCAGGAGGCGGTCGCCGAATTGAAGGCCGCCCTGATTCTGCAGCGTGACGACACGGCCGTGCAGGCCGAGGCGCATGCGGCGCTGGGAGCGTTGTACGCGAAGCTCCCGGGACGCCGCGCGGAAGGGATCGCCGAATTGCGCGAATCGGTCCGCCTGGACCCCGACCTGGACGTGGCCCGCGCCAATTTGGGCGCGGTGCTGGCGGAGGAGCCGGGCGGCCTGGCCGAGGCGGTTGTCCAACTGGAGAAGGCCAGGGATTTGCAGCCCGATTCCGCGGAAGCCTGGAACAATCTCGGGCTTCTCCTCTACCGGGCCCGGCGCGCGCCGGAGGCTCTGGCCGCCTATGCGGCGGCGATCCGGCTGCAGCCCGAATATGTTCCGGCCCACTACAATCTGGGCGTCGCCCTGCTGGATTCAGGCCAGTCGGAAAAGGCGGTGGCCGAGCTGGGGCGGGCCCTGGGCGCGGAGCAGCACCGGGGCGAGGTTCATCTCTATCTCGGCGACGCCCTGGCGGATCTGAAGCGCGACCGCGAGGCTGCGGACCAGTACGCGGCGGCTGCGAGGCTCATGGAACCGGACGACGGCCGGGGGTGGCTCGGCCTCGGCAACAGCCTTGTCCGGCAGCGCCAATACGCTCCGGCCGCCTCCGCGTTTGCAGCGGCCGCAAAGGCGGATCCGGCCAACCCCGAGCCGATGTTCGCCCTGGGCAATTCGCTTGCGGCCCTGGAGCAGTTTCCGGCGGCTGCGGAAGCCTACCGCAGGGCGATCGTTCTCGCGCCGGACCTTGTCGATGCGCGCAACAATCTGGGAAACGTCCTGCTCCTGACCGGACAGGTCTCCGCCGCCGTTGCCGAATATCGCGAAGCCCTGCGCCGCCGTCCGGGAGACCCGGCGATTGAGGAAAGCCTCCAGCGGGCGCTGGACATGCAAAAGTAGCGGGCGCCCTCAGCGCAGGCTGGGCGGAAGCAGCCCGTTGGCCAGCGCGCGCAGGGCCGGATCCGGGAAGGCCGCGCCGAGGTGATCGCAAAGCGAGAGAAGGTCGGACAGCGTGCCGGCGGTCAGCCGGCGGAGGGTTCTTTCATCCATCCGTCCCAGGCAGCGATCCAGCACCGGCCGGGCCAGGTCGAGCCTTCCGCCGATCGCCAGCGCCACGGCCACGCGCACCTGGTCCTCCGCCGGGAGATCGGCGGGCGGAGTCCCGAGGGAAACGATGCGCTCCACCGCGGCCTGCACTCCGGCCGCGTCCGAACCCTGGCCTTCGATGCGCGTCAATTCCGCCAGGGCGGGAATGTAGGAATCAAGGGCGCGCAGGGCGGGCTGCAGTCGTGCCGCCTCCTTGTAGCTCCCCATCTCCATCAGGTACGCCGCGGTGCGGACCAGGATTTCCTCGGGCCGCTGGGGCTCCGTGACCTCGTAGATCCAGACCCGCTGCCCCCAGAGGGCGGAGTTTTTGGGAAGGGGATAGGGAATGGGCCGCAGCCAGGGAGGGAGCGGGGTTTGCCCCTGGAGGGCGTCTGCGAACGAGCCCCGCGTCCATGCGGCGCCAACGGGAAGGCCGAGCGCGAGCTGGACGTAGGCGGGCACGAACGGGTCCCAGGAGACGAGGACGATGTGCGTCACGCGGTGTTCCAGGATCAATGCGCGGGCCGCGTCCGGCGTGGCCGCGGCGAATATCCGGGCCGCCGCCTCCAGCCCGTCGCGATTTTCCCAATACAGTGTCCCCAGGCCGCGCGCGCCGCCGTGATAGGCGAGCGAGGTCGTGGTGTTGGGCGTGCTCAGGACGACGAGCGGGCCGGTGCCGGAGCGAAGCCGGAGCCAATGGGCGATATCGCGGTCCTCGAGGGACTGCAGGTTGGCCGCGGTGAAGGCCGATTCGCGCGGGATCAGGGTGACGGCATTGACTGCGCCCGGCGCCAGGAAAAGGGCGCAGGCCAGCTGCCACAGGCGGGCGCGGCGCCCGGGAAACTGCCGTTCCAGCAGCTCGAAAAGGGGCAGAAGGGCCGCCAGCGCCACCCCGGTTGCGAGGCCCCACCAGCGGAGCTGCTCCGTTGCGAGGGCGAGCTCGAGTCCGGCCGGAACCAGGACGAGGATCAGCTGGGCCTTCCAGAATGCGGCCGTGCCCCGCCGGCAGAGAAACAAAAGAGGGGGAATGCCGAGCATCAGCGGCAGGAAGCGGGCGATGGCGGCGAAGCTCCACCCGCTCTGGGCCAGCTCCCAGGGCATGCTGTGAAACTCGGCGATATATGCGGTGTGCAGGCGCCACAGGAACGGATCGGCCACCCAAAACGTCGACCCGCGCGTGAGAAACAGGACCGAAGGCAGAAGGACGATCAACACGCAGGCGCCGAGGACCATGCGGCGGCTCACCGGGGCTGTCCTGGCCGCCGGATCCCAATGTCGGCCGAGCTGGCAGATGAGCTCGCCGCCGCCGAGCCAGGCGAGGCCGTACAGCGGATGATTCACCTCGAGCCGCCAGCCCATCTGGCCGGGAAAGTATTCGATGGCGTAGGCTGCGAAACTGACGGTGCAGCCGGCCAGGCCCCAAAGGCGCCACAACTCGGGAGTCAGGGTTCTGCCTTCGTGGCCGGCCCGGCTTCGGGCGACGGCCACGGATGCGATCGCCCCCATGCCGGCGCCCGCGAGAAGGGGGGCTTCGCTGGCCGCGCTCAGCCAAAGTCCGACGCCGCCGGCAACGGCGGAGGCGAGAAACCACCTGCGGGCCTGCCGGAGCGTGGGCAGGCGGGACGGTTCGCCTGCGCCGTCCGTGCGTTCAGAGCCGGTCCAGCCGCCGGCTCCGCCGAGCAGGCAGATAACCGTCAGCATCGCGCAGACCTCTGCAGCACCCTGGTGTTCGGCGTTGCCCGCGATGAAATTCAGGTAAAACGGGTGGCTGGCGACTGTGCCGACCGCGATCAGGGCTGCGCCCGCCGCCCCAAAGCGGCGCGCGATCCGCGGAACTGCAACAAGGAGGAAGATGGCCAGCAGCAGCGGATTGGCGTAAAGCACGGCCTGCTCGGCGGCGGCGCCGAGCGGTCGGCCCGAAACGCCTCTGTCGAGGAACGCCAGCAGCGCGAGACACCAGCGCGGGGGTGACGCCCAGTGCATCGCCCGGCCGTCCGGAGCATTGTCGTAATCCACGTGGTGCAGCCGCCAGGGTCCCCCCGCCAGCATCGTCTGGGTCTGCATTATCCAGTGATAGGTGTCGGCTGTGTTTCCCGGTTCGACCATGTTCCGGCGGCCGAGGTCGAAGCCCGTCGGAGAGGCCGGGGCTGGGGCCGGCGCCGCCACCTGCACGCCGTACAGGTTTTCCATTGCCAGCAGGTGCCGGATTCGGGCGGCGCTGTCGATTGCGAGGTACCCGAGCGTTGCCGCCAGGGCGGCGATCCATAAAAGGGAAGCGCGGCCCGATGGAATCAGGGACCGGAGACGATCGGACCGGGACGGCCGGAGGGCCTGGGGCGGGTTGGGGGAGGCGGGATTCAATTTTGCAATGGCGTTGTCGGCCTGGGTCGCACGGCAATCATCAACGGCCGCCGCCGGCCTGGAGCCGCGCGGCATTCTGCCGGTGAACTTCCGCGGCCTCGGGCTGGCTGAGCGCCTGCAGGCAGCGGCTCCAATCGAGTTCGGCCGCGGCGCTGGCCGGCGCGAGATCGGCGGCCTTTTGAAAGGCGCTGATCGCCTCGGCGGCCCGGCCCAGGCTGGACAGGGCGAACGCCAGGTTGTACCGGGCTTCGATATAGGCGGGAGCGATTCGGATGGCCTCCTCGTAATGGGGCACCGCCTCCGCGACTTTTCCGGCATTGCAGAGCGCGACGGCGAGATTGTTGTGGGCGACGTAATAGTCCGGTTTGATCCTCAGCGCCCGCTCGTAGCTGGCGACAGCCTCGGGGATGCGATTGGCGTGCTCGAGGGATATGCCCAGATAGAATGCGGCCTCGACGAAATGGGGATCCAGCTGCAGCGCGCCCTCGTATTCGGCGATCGCGCGGCCGTTCTGTCCCACCGCCGCAAGCGCGAGTCCGAGGTCCACATGGCCCTTGGCCCTCGCCGGCTGCAGGCGGACCGCGGCCTCGTCCTCGGCGACGGCCTCCTGCAACCGGCCGGCCTTGGAAAAGAGGGAGCCGAGTCTTGCGTGCACGTCGGCCAGATCGAGATTGAGGCGCAGGGCATCCTCGAACTGCGCCATCGCCTCCTGGGTCCGACCCTCGGATTCCAGCGCGATGCCCAGGTTGTTGTGCGCTTCAAGGTAATCCGGCTTCAGGCGCAGGGCCTCCTCGTAGTGCGCGACCGCATCGGGCATTCGACCCGGGATCTCCGCCAGCTCGACGGCCAGGTTGTTATGCGCCATCCAGCAACCCGGGTTTGCGTTGACCGTCGCCTGATAGAGGGTGCGGGCGTCCCGGTAGAGGCGGGTCTGGCGCCAGGTCGCGGCGCCGAGAATCAGAATTGCCGCAACCGGGGCCGCCGCCGCGGGGGTCCTCCAGCGCGCCTTCGCAGCGAGCGGAGCGCGTTCCCATGCCATGGCGCCCATCGCCGCCACCCAGGAAACCACTCCGATCAGGGCGAGGTGGGCATAATGGTCGGCCACGAGCGAATACTTCATGAAGTAGACGTCGGTGAAGCCCAGAACGGGAATCAGCATCACGCAGAAATATCCCCAGGCGAACAAGGGCGAACGGCCCCACCCCCGGCGCGCGCGCCAAAGAACGAGGGTGAAGCCTGCCGCCGCCGCCAGGGGCAGCCACCATCGGGCGTCTGTCGCATCGATCCGCCACTGCGGGTAGACAAAGACCAGGTTTGCCGGCCAGAGCGCCTTGAAGAGATAGAACCACACCGCCGCGCCCGCTCCCAGCAGGCGCTCCGTGAATCCGGCCGCGCGAACGATCTCGTGCGATGCCAGCCGCTGGGTCCAGACGTCGACGGCGGCCAAAATCGCGGCAGCCGCGAAAAAGGGCGCCAGGCGTGCCAGGTCCCGGGGCGAAATCCTCCGGTGCCATGCGACAAGGCCCAGCAGGACGAGCGGCAGCGGAGCGACGGATCCCTTGCCGAGCATGGCGAGGACGAATGCGAGGAGGCTCAGCCAGTACCAGCGGTTGAAACCCTCCTTCGCCAAGGCTGCGGCGGAACCGGGCACGATTCCGGTTCTCAGAAAACAGTGGATCGACGTCAGGAAGAAAAGCATCGCCACCAGGTTCTTGCGCTGGGCCACCCACGCCACAGTCTCGACATTGAGGGGATGCACGGCGAACAGAAGCGCCGCCAGCCAGGCTCCCGGCAGGCGCAACCGGCGCAGAATTGCCCAGAGGAGCAGCACCTCGGCGCAATGGAAGGCGAGGTTGGTCGCATGGTAGCCGAGGGGATTCAGGCCCCACAGCCTCCACTCGATCCAGAGGGTTGTCGCCGTGACCGGTCCGAAGAAATTGACCGGCTGGGCGGTGTACCAGAACCGGCGGATTCCGTCCGCGGAGGCTATCAGAGGGTTGTCCGTCAACATGGCGTTGTCGTCCATGATAAAACCCGCACGCAGGCTCGGGAGGTAGACGATCACCGTTGCAATCAGAAGCAATGCCGGCGGCCCCAGCGCGGCAGCGATCTCCCTCCAGCGCCAAGGCGGCCGAACGGATGGGGAGGGCGGCATGGCCAGCACGGTCCCAGAAGAGGCCGAAACTTTCAAGCGCTTGAAACGGCCAGCGACTCCGGCCAGGATCGGTCATCCCAACGACAGCGACATCCGCCATTTCACGAGCAAGGCCGGCCGTTCATGGCCGGTTCTGGCTGCCCCTGCTGGTCGCGCTGGCCGGAGCGGCCGCCTATTCCGGCAGCTTTTCCGTTCCGCTGATTTTCGACGACGACAGTTCGATCGCCACCAACCTGTCCCTCCAGCACTGGTCCAGCGCGCTTTGGCCCCCGGCCGGCACGACCGTGGGAGGCAGGCCCGTCCTCAACCTGTCCCTCGCGCTGAATTACTCGATCAGCGGCACGGCGGTTTGGAGTTATCACGCCTTGAACATCCTGATCCATGTTCTGGCCGGGTTGACCCTCTTCGGAATCGTCCGGCGCACGCTCGCGCCGCGGGCAGGGGAGGCGGCCTCGATGACGGCTTTCTGCGTCGCCCTGCTCTGGATCCTTCACCCGCTGCAGACCGAGTCGGTCACCTACATCATCCAGCGCGCCGAGTCGCTGATGGGGCTGTTCTACCTGCTGACGCTGTATTGCTTCATAAGGTATGCCGAATGCGGGCGCGCATCCGGCCGCAGAAGCCCGCTCCCAGCGGGCGAGGGAGGGGGGGAGGAAAAGGCAGCAGGGAGCGTTTGGGCTGTGTTTTCGGTTCTATGCTGCCTTTTCGGCATGGGAACCAAGGAGGTGATGGTCACCGCCCCCCTGATTGTGCTTCTCTATGACCGCACGTTCCTTTCCGGCAGCTTCAAGGAAGCCTTGCGGCGCCGGTGGCGATTGCATGCGAGTCTCGCCTGCACGTGGCTGGTTCTGGCTATCCTGGTTCTTTCGACAAACGGCCGCGGCGGGACCGTCGGGATCGGCAAAGGAGTCTCCTGGTGGGCCTATGTGCTGACCCAATTTTCCGCGATTGTTCACTATCTGCGCCTTTGCTTCTGGCCGCACCCCTTGATTTTTTCCTACGGCAACGCCCTTGCGCTCGGAGCGGGGCGGCTCCTTTGCTCGGCCGTTGTGGTCGCCGTTCTCCTGGCAGCCAGTGCATGGGCCCTGGGCAGGAGGCCGGCCCTGGGATTCCTGGGGGCCGGTTTCTTTCTCATCCTGGCTCCCAGTTCCAGCGTGATCCCGATTGCGACCGAGACCATGGCCGAGCAGCGGATGTATCTGCCGCTCGTTTCGGTGGCGGTGCTGGGCGTCGTTGCGATCAACCGGTGGCTGGGCCGCGGTTCCCTTCTCTGCTGCCTTGTAATCGCGACGGCGCTTTTCGGGGCCACCTGGAGGCGCAACCGGGAGTATTCCAATCCCCTCGCGCTATGGAGCGACACGGTTGCAAACTGCCCCGGCAATTTCTTTGCGCACTACAATCTCGGTTCGGAGCTCGAAAAGGTCCCCGGCCGGTCAGGGGACTCGATCGCCCAGTTTGAGGAGGCGCTGCGGCTCAATCCGGAATCGATCGAGGCGCGATTCTTTCTGGCCTGCGACCTTCAGAATGCGCCCGGCCGCATGCCCGAGGCGGTCGCCCAGTACGAGGAAGTCCTCCGGCGGGCCCCGGATTACTACCAGGCGCACATCAATCTGGGGAATGTCCTGGTCGCGCAGGGCAGGGCGCGGGAGGCGATCGCCCACTATGAAACAGGGCTTCGCCTGAGGCCGGAGATCGCCGAGATCCATTTCAACCTGGCCGTCGTGCTCCTCGGCATCCCCGGCGGAACCGGGGAAGCGGTCGAACACCTCAGGGCCGGGCTTAGGCTGCAACCAGGCAACGAGCAGGCCATGCGGATGCTGGCCGAGATCACCGCGTCCCGGCCGCAATAACCGGGACGGCCGGCATTTCGCAGGTCACGTTCCGGGACTCATCGCGGGCCGGCCCTGAGCTGATCCAGATATGCGCGCGCCGGGCCGTTGCCGGGATCGAGCTCAATCACGCGATCAAAGTGGCTGACGGCCTCGCCGATGCGCCCCATTCGCGCCAGGGCGACGGCGACATTGTAATGGGCGGAGGTGAAATCCGGCCGGATCCGCAGCGCCTCTTCGTAATGCGCCGCGGCGTCGGGCAGACGGCCGGGGATCTTTGCCAGCTGGTTTGCGAGGTTGTAGTGCAGATCCGCGTCATTGGGGTTGATTCGCAACGCCGCTTCGAAGTGCGCCACAGCATCGGGCAAACGGCCTGGAACCTTGGCCAGCGCCACCGCCAGGTTGTTCTGCACGTCGGCATCCTCCGGGTTCATCCGCAGCGCCTGCTCGTAGTGGGCCACGGCGTCGGGCAGGCGTCCGGGGATTTTCGCCAGTTCGTCGGCCAGGTTGACGTGGGCGGCGTAGAATCCCGGATTGATCCGCAGCGCCTGCTCGAAATGCGCGATGGCCTCCGGCAGGCGCCCGGGCACTTGCGCCAGAGCCGAGGCCAGATTGTAGTGCGCGTTCGCATAATCCGGGTTGAGCCGCAGCGCCTGCCCGTATTCGGCGATGGCCTCCGGCAGGCGTCCGGGAATCTTCGCCAGCGCCCCTCCCAGGTTGTTGTGGGCTTCAGCGAAATCCGGATCCAACCGCAGCGCCTCCCCGTAGTGGGCGATTGCCTCGGGCAGGCGCCCGGGAAGTTTCGCCAATTCGTTCGCCAGGTTGTTGTGGGCCGAAGGGTAGTTTGGCTTCAGCTGCAGCGCCTCGTTGAATTGCGCGATCGCGTCGGGAACGCGACCCGGGATTGCGGCCAGCTCGAGCCCAAGGTTGTTGTGGGCGTCGGCGTAATCCGGCTTCAGACGAAGCGCCGCCTCGAATTGGGCGCGCGCCTCCGGCCCGTGATTGGGCTGCACGGCCAGGAGCTGGCCCAGGTTGTTGTGGGCCATCCAGCAATCGGGATTGAGCGCAAGCGTCGTGCGGTACAGGACGAAACTGTCGCGATACATCCGGTTCTGCCGCCAGGTGAGGCCGGCCAGCAGGCCGATCGCAACCGCGAACAGGACGGCCGAGCCCATCCGTACGGCCGGGCTGGCCCGGCGGTAAAGGCTGTCTGCGGCGAATCCGGCCCAGGCGGCCACGCCGATCAGCGCCACGTGGGCGTAATGGTCGGCCACGAGGGAGAATTTCATGAAATACACGTCGGTGAATCCGAGGACCGGCACGAGGGAGACGCAAAAGTAGCCCCAGGCAAACAGGGTTGGCCGGCTCCATTCCCGGCCGGTGTCCCGCCTCGCCAGGCCCCAGAGCAGCGCCGTGAAGCCCAGGACGCCGAGGACGGGAAGCCACCAGACGAGACTCGCAATTCGGATCTGCCACTGGGGATACACGAAGATCAGCTGCGCCGGCCAAAGCGACTTGGACAAATAAAACCAGATGACCCCGCCGGCTCCGAGCAGCCGCTCGACAAACCCGGCAGGCCGGATGACTTCCGGCATTCCGTGCCGCTGGAACCAGACATCGACCGCCGCCAGGACCCCGGCAACGATGAAAAAGGGAACCAGGCGAAGGAGGTCGGCAGCCGTCGGACGGCGATGCCAGGCGATTATTCCCGCCAGCACCAATGGAAGCGTCGCAACCGAACCCTTGCTCAGCATGGCGAGGATGAACGCGACCAGGCTCAGCCAGTACCAGCGGTTGAGCTCGGCCTTGGCGAGGGCAATGCCAGCAACGATCCCGGCTTTCAGGAACCAGAGGATCGACAGCAGGTAGAACAACAGCGCCAGCAGGTTCTTCCGCTCGGCGATCCATGTGACCGACTCGACATTGATCGGGTGGACCGCGAAGAGCAGGGCCGCGAGCCAGGCGCCGGGCACCTTCAGATGGCGCAGGACCGACCAGAAAAGCATCACCCCTCCAAGGTGCAGCGCGAGATTCGCCAGATGGTAGCCCAGCGGATTCATACCCCACAGGCGCCATTCAAACCAGAGGGAGGTCGATGTCACCGGCCAGTAATCGATGGCGTTTCGGGTGAACCAGAACTGGTACAGACCGTCGCCGGCCCGGATCAACGGGTTGGCGGTCAGCATGCTGTTGTCGTCCCAGATGAAGCCGGCCCGCCAGAGGGGGCCGTACGCGACAAGCGCCAGCGCGACCAGGACGGCCGCTTTCCAGCTGGTCCATTTCTGCGACGGTTCCGCCTTCGATGGTATCGTGCGCTTGGACATCAGTGACCTGCGAACATCTCAAATCAGAATCGCCTTAGTCAATGGTCTCAGGATGCCTCACGGCTGCGGCGCACGCGTTTGTCCCAGGAGCTGCCGGGCCTGATTGAGGTTGTCGCGCGCCTGCGCCAGTCCCGGATCGAGGCGCAGCGCCGCCTCGAAATGGACGGCGGCCTCGGACAGACGGCCCGCGGTGGCCAGGGCGGTGCCGAGATTGTTTTCGGCCTGCGCGAAATCCGGGCGGGCGCGCAGGGCCGCCTCGAAATGGGCGATGGCCTCGGGCAGTTGCCCGGGAATGTTCAGCAGGACCATTCCCAGGTTGTTGTGCGCGTCCGCAAAGTCGGGCTGCAGGCGCAGTGCCTGGGCGAACTGATCCAGCGCTTCGCCGGTGCGGCTGGGATCGTGGACCAGGAGGTTGGCGAGGTGGTAGTGCGCAGCGGCCAGGCCGGGATTGAGGCGAAGCGCCGCCTCGAGTTCGGCCTGGGCATCGGGGAGTCTTTGCGGGTCCTGCATGAGGGCGAGCCCAAGGGCGTCGTGAAGGGTCGGGTCCTTGGGGTCGATCCGCAGCGCGGCCTGATATTCCGCGATCGCCTCGGGCAGGCGCCCGGGAATGCCGGACACGGCGAAGGCAAGTTTGACATGGGCGGTAATCCTGTCCGGCCGGAGGCGGCGCGCCGTCTCAAAATGGGCTATGGCCTCGTCGCGGCGCGCCGGGTCGGGCAGAAGGGCGGTTCCGAGGTTTTCGTGGATTTCGGCGAAATTCGGGCTGAGGCGCAGTGCAATCTCAAACTGCCCGATGGCCTCGGGCATCCGCCCCGGCAGGACGGCCAGGGCGGCTCCGTAATGATTGTGCGCCACGGAAGAGGCGGGGTTGATCTCGGCCGCCGTGCGGTAAAAGGTCACCGGGTCCCGGTAGCGATCGCATTGCCGCCAGGTGAGGACGCCGAGGGCGGCCAGCAGGGCAAATTCGGCTGCGGGCGCGGCCTGGCGCCAGGGCGCGGACAGGCGCTGCGCCCCCTTCGCCAGCGCTGCCGCCAGCGGAATGATCAGGCAAAGGCTTGCGAGGTACTGCAGATGATCGGCGACGAAGGAAAAGACAAACCACTCGACATTCACGAACCCGAGGACCGGAGCCAGCATCGCGGCATAGCACAGGAAAGCCGCCGGGGGCCCGCGCCGCCCGGGCGCCAGAAACAAGAGCGCCGCAGCCAGGGCCGCCGCCGCCGCCGGATACAGGTACTGCCAGGCGGCCGCGGTGCTGACCGCCCACCTCGGATAGAAAAACGTCAGGTTCGCAGGCCAGGTGAGCTTGCCCAGGTAGAACCAGAACGCCCGGCCGGCGACGAGGCCCCGCTCAACCGGCGTCAGCGTGAAATCCACGTGAATGCCGGCAAGGAGCTTCCGCTCCACGGAGAGCGTGACGAGGCCGACGGCGCCGCCGAGGATGGACCAGATCAGCAGCGGCCGCACGTCGCGGCGCCAGTCGAGGCGTGAGCGCCGCCACCAAACGACGACCATCAGGGTGACGGGCAGCGTCACAACCGCAGTCTTGCTGAGCAGGGCCAGCGCGAAGAGTCCCAGGGCGATCCAGAAATGCGACCGGCGGCGCTCGTCGTCATAACGCAGGTAGGCAAGGGCGGAGCCGAGCGCCAGAAATGCCGACAGCGTGTTCTTCTGCTCGGCGATCCATGCGACGGATTCGACGCAGACCGGATGCAGGGCGAAAAGGAATGCCGCCAGCCACGCCCCGGGCAGGCGCAGCCGCCGCATGAGCGGGACGACGAGACAGGCGGCGCATGCATGAAACAGGACATTGACCAGATGGTAGCCCTCCACCGCGTCACCCCAGAGCCTGTGTTCCACCCAGAATGCGGTGTGGAGGGCCGGATAATACTGCTGGGTGGCGCCGATTTCGAACCAGATGCGCCAGAGGCCGCCCAGGGACTGCAGCTCGGGCCTGGTTATGTGGAGGTCGTCGTCGAGAATCAGGCCTCCGTGAAGGGCCGGCAGGTAGGCGAGGAACGCGGCCGCAAGAAGCAACCCCGCCAGCAGAAGGTCCTGCCGGCGGTCCGGCGGAGTTGGTGTGCCATTGGCCCGAAACGCTGGCGCCATGAAGGGAAGAGGAATGAGGCCGCCGCGCCTCGGCGCAAATCTTAAAAGCGGGCCCCCTTCGGCCAGGCTTCGGCGGGCGGATCCTCCATCGCCGGAATATCTGTTGACCACCGGCAATCCGCCGGAACTACTATCGCCGCAAATATTTTGCAGGTCATGGATACGTCCACCCGGAAGCTTGCCCGCGATCGGCTCGTCCCTGGATCGCCCCGCTGGGCAAGTCCGGCCGTTGCCGCGATTCTGATCGCGGCGTTTTACGCGCTGTTGCTGATGAGCGCCTCGGACAAGAGCCTGACGGCCGACGAGACCCGCCATGCAACCGCCGGCTACACGTACTGGCGGTTCAACGATTACCGGCTCAATCCCGGAAACGGCACACTGGCGCAGCGGATCATGGCCTTGCCGCTGTTGGACGGGCCATTCCGGTTTCCCGCCGCCGACGGCGCCGATTGGCGCCGGTCGGACGAACTGGCGGTGGGCGACGCCTGGTTCAACCAGCTCGGGAACAACGTCGAGGCGATGCTTGCGAGGGGCCGGGCGGCCTGCGCCCTCTTTGCGGCAGTCCTTGCCGCTCTCGTCTGGTGGTGGGCCCGGAGGATTTTCGGTCCGGAAGGAGCGATGCTTTCGCTGCTTCTCTGCGTTTTCAATCCAACGGTGCTTGCGAACGGGCCGCTGATGACGTCGGACATGGCGTGCGCGCTGCTTTTCCTGGCGGCTGCCCTGGCCTGGTGGACCATGATCCAGCGATTGACTCCCAAGCGCGTGCTGGTGAGCGCGCTGCTCATGGGCGGCCTGATTGTCACCAAGATGTCGGCCGTGCTCATCCTGCCGATTGCGCTCGTCCTGACGGCGGGCCGGATCGTCAACGGGAAGCCGCTGCCGGCGGAGTGGGGCGGAGCCGCGCGGGAACTCCGGCGCGGCGGAATGGCGCTGGGCATTGCCGGAGCCGCGGCTGTGCACCTCGTCATCATGATCTTGATCGTTTGGGCTTCCTTTGGCTTCCGCTACTCGGTTTTCAATGGCGGGCGCCCGGGAACCGACCGGCTGAGCGATACCTGGGAGAATCTGACCGACAAGCCTTCGCCTTCCGAAGTCCTCGCCTCACTCAAGCTTTCGGCCGCGCAAAGCGAGAGGACCGTGCAGTTGATAGCGGCCCAGGGGTTTCAGGGCGACCGGTGGACCTGGCAGGCGCTGGATCTCCTGCCGGTTCTGAAAAGTGACGTGCTCACGGCAGGCCAGGCGGGTCAGCTCGACGCAATCATGTCCGCCCCGCCGAAGGCCCCGGTGCTCCGGGTTCTCGCGTTCATCGACCGGCATCGCCTGCTGCCCCAGGCTTACACCTACGGCTGCGCCTTCATCCGGAAAGCGACCCTGCAGCGCGAGGCGTTCTTCAACGGGCAGTACAGTCTCTACGGCTGGCGATCCTTCTTTCCCTATACGGCCCTTGTGAAAACGCCTCTTCCTGTCTTCGGGATCATGCTGCTCGCTGCAGCCGCCGTCCTGGCGGACTGGCGGCGGATCCGGAGGCGGGACGGGACCCCGCTCATCCGATTGGCGCTGCGCTCGCTCTACGTGGGACTGCCGCTCTGGACGCTGCTTGGGGTTTACTGGGCGGCGGCGATTTCGAGCCATCTGAATATCGGGCACCGGCACCTTCTTCCAACCTACCCGCCGCTCTTCATCCTCGGCGGCGCTGCGGCGGCCTGGTGGGGCGGTGCGCAGAAGAACCTTTCGGCCGGATCGGGGAGGGGATTGCGGAATACGGCGGGCGCGATCCTGGCCGCCCTGATCGCCCTGGCCGCGGCCGAGACCGTATGGCGGTATCCCAATTACCTGGCTTACTTCAACTTCCTGGCGGGCGGACCGGAACACGCTTATCGCCATCTCGTGGACAGTTCGCTCGATTGGGGCCAGGATCTGCCTGGGGTCAGGAGCTATGTCGCCGCGCATCCGGATGAGGAGCCGTTCTACCTGTCCTATTTCGGAACCGCCAGCCCCGCCTATTATGGAATTGCGGCCCGATCATTGAATCCGATGCCGGCGCCGATCCAGTTTGTTTCAGTGGCGGCCGGCCGCGGGGAGAGCGGGATCGCCGACTTGCTGCGCGACCACCCCGGCTTCGAGGTGGCGGCCGTCAGCCAAGAGGGACGGCAGGATTCGGTCATGCTGCTTGAGCGGCCGGATGCCCTCCGGCTCCACCCGGGGACCTACATGATCAGCGCAACGATGCTGCAGTGGGGGCCGTGGGATCCGCACTACGAGGATCGGTATCAAATCCTCTGCCGGGAGGCGCGGCCATTTCTCGGCGACGATTGGGGTGGGCGGACGGCGGCCCTTAGGGAAAGGGATCCCGCCTATTGGATGAAGCATCTGGGCGAATTCAACCTGTACCGCGTCTCTCGCCTGACCGCATACCTGCGGACCCGGGAAACCGACGGCACAATCAACGGCTCGATCCTTGTTTACCATGTGAGCGCCGACGATCTGCGCCGCGCCTTCGACGGGCCTGCACCGGAAAAGGTGGCAGACCCGAGGGCTTCGGAGGAAGCCGCCCGGTTGCCCGGCGGATTGGCGCAGCCTCCGCCCCAGGAACGCTCACGTCCGGCACACGGCGCGCAGGAGCCTGGCTCGAACTAGGCGCTCAACATTCACGGCTAATATAATCATTGAACAAGGGATGGGAAACCGATGAATTTCCGGCAGGCACATATCCTGTGCTCCGGCGTCAGGCGCCGCTGGAGAGGCAACGCTGCCCGGGCGCCGCGAAACAATGATTCCCCGACCAAAAGTCAGCGTCCTTATTCCCACTTTTGAGTATGGCCGGTTCCTGCCCGAGGCGATCGAGTCGGTGCTGGCGCAGGACTTCCGGGACTTCGAGCTGATCATCAGCGATGACTGTTCCCGGGACGATTCCGCCTCGGTGATCCGCCGGTACGCGGCCCAGGACACGCGGATCCGGTACAAACTGCATGAGCGCAACCTCGGCATGGTGGCCAACTGGAATTGGTGCCTGAAGGAGGCTGGAGGGGAGTACGTCAAGTTCGTCTTCGGCGACGACAGCCTGCCCTCGGCTCAGGCCTTGAACAGGATGGTTGCGATGCTGGAACAGGAACCCCGCGCGGTCCTCGCGGTGAGCGCCCGCCTGATCCTCGACGAAGCCTCCAAGGTCATTGAGGTTTGGGATGAACTGGGCGCTTCGGGATTCCAGGACGGGGCCGGCGTGATCATTCGCTGCATGCAGCAGGATCGCAACCTGGTGGGCGAGCCTTCGGCCGTCCTTTTCCGGCGGATCCAGGGCTCCCGGGGATTCGATCCGACCTTTCGCCAGGTCGTGGACCAGGAGATGTGGTTTCACCTCCTTCAGTCGGCGGGATTGGTCTACACGTCCGAACCCCTTTGCGCGTTTCGCCGACACCCGGCGCAGCAGACTGTGGTCAACGAAAAGGAGCAGGTGGCCTCGGGCGAGGTGATGCGGATCGTGGCGCGATATTTCGATCTGTTTGCCGCCTCGGTCGGCCTGCGGCCGAATTCCTTTGCCATGCGCCGGCGCCTCTTCCGGCACCTCTATTATGCGCGCAAGGACAACGGCCACACTCCGCTGGCGACAATCGCCGAGGCCACCCTTATGCCGCACGTGACAAGGCATTGGTATTTCGTTTGTTGGATGATCCACCGTGCCACGAAACCGCTTGTGAATCTCCACAGGTTCTGTGTCGGCCGCCCGCGGGTGGCACTGGCCCTGCGGCCCGCGGCGTCTGCGCCGGCTCCGGCTGCATCCACTGCCGGGCGCATGAGCGCCGGGGGCATATTTCCGGCGCGAAATCCCGAGTGATCGGGTCCACTTTGCGCTGCGAAAATGCGGCGGATACCTGTCCGCGCCGCATTGGGGCAAAATAACCGGCAAATTCGAGCCTTTTTGCCGATATTTCCTTGTGGCCGGGCCGCGTTTTAGTAAATATGCGATCATCTTCTTTCGGAATTGATTACCCCGTTTTCTGCTTACCCATCCGCCCCTGTCACTCGTTAGGGTTTGTCCGGCCGGTGGTGTGACGATTTTTGTTCAGTCAAACCAAACACAGACAGAGCCCCTATGAACATAATCCGTATCTCTCGCATACGAGTTTACGCCGCCCTGAATCCGGCTTACGCCGTGCTCCTGGCCGCTGCGCTTGTCCCCGCCACACTCTGTGGCCAGGTTGCCGGTACAACGCCGACCCCGGCCGACCAGGCGCCGGCAAACCAACCGCCTGTGCCGGTCGTGACAACTCCGGTCCCTGCAACGGAGGGCGAGACGGTAAGGCTCACGCCGTTCGAGGTCAGCGCCGATCAGGCGAAAGGGTACTTCACTCCCAGCACTGTCGCGGGCACGCGCCTGCAGAACAACATCGCTGACATCCCCTCTTCGGTGACGGTCATCGACAAGCAGCAGATCAAGGACACGAATTCCCAGAACATCAACGACATCATGCTGTACGAGGCGAACACCGAAGGTTCGCACACGTTCACGCCGGTGCAGGGATTCACCGAGAGCGGCGGCTACCTTGATGACGCGCTCGGCGGGTCCAACGACCAGGCGGGCACCGCCGGCATTGGCGGGGCCACGACCTTGAGCAGCCGCGTACGCGGCCTGGGGGCGCCCGACAACGAAGTGGACAACTTCTTCGGCCTGTACCGGATCCCGTTCGACACCTACAACGTGCAATCGATCGAAATCGACCGCGGCCCGAACTCGCTGATGTTCGGTTCCGGTGCGGCCGCGGGCATTGTCAATTCCAGCACGACCGAGGCCCAGCTCAACAAGCTCTCGGGTGACGTGAGCCTCCAGACGAGCAGCTTCGGCGGCTACCGGGAGACGGCGGACCTGAACATTCCGCTGATCCGGGACCATCTGGCCCTTTTTGTGGCGCAGGAATTCACCTCGGTGGGATTCCAGCGGCGCCCGGCCAAGGATCTGACGCGCCGGCAGTTCGCCACGATCACGATCGATCCGTTCAAGAGCCACAAGACGAAGATCGTCGCCAACGCCGAGTTCTACAACAACTACGCCAACGACGAGAACTCGATAGTGCCCTATGATTACGTGACACCATGGATCGCCGCCGGCAAGCCGGTGATGAATGCGACGAACAACATGGTCACGTTCCTTGCCACTGGCAAACAGCTGGGTCCCTACGTCACTTCGACCACCAGCCCCAACTGGGTCACCGGCCTGCCGGTTGGCACGGCCCAATTGACGACCAACGGCGGAGCTCTTTTTGTCCCGGGCATGGGCTATGCATCCAATCGCCTGACGGAGTCCTTTGCCAACGGCCAGTATCTCTACTCGTTCCAGGCCGTGCAGCAGCTGGGCTCGCCCAACGGAGGGATTACCCCGGCCCAGGTTCCGACGACGCCTTTGACTGCGGCGCAACAACGGGTTTTTCAGACGCAGTCAACCCAGTCGACGAATCTGCCCATCCCGGGAGCGGGTTCGATCGGAGCCCCGGGCGGATATGCCTCGTGGGAAGAGCCCGGTGTAGTCGACCAGAATATCTACAACTGGCAGGATGGCCCCAATACGCTGGCGAGCGACTTCACCAGTTCAAAGGCGCGCACGTATCACTTCGATATCCAGCAGGAAATCCTGAACAGCAGCAAATGGGGCAGCCTGAACGCCGACCTGGGGTTCCTGCGGCAGGAATTTCACGACGTCGAGTCCGACATCTACAATAACCACGTCCCCTTCCGGCTCTATGTGGACACCAATAGTTTCCTGCTGAACGGGCAGCCCAACGCCTATGTGGGCTCAGCCTTCATTCAAGACCAGGGAAACAATGCAGACGCGTTCCAGCGCCCGGAGACCGACCAGAACTGGCGCGGGTCGCTGGTGTACGGCGTTGACCTGCAGGACAAGGTTCCCGGCTGGCTGAAGTGGCTGGGACACCACCGGATCATGGCCGAGGCCTCGACGCACGACGACGTGGCCCAGACCATCCGCTTCCGCAATGTGATCGACGGCGGCGACGGCTCCTACCTCTCAAATCTCTATCAGCTCAACAATACCCCCCTCATTCCGGGCAATTACTCCATTGGCTCCAACGGTCAGAACCCGTACCGGAATCAATACGTCGGCGCGCCCGGCAGCTCGGCCTTCACCCAAGCCCCCGGGGGACAAGCGTTTGGCTATCCCGGCTTCGGCTCGATCACGAGCTTCAATGCCACGACGTACAACTACACAACCCAGCAGTGGGCCACGACCGGCCTGCACCAGCTGGCGGTGGCGTGGTGGGGCGGCGACGTGCCCTACCAGGAAAACATACAGGACCAGAAGACGTATTTCTGGCAGAGTTTCTGGTGGAAGGACCGCATCGTCGGTTCGCTCGGACTCAACGACGACGTCGTGAAAAACCGCACCACGGAGGCGCCGATGAACGCCATCATCAATGGCGTCAATACCGCCACCGGCAACAATCCCGGCCTCGTGGAGTACAGCAACGGCGTTGTGGTTCCCGGCTACAAGTACTATGAGTCGCCGTGGAACCCCATCGGAGTGCCCGGAGCGAGCGCCGGCCTGCTTGGGCCAAAGGCCTATACGACCCTTGGCGAGATCGGCGGCAACACCTACAGCATGGGTTTTGTGTTCAAGCCGTTTACAAACTGGGCTTCGATCGACGCGGCGGCCAACAATGGAAACATGCTGGCCGGATTTGTCCGCACGCTCGCCTTCACCTTCAACAAATCGGACAACTTCAACCCGCCGACCGGCGCCTACACCGATGCGTTCGGCGTTCCGCTGCCGAAGCCGTCCGGCGTGGAAAAGGATTACGGTTTGGAAGTGGCGACACCCGACAAGAAGCTCTTCCTGAGGATGAATTGGTTCCGGGCCGCCAATCAGTTCAACACGGTCGGCGTTTCGGGCACCGTCACGTCGCGCACGCTCTACACGGACTATAACGAAATGAAGACCTGGTCCCGCATGATCGTGGAGATGCGCAATGGCCAGGATCCGACGAGTGTCAACTTCGACAATCTGACGGTCAATCCGCTGTCCACGGCCGAACAAAACCAGATTGTGTCGCTCAGCCAGCTGCCGTTCGATTATTCCGCGGGCACATCGCTCAGCGACGGCTACCGGAACCTGGTGCCCACCAACACGACCTCCACCGGCGGTTACGACGTGGAGTTGACGTACAACCCGCTGCCGAATTGGACAATGAAGTTCGCGGGTGGGCGACAGGACGCAAAGCTTTCGTCCGTGGATTCCCAGGCCATCGCGTACATCGCCGCCCGGTATCCGTACTGGACGACGGCCACTGCGCCCGACTTCCCCAACGTGATCACCAACTACCAGGGCAAGGGGCCGACTTCGCTTGCGTATTTCGGCGTCTTTTGGAACGGCTACGGATTCTTCGGGGATGAGCCGTCGGGCGGCGGCGTCAACGCCCCGACAAGGGTGCAGGACCGCTATTCCGGCGCGGTGGCGATTCCGCTCGCCACGGAACTGGCGGCCCAGGGCACGCAGGTTCCCGGGGAGAGCCCCTACTCGTTCCGTTACATCACGAATTACAACGTGATCACCGGACCCCTGAAGAATCTCTCGTTTGGCGGCGGCCTCCGCTGGAACAGCCCGTCCGTCGAAGGCTATTACGGCAACACGAACGCCAGTGCCCTGAATGCGCTGGGGCAGGTGGTGGTGGGCGACCTGAACAAGCCGATTTATCAGCCTTCAATGCTCCATGTCGACGCTTGGATTGGCTATTCCTTCAAACTGCCCTGGGACAACGGAAAAATCCGCACGCAGGTGCAGTTTAACGTCTCGGACCTCACGTCGAACGGTTACCTGCTGCCGATTCAGTACAACTATGACGGCTCCCCGTCGAGTTACCGAATCATCCCGCCGCGGCAGATGGCCCTCACGTGCAGCTTTAGCTTCTAGGAGAAGCCCCGTCGATTCTCCGCACCGCCGGTCGCGGGGCTGGAGAATCCGAGCGACGGCGTCTACGTAACCGTAGACGCCGTTTTTCTTGGTGGTGCGCGGGCCCGGCGCCGCCGGAATATTGGCGGACACCTGTCCGTGCTGCAATAGGGGGAAATAACCAGTAAATTCGAACTGTTCGGCAAATGTTTCCTTGCGGCTGTGAAGCATTTGTTCACAACCGCAATAGTCATTTTCAGAGCTGCTAACTCTGCTGCTTTTATTACCCGACCGCCCCCCTGTTACCCGTTAGGATATGTCAGCCGGTTGGTGTGCCCGTTTTTGATCAGTCGAAACCCAACACACAGATCCCCTATGAACCGAATCCGTGTCTCAAGCATGAGAGATTCCGCTGCCTTGCGTCCGGCTTTTGCCGTGATCCTGGCCGCTGCGCTCATCCCCGCCACTCTTTGTGGCCAGACTGCGAATAATACGCCGGCCCCGGCCGACCAGACGCCGGCGAACCAACCGCCGGTTCCGGTCGCGACGGTCCCGACCCCGGCGACCGAGGGTGAGACCGTCAAACTCACCCCGTTCGAGGTGAACGCCGACCAGGCCAAGGGATATTTCACCCCCAATACGGTCGCCGGCACGCGCCTGCAGAACAATATCGGCGACATTCCCTCGTCGGTCACGGTCATCGACAAGCAGCAGCTGCAGGACACGAATGCGCAGAACATCAATGACATCATGATGTACGAGGCGGGCACGGAGGGCTCGCACACGTACACGCCGTACACCGGATTCACCGAGTCCCTGCGCGTCGACGATGCGCTGGCGGGATCCAACGACTCTCAGAACAGCATCGCCGGCCCCAATTCGTTGAGCACCCGGGTCAACGGCCTCGGGGCGCCCGACAACGAAGTGGACAATTTCTACGGAATGTACCGCATTCCATTTGACACCTATAACATTGAGTCTGTCGAAATCGACCGCGGTCCGAATTCGCTGATGTTCGGATCCGGAGCGGCGGCGGGCATCGTCAACGCCACGAGCACCCAGGCCAAGCTGAACAAGCTCTCGGGTGACGTGAGCCTCCAGGGCAGCAGCTTCGGCGGATTCCGCCAGACCGCCGACATCAACATCCCGCTGGTTCGCGACAAGATTGCCCTCTACATAGCCCAGGAATACAATTCTATAGGCATGCAGCGGAAGCCCTCAAAGGACCTGACCCGCCGGCAGTATGCGACAATCACGATCGACCCCTTCAAGTCGCACAAGACGAAGCTCACCGCGTACGCCGAATTCTACAACAACTACGGAAACGACCAGAACACGCTGCTGCCCACCGACGAGGTCACGCCGTGGCTTGCCGCCGGCAAGCCGGTGATGAACCCGATAACGGGGTATGTCACCTACCTGGGGACGGGCAAGCAGGTGGGACCGTACGTCAGTTCGACTACGAGCCCCGGCTGGGTGACAGGAACCCCGACGGGAACGGGTGCCATGACAAGCATCACCTCGCCACTCTTTGTGCCCGGCATAACGGCGCCCTCGAGCCAGTTCACGGAGATGTATGCCAATGGCCAGTACCTCTATGGTTTCCAGGCGCAGCAGACGCTGGGTTCGAACTACGGCGGCCTCGTTCCCCCCCAGGTTCCGACGACTCCGCTCACCGCCTCCCAGGCGCTGGTCAGGTCAATGTTTATCACCAATTCGGCCCAGCTTCCGATCCCCGGCGTATTCACGCCCGGAACACCGGTCACCTATGTCAACGGCGTGGCAAACGGCGGATATGCCTCGTTCTTCCTGCCCGGCGTCGTCGACTCGAGGATATACAATGCGCAAACCGGACCGAACATCGACGGGACGGACTACGGGATTTCAAAGGCGCGGACCTACAACATCGATCTTCAGCAGAACATACTTCCCAATCTGGACGCGGACCTGGCCTTCTTCCGGCAGGAGTATCACGACTTGCAGATGTACCCGGACAACCAGCACAGCAACGGCAACCCCGCCGAGAACGCCCTGCTGGTGGATACGAACGCCTACCTGCTGAACGGGGCGCCGAACGCCTACGCAGGTTCGACCTTCATGGAAGACTACCAAGGCGACGGTTTCTACCACCCTGAGATCAACCAAAACTGGCGCGGGATGCTGACCTACAGCCTCGACCTGCGCGACAAGCTTCCGAACTGGCTGAAGTGGCTCGGCCACCACCGGTTCATGGCTGAAGCGTCCACCCACGACGACGTCCAGCAGAACATACGCCTTCGCTCTGTCATTAACGGCGGCGACGGCTCGTACACTTCGCTGCTGTACCAGCTGAACAATCAGCCCGCGATTCCCGGAAACTACAACATCGACGGCACGGGCAAGAACGAATACCGCTGGCAGTACATGAGTTCGCCCGGCAGCGTGAACTCCAATCTCCCGGTCTCCCTCTACGGCATACCCACGTTCGGCTCGCCGACGAATGTCACCGCGACAACCTACAACTATTACACGAACCAGTGGCAGAGCGCGGCGCTGACGCAGGGGTCATTCGCATTCAACAGCTACGCCATCTCCGAGAATGTCCAGGACCAGAGGACCTACTACTGGCAGAGCTTCTTCTGGAACGACCGCATCATCGGCTCGCTGGGACTCAACGACGACGTCGTGAAGAACCGCGGCGGCGCGACCATCTATAACGCGATCATCAACGGCGTTCCGACCGCCACGTCAAATAATGCGGGCCTGTTTGCGTGGTCCAACGGCGTGGTCAACCCCGCCACAAAGTACGCGCTCGGCCCCTGGAATCCGACATCGATATCGGGCCAGTTCCAGCCGGGCACAAGCCAGCTGGCAATGGAGAGCCTGGGCGAGATCGGCGGCAACACGTACAGCATGGGCTTCATCGTGAAGCCGTTTGAAAACTGGCCGGCGATCGACGCCGCCGCGAACAACGGCAACCTCATTGCCGGAGTCGCCCGGACCCTCGGCTTTGTGTTCAACAAGGCGGACAACTTCAATCCGCCGACCGGCACGTTCACCGATCTCCTCGGCCAGCCGCTGGGCAAGCCGCAGGGCACGGAAAAGGACTATGGCCTCGAGGTCGCGACGCCCGACAAGAAACTCTACCTCCGGATGACCTGGTTCAGGAGCAACAACCAGAACAACCTGACCGGTGTTTCGCAGACGCTCACCGCCCGCGAACTCTACATCGACCAGAATGAGATGAAGAACTGGGCGAGGACGATCGTGGACCTGCAGTCCGGCGAGGATCCGACCTCGACGAACTTCGACAATACGACGCTCTTCCCGACAACGTCGGCCCAGTATACAACAATGGCCGCCCTCACGGGGATGAATGTGAACTACCTGCAAAGCGGCGGAGAGCCCCTGACCGGCGGCTACCTCAATGCGCAGGCCACAAATACGACGACCTCCGGCGGCTACAACGTGGAGCTCACGTACAATCCCCTGCCGAACTGGACAATGAAGTTCACCGCTAGCCGCCAAAGCGCCAGCCTCTCGGCGGTCGACCTGCAGGCGAAAGCCTACGAGGCGGTCCGGCGGCCGACTTGGACAACTGCCGTTGCGCCCTCCGCGTACCAGGGCGTATACACGAACTGGAAGGGCGGCGGATCGACGGCGATCACCTATCTCGGCACCTTCTTCAACTCCTACGGCTACGACAGCAATACGTCCCCGACCGGCGGACCCAATGGAGGGGCGACGACCGTGGGCGCCTACTACAACAACGTCGTGACCCTGCCGATCACTGTCGAGGAAGCGGCCCAGGGGAGCGCGGTTCCGGAGGAGACTCCGTACTCCATGCGCTTCCTGACGAACTATATGTTCAACAGCGGGGCGCTGAAGGATCTCGCCGTCGGCGGCGGCCTTCGGTGGTCCAGCGACACGATCATGGGCTATTACGGCAACACGGCCGCGAGCATGCTGAATGCCTCGTACCAGGTCGCGGCGCTCAATGTCGGCGCTCCCATCTACCAGCCCTCGCAGCTTCATGCCGATGCGTGGATTTCCTACGCGTTCAAGCTTCCGTGGGACAATGGCAAGATCCGGTGCAAGGTGCAGCTCAACTGCGTGGATCTGACCTCGAA
Organism: uncultured Opitutaceae bacterium; assembly: GCA_964605835.1. Lineage (GTDB taxonomy): Bacteria > Verrucomicrobiota > Verrucomicrobiia > Opitutales > Opitutaceae > Palsa-1447. The sequence goes on from CAZSEH010000022.1 coordinate 29,905, forward strand.
CGGCTATATCCTGCCGATCGCCTTCAACCTCGACGGATCGCCCTACACCTGGCGCATCATTGCGCCGCGGCAATGGGCGCTGACGACATCGTTCAGCTTCTGATTCATCACCCCTGATCTCTCCCCACCCGGCTGCCCTGGTGGGGGGATCGTCTGAGCGACGGCGACCGCAGATTCTGCGGTCGCCGTTTTGCCTTTCGGGGTCCGAAGGGCAGCCCCTCTCTGTTGTGTTGAAATCCTGCCGCCGGATTTCAACACTGGGGTCCCTAGCCGCCCCCCCAAGCCCAAATGTCGAGCGATCCGATATGCACCGAAAAGCGCCGGGTCTGGATCGGGGCCGGATTGATCGCGGCCGCCGCCGCGACGGCTTATGCCGACAGCTTTTGGGGTGCGTTCCAGTTTGATGATTTTCCGGCCATCCGGGACAACAATCCGACCCTGCTCCGGTTTTGGCCCCTGCCGGGTCCGCTGTGGCCTCCGCCGGGATCACTGACGGTGAGCGGGCGGCCGGTCCTCAACCTGAGCCTGGCCCTCAACCATGCGTTGAGCGGCTTTTCACCCTGGAGCTATCACGCGGTCAATCTGCTGATCCATATTTTTGCGGGGCTTGTCCTTTTCGGAGTTGTGCGGCGCACCCTCCGCCGGACGGGGCCGGCCCTGGCGGTCGCCCTTGTCTGGGTCGTGCATCCGCTCACGACCAGTGCGGTCACCTATATCGTCCAGCGCGCGGAATCGCTGATGGCGCTGTTCTATCTGCTGACCTTGTACTGCTTCATCCGGTATGTAGGCGAACGGTCTGCGCCCCAGCGGGCGGGCCCTGTCCGCCGAAGTTCGCTTCCATCGAGCGAAGGCGGAGAGGGAGGGACGGGCAAAGTCTGGGCGGTGCTCTCGGTCGCGGCGTGCCTTCTCGGCATGGGGACGAAGGAGGTCATGGTCTCGGCGCCAGTTGCCGTCTTCCTGTACGACCGAACCTTCGTCGCCCTGGGCTGGCGGGCGGCCTGGAAGGCGAGGAAATCCCTGTATTTCAGCCTGGCTGCAACCTGGATACCCCTGGCGCTGCTTGTCGCCAGTTCAGGCGGAAATCGCGGAGCGACCTCGGGATTCAATCTCGGGGTCTCGGCGTTTCACTATTGGTTTTCGCAGATCGAGGCGCTGGTCCGCTACGCGAGGCTGGCCTTCTGGCCGCATCCGCTCGCATTTGAGTACGGCCCGCCCACGTTTCCAGCCTTGGTTTCGGGTCTCGTCTTCGGACCGATCCTGCTGGCTGCAGGGGTCGCCACGGTCGTTGGCGTAGCGCGCGGCCGGTCCTGGGCCTTCTGCGCGGCCTGTTGCTGGATGATCCTGGCGCCGACCAGCGTGATGCCGGGGACAATCCAGTTTGCGGTCGAGTACCGGATGTACCTGCCTCTTGCCGCCATCATCGCCGCGGTCGCTGGAGCGGCGGAAGAGGCAGGCCGGAGATGGGTCGGCCCGGGTCGACTCCGCCCCTGGTTCTGGACGGGAATTGCGGCCTTGATCGTGACTGTCTTCGGCGCCGAGACGGCGCGGCGCAATTGGTTTTATCGCAGCGATCTTGCGCTTTGGGGCGACTCGGTGGCGAAGCGGCCGGAAAGCGCCAAGGCGCAGTCAAACCTCGGCACGGCCCTGTCCACGCGGGGACGGACGGCGGAGGCCATAGCGTGCTACCTGACGGCGCTGCGGCTCAATCCGAGGCTTTCGGAGACCCATTACGATCTCGGGTTGTCCTACGAGGCCGAGAATCGCATGGAGGAGGCCCTGGCCGAATTCCTTGAGGCGACGAGGCTCGATCCGGGGTTCCCCTACGCCCAGGCCGAAGCGGGCCGGCTCCTCAATCGTTTCGGCCGCTCGCCGGAGGCGGAACCGCTGCTCCGCAGCGCGCTGGCGATCAAACCGGAGCTGTCGGTCGCCCACGGCAGCCTGGGGGTCGCGCTGGCGGCGCAGGGCCGGACCGGGGAGGCGATCGGGGAATTCGAGGCCTCCCTGAAGCTCGACCCGGCGCAGGCCGACGTGGAGTTCGACCTGGGGATAGCGCTCGCGGCGGGCGGGCGCCTCGAGGAGGCCGCGGCCCGGTATGCGGACTCCGTCCGGCTCAAGCCGGGCAATGCGGATGCGCAGCTCAACCTGGGCGTCACGCTTCTCCAGCTCGGCCGCGCTGAGGCGGCGCTGCCGGCCCTGCGGGAGGCCGCGCGGCTGACGCCCGGCTCGGCGACCGCCCACGGAAACCTGGCCACTGCGCTCGATTCCGCGGGGAGGGGCGGCGAGGCGCTGGGGGAGTTCCGCCGGGCCCTGGAGCTGCGCCCGGAGTATCCGGAAGCGCATTACAATCTCGGCAACGCGCTCCTTCGCGCGCACCGGCTGGCGGCGGCGCGGGCAGAATTCGCCGAGGCGCTGCGCCTGGACCCCGGGCTCGCCTCCGCCCGGGAGATGCTCGAGCGGCTTTCGCGGCTGCCGGACGGCCCGTAGGAAGGCGACTTGCGATTGACCCGGCCGGCCGGCTCCGGTTCACTTCCCCCCGGCTTTCACCGGGGCCGCGAAAGTCCGATTTTTTTCGGTCCCACAACCCAGGCGCTCTTCACGGAGTGCGTCCCTTCCAAGACAATGGATTCCTCCCCCGTTCCCCGCCGGCGCGCTCCCGAATTGACGGGCGCAATCTCGGCCGCGGCGCAAATCCTCGTTTTCCTCCTCGCATCCTGCCTGCCTGCGGGGCCGCTCGCTGCACAGGGCGGAAGAGCCCCGGCCCCGACGCTCCCCGATATCGCGGAGAAGGATGCGGCGGCCCTGGCCGCGTTTGAAAGCGAGGCGGCCGCCGCAAAGGAGCGTGGCGCCACCCATTTGTCCGTAACGACGGGCCTGCCCCCGGCTCTTTGGGAATTCGACTCGCCCGGCGACCCCTATCCGGCCTGGTACGTGGGCCAGCAGAGTTTTCTCAAGATATTTGCCCCGAAGGAGCTGCGTCCGTTTGTGGATGCGGTTTGGGCCGACCGCACGGCGCGCCTGGTCGGGGAGCGCTGCAGGATTCTCCGCAAGTACGGGCTCAAGGGATCGTGGAGTTCCGACGAGCCGCAGCAGCTGCCGGAGGCGTTTTTCAGGGCGTACCCGCAGCTGCGCGGCCCGCGCGTCGATCATCCGAATCGCTCCCGGGTCGCACGTTTTGCGCCGTGCGTTGACGAACCTGAGACCCTCCGGCTGTACCGCGATGCGCTCAAGGCCATGTGGGCGAAATGCCCCGAGATCGACTCCTTCTCCTTCCTGACATCCGACTCGGGCTCAGGCTTCGACTGGGCCCCGAGTCTTTACCCGGGGATCAACGGAAACAGCAAATGGAAGAACCGTCCGATGGAGGAGCGGGTCGCCGGTTTCATGAACAATTTCCAGACCGCCGCCGATGAGTTCAAGATCAAGGTGTCGGTCAGCATCAATCCGATCGAAGCGAGGCAATGGATGACGCAGACCTTTTCGGAGGAAGTCATCCAGGCAATCGCGAGGCGCTTGCCTGCCGGAATGTCCGTGGCCGGTCGCGAAGGTCCGGATGGCCGTCCCTATGCCGGCAATCGCGAACGGGGGGGGATGGGCGGTGCGCGCGGGCTGTTTTACCCGGTGGTCGGGCTGCCGCAGGCCCCGGCGGGGATGGGCGGTGGCGGCCGGGCCGGCGGCGGCGGCGGACGTGGCGAAGGCGGCGGGGCTCCCAATCAGGTCGAAAGGGCGACTGCCCAGCGCAACACGGCGGTGAAGGAGGTCGGCGAGCAGTCGGCCGACGACTACCTGGCCATGTGGCAGTCGGTCAACGAAGCGCAGACGCGGCTGAGCGCCCTCGATTTTGGCGCCATGCTGCGCTTCGGACACGTCCTCACCCGGTGGATCAACCGTCCGATGGTGCCGTTTCCCGGGGAGCTGAAGCCCGCCGAGAAGGACTACTACCGGAAATTTCTCCTCCAGGCGCGCAGCGAAAGGCAGGCGGATGACCTCGTCGATGTGCAGGCCATGCTCATGTACAAGGGATGGGGGGCGAAGATGCTCTTCCAGCGCGTCATCGAGACGACGGTGCCCGACATCCGCAGCGCCCAGAACGCCGCCCTGCGGATCGCCCGGAGGGCGACCGATCCCAGGCAGCGCCACGAATGGGAGCTGCACGCGACGCGATTCGAGGCGGTCATCTGCCTGCTGAACTCCGCAGACAACATGGTGACCTACCAGGCCCACCTCGACCGCATCCACGCACGGGGCACCCGGCCCGAGTACAATCCGCCGCTCGGGACGCAGCCCGATTGGGCGCGCGCCGACATGCTCGAGACGGCCCGCAGGGAAATCGACGGCACCGTCCACCTGATGCAGCTCATCAGGCAAAGTGACGAACCGATCCTAGACATGGCGCCAACAGCCGGGGAAGAGTTCGTCATGCGCCTCGGCCCGGACCTCCTCAACCAGCTCCAGCTCAAGATCGACACCATGAATGCGCATTGGCGTGACTACGACCGCATCTTCACCGTGCCCAATCTCTGAGTGCCGCATGGGCCGGCAATCCGGAGGGTTTGCGAACCGATTTGCTCCCAATATCATGAAGATCCCCGCCACCATCCTTGCAGCGCTGGCCGCGGCATTGAGCCCGGTCCTGATCCAGGCTGCGCCGCCTGAGAAACTCGCCGACGGAATCGTCGTCGCGCAGGGGGGCGGCTGGCTCAAGCTGACCGTCTGTTCCGATGACATCATCCGGGTCGCCTACGCCCGCGACCGGGCGTTTTTTGACCGGACGAGCCTCATGGTCGAACGCCGGTCGGTCGCGCCCGCGACCTGGAGTCTTGCGAGCGACCCGCTCACAGCCACGGTTCGAACGCCGAGGGTTCAGGCGCGCGTTGACCTCGCGACCGGCGCGGTGACGTTCCTGGACGCGGCGGGACAGGCGATCCTCGCCGAGCGCCCGGGCGGGCGGACGATCGAGCCGGCCCTGGTGCAGGGCGAGAAGACGTTCCACGTGAGGCAGCAATGGGAGCCGGTTGCCGATGAGTCGCTCCACGGACTGGGCCAGCAGCAGCTTGGCGCGGTCGACATCAAGGGGCTCGACCTCGAGCTCTGGCAGCGAAACACAACGGTCGTCGTCCCATTTCTTGTCTCGAGCCGCGGCTACGGAATCCTGTGGGACAATTGCTCGTACACGCGCTTCGGCGATGTCCGGCCCTTCGTGGCGATCCCGGCCGAGTTCCTGCGCGACGCCGCCGGCCAGGCGGGCGGATTGACCCGGGGCCGGTACACGGCCGGCAATCCCGAACAATTGCTGGACGCGGGTGTGGCGGGCGAAGTCGCGCTTCCGCCGAGGGAGAGGGGCAGCCGAACGCCGGCATTGTGGCGCTGGACTGGCGAAATCGCGCCGCCCGCCACGGGCGAATACCAGCTGAGGACCTATTCCAACGGAAGCATCAGGGTCTGGCTGGACGGCAAGCTGGTCATCAACCACTGGCGCCAGGACTGGCTGGCGGAATACGACCAGGTGAAGGCGCATTTGGAGGCCGGCCGGCGCCATGCGCTCAAGATCGAAGCCGGGGGCGAACAGGCAAACACGCTTCAACTGCGCTGGAAGACGCCTTCGGACTCGGGCGCGCCGACGGCGCTTTGGTCCGAGGTGGGGGACGGCATCGACTACACTTTCGTCTATGGACCGAAGCTCGACCGGGTCGTCGCCGGATACCGGCAGCTAACGGGCCGGGCGACGCTGCTGCCGCGCTGGGCGTTCGGCCTCTGGCAGTCGCGCCAGAGGTATGAGACCTCGCAGCAATCGCTCGATGTCGTCGACGAATACCGCCGCCGCGGCGTGCCATTCGACAACATCGTCCAGGACTGGATGTATTGGCCGCAAAATGCCTGGGGTTCCCATCGTTTCGACCCGCAACGCTTTCCCGATCCCGACCGCTGGATCAAGCAGCTGCACGAGCGCCACGCCCACGTGATGATCTCGGTCTGGGGCAAGTTCTACTCGGGCGACTACGCCGGAAACGAGAATTTCAAGGCCATGCAGGCCGGGGGATTCCTCTACCAGCCGACGCTTGTCGAGGGAGTCCGCGACTGGGTTGGGGATGGCGGTTACAACTACGCCTACTACGACGCCTTCAACCCGGCCGCGCGCAGTCTGTTCTGGAGCCAGGTCAATTCGGCGCTCTTCCGGCGGGGCATCGACGCGTGGTGGATGGACGCGACAGAACCCGAAGTCGCGCAGCCGTCGCCGACGACCCTGGAGCGGCAGCAGCACTTCATGGACCGGACCGCCCTGGGTCCGGCCGCGCGCGTCCTGAACGCCTATGCGCTCGAGAACAGCCGCGCCGTTTACGAGGGCCAGCGCGCCGTGGCGCCCGACCAGCGCGTGTTCATCCTCACGCGCTCCGGTTTCGCAGGCATCCAGCGCTACGCGACGGTCACCTGGTCCGGCGACGTCACCTCGACCTTTACCGCACTGGCCAAGCAGGTCGCGGCCGGCCTCGGCTACAGCCTGTCGGGTGTGCCGTTCTGGACCTCGGACAGCGGCGGCTACACGATGCAGTCGCGCTTCTCCGCGGAGAACCAGAAGCCCGCGGATGCCGAGGAGTGGCGCGAACTCAATGCGCGCTGGTTCGAGTTCGCCACGTTCTGCCCGCTGACGCGCATCCACGGCGAACTGAGGGTCCGCGAACCGTGGACGTTCGGGGGCGATTCGCACCCGGCGTACAAGGCTGTCGTGAAGTTCGACCGGCTTCGCTACCGGCTTCTTCCCTACGTTTATTCGCTGGCGGGCGCCGTCACGCAGGATGGCGGCACGATGATGCGGCCGCTGGTCATGGATTTTCCGGCTGATGCCAACGCGCGCTCCCTGGCGGATGAATACCTGTTCGGCCCGGGGTTGCTCGTTGCCCCCGTGACGACCTACCAGGCCAGAAGCCGGGCGGTCTATCTGCCGCAGACGAGCGGTGGTTGGTATGACTTCTGGACCGGAGCAGCCGCGGCGGGCGGGCGCACGGTCGACGCGGCGGCGCCTGTCGATGGGATTCCCCTCTACGTCCGGGCCGGCACGATCCTGCCGGTCGGGCCGGAGCTGCAGTACACGTCCGAGAAACCGGCCGATCCGATCACGCTCTATGTCTACACGGGCTCGAACGGGTCATTTTCACTCTACGAGGACGACGGGGAGAGCTACGGGTACGAGCGCAATGAGTTTTCGCGCATTTTGCTCAATTGGGATGATGTGGCGCGAACGCTCACGATCGGGCGGCGCTTAGGCGCGTATCCCGGAATGCGGCGGGAGAGGAAATTTGACGTCGTGCTGGTCTCTGCCGATGAACCGGCGGGCTTCTCTTTCGAACCCAAGCCGCAGAAGACGGTAAACTACACCGGCGGGGCGACGACGGTTTTCATTCCATGAACAAGCCCCGGCTCGCCGCCTTGCCGTCCCTGCTGGTTGGGATCGGCGCTCTTTCCTGTCAGCGTCCGCTCCCGGCCGCGGATGAGCGGCCGGCCTATCTCGATCCAGCCGCTCCGCTCGAGTCCCGCGTCGAGGACCTCCTCGGCCGGATGACGCAGGAAGAGAAGCTCTCGCTTGTCCATGCCGACTCGAAGTTCACGACCGCAGCGATTCCGCGCCTGGGAATCCCGAGCCGCTGGATGTCCGACGGTCCGCACGGGGTGCGTGAGGACGTCGGGCCCGACACGTGGAACGTCGCCGGGCACACCGACGATTTTTCGACCTGCATGCCCGTGCTGATCGGGCTTGCCGCGACCTGGAATCCGGATGCCGCGGCCGCCTATGGCAATGTGATCGGCGAGGAGGCGAGGAGGCGAGGCAAGGACATCATGCTCGGGCCCGGCGTCAACATCCAGCGGACGCCGCTCAACGGCCGCACGTCCGAATTTTTGGGCGAGGACCCCTTCCTCGCCTCGCGCATGGCCGTCAGCTACATCCGCGCGGTGCAGGCGCACGGAGTCGCCTCCTGCGTGAAGCATTTCGCGGCGAACAACCAGGAGACGCAGCGCGGCTCGATCGATGTCGAGATGGACGAGCGCACCCTGCGGGAAATCTACCTTCCGGTTTTCCGCGCGGCGGTCCAGGAGGGTGGCGCCTGGGCGGTGATGGGTGCGTACAACCGGTTCCGGGGACAATTCTGCTGCGAGAACGACTATCTCATAAACCGCGTCCTCAAGGGGGAGTGGGGGTTCAAGGGCCTGGTCATGTCCGACTGGGGAGGCACGCATGACACCCGCGAGGCGGTCTTCAACGGACTCGATCTTGAGATGGGCACCGATCCCCGCCCCCGCCCGGGGGCGCCGCAGGGAAAGTCGGCGGCGGACTCCGGTCCGGGCGTCTACGAGAGGTATTTTCTGGCCGGGGCATATCGGGACGGCCTGAAGCGGGGCGAGTTCCCCGCCGCCACGCTCGACGAGAAGGTCCGCCGGAATCTGCGGGTCATGATCGCGACGCACGTTTTTGACGGGAGGGAGGACGGCTCGTTGAACACGGCGGCACACCAGGACGCGGCCCGCCATGTCGCCGAAGAGGGGATCGTGCTGCTGAAGAACGACGGCCGAGCCCTTCCCCTGGCCGCGGGCAGTCTGAACTCGATCGCCGTCATCGGGGAAAATGCCGTGCGCCTCCAGGCCCACGGCGGCGACAGCGCCAAGATAAAGGCGCTCTACGAAGTGAGCCCGCTCGAAGGCATCCTCCACCGGATGGGCGCCACGGCAAACATCACCTATTCGCCCGGTTACCGGAAGGACGGAGGGGCCGACCTGATTGAAAAGGCCGTCGCCGCGGCCCGGGCGGCCGACGTGGCCATCGTGATCGGCGGACTGATCCACGAGCGTCCGTTCGACTGCGAAGGGGCTGATCGCAAGGACCTGGGGCTGCCATGGGGCCAGGACGAGCTGATCCGGCGGGTGGTCGCGGCCAACCCCCGTACGATTGTCGTCATCGCCTCCGGTTCACCCGTGGAAATGGGCGGCTGGCTCGACCGGGTGCCGGCCGTCCTCCAGGCCTGGTACGGAGGCACGGAGGGGGGAACGGCCCTCGCGAACATTCTGTTCGGGGACGTGAACCCTTCCGGGAAACTGCCGTGCACGTATCCCAAGCGCCTCGAGGATTCACCCGCCCACGCGGTTGGCGAGTTTCCCGGCCGGGACGGCGTCGTTCATTACGCCGAGGGCCTGCTCGTCGGGTATCGATGGTTTGACGCGAAGCAGATCGAGCCGCTTTTTCCATTCGGCTACGGACTTTCGTACACGAAGTTCGACTATTCCGGTTTGCGCCTAGTCGCCGGGTCCGACCCGAAGGGTCCGGTCGTCACGGCCGAGTTTGAGATCACAAACACAGGAGATCGCGCAGGGGCCGAGGTGGCGCAGCTCTATGTGCACCAGGAGAAGCCAAGCCTGCCGAGGCCGCCGAAGGAGCTGAAGGGATTCCGAAAGGTGACCCTGAATCCCGGTGAAAAAAAGACCGTCTCGATCGCTCTCGATCGCCGCGCTTTCGCGTTCTACGATCCGGCCAGGGCCGGCTGGGCGGCTGAGGCGGACGATTTCAGGCTGGAAGTCGGCAGCTCATCGCGCGACATCAGGCTCCAAGGCGCGCTGCACCTCGGGGAGACGACCGTGGAACGTTAGCCCGAAAATTCCTCGTGCTTCGTGAAATTTTCGGGCTGGGCTCCGCGGCCGGCCAGGCGCACGGGCGACGGTTACGGAGCGGGCATTCCCGCGCCGTACATCGACTGGTTTGGAGCTGCTGGCGCCGCCTGGCCTGGAGCGGCGGGGGCCTTGCGCCGCCCTCCCATCCGGCTCGACGGGTCGGGTGGCAGGGTGAAATGGGGGGGCGTGGGCTCGGGATGGCTCGGGTCGAACTCGCCGAAGTCGTCCACGATGTACTTGGCCAGGTCGAGGTTGTCCCGCCTGATCCCCTCGACGATGCACTTCGACTGAAGGTAGGCGCCGTATTCGACGTGATGGGTGCGGTCGCCGAACTGGCGCTCGGCGTCCGTTCCCAGTGCCTTGGTCATCTCCATTCCCATGGCGTTGAGGTTGATTCCGGGGACACCCAGCTCCTTGGCCGTTGCCATGGCCGCGTCGGCGTAGGAGCTCAAGCTTCCCGGGTGCGCAACCTCGCCCCGGCGGGCCGATGGTGAGGCGATGATGGGCAGGGCGCCCAGCTTCTGCGCATCCCCGACGAACTGCCGGAGAAGTTCCCTATACGTTGTGTTGGCCGGAGCGAAGGTCTCGGAAAAATCCTGATTGGGGTACATGTTCTGCGGTCCGCGGTCCTTCGAGTCGTTCGTGCCGAATTCTATGATGACGTAATCGCCCGCCTTGATTGAATCCAGCACCTTGTCCCAGCGCCGTTCCTTCAGGAAGCCCTTCAGGGTCTCGCCGGACTCTGCGTGATTGGCAACGGCAACCTCGGGCTTGAACCAGCGGGGAAAATACTGGCCCCAACTGCCGCCCGGCGAGCCAGGCTGATCGACAACGGTCGAGTCCCCGAGAACGAAGACGGTGATGGCGTTGTCCACCTTTTGAATTTCAATCGCGGCCAGGGCTGGGTGGGCGTCGCTGAAGGTCAGCGTCATCTTGTCGTCCCAGCTGCGCGAGATGGCCCGATTGGCGGCCTTGTCCCATTCGCGGCTGTCGAGGTTGACCTCGCCGCCCGTGGAAATCTGAGGCCGGCGGACATTGACGGTGAAGGTGCGGGTCTCGAACTGTCCGATTCCCGTGTGAAGGTGCTCGACCATCAGGCGGCGCACTTCGGCCTTGACCGTCGTGTTCGCCTCGGCAGTCGGGTCGCCCAGGGTGACCGTGACGCGGTAGTTGCCTTCAGGCACGGCGACGGAAAACGCAATGGGTTTGGCGGAAGTGATTGCGCCGGCGTGCAGGGGATTGCTGTCGTCCCTGGCAATTGCAGTCACCTTGGTTTCCGGTTCGAAGCCGTAGCCCGTTTCCCTGGAGTACGCCGCGTCGGGAGCAACCAGGGTGTAGCCCGGGGCGGCCTTTTCGGCCCCGAACTGGAACCGATACGAGAGGGCGGGCGGGGCGGGGGCAACCGCCGAGGCGGGTTCGGCTGCGGCGATTGAGGCAGCCCGGTCCGAGTAGAATGAAGCAAGCGGGTTACCGGGGAGGAGCTTGAGGCCGGCCACCACGCATTCGGCGAGAACCCGCGCGCCGGCGAGGTTTGTGTGGGTGTGCTCTTCGGGTGTAACCTGCGGAAAGAGCGTCATCGCCTTGTCGCGGCCCATTGCGTCGTAGCGGGCTGCGGCAATCTCGTTCAGGTTGATGAAGCCCACCTTTTCCTGGTCGGCGACCTCGCGGGTCCAGGCGGCGTAGTTGGCTGCGCGCCGGATCCGGCCCTCGGAGTCCCATTGCTTATGGGGAACCATGGAGCAGACGATCGGGGTGGCGCCCTTGGCGCGGGTGTCCTCGACAAATTTCCGCAGGTACCAGCCGTAGCTGTGCACGACCTCCTTCTTCGAGTTTAGCAGGTTGACGATTTCCTTCTGCTCGTCGCCGGTTCCCGGGATGGATCCGCGGGCGCGGTAGCGATCGTTGATTGCGCCGCTGTCGTTCGTGCCGAACTGCATGACGACAAAATCGCCGGGTTTTATTATCGCGAGTGTCCGCTCCCAGTTCCCGCCGGTCAGGTAGGTGCGGCTGCTCAGACCCCCGACCGCCCGGTTGACCACGTTGATCCTGGCCGTATTGAACAGCTCGGCGATTGTGTGGCCCCATCCCCATTGGCCCTCGGCCCCCTTGCCCTGGCCGTCGTCCATCCCGTTGCGGACGGTCGAATCGCCGATGAGAATCAGCGAGGGCAGGCTTGGGTTGGCGGGCACGGGCAGAACCATGCGCGGCCTCGGCGGGGTCGCTGGAGCGGTGCCGGGGGTCGGGGCGGCCGGCTGGCCAAGCAGGAAACCGCTGGCGGCGAAAAGGCTGAACAAGGCAAAGATCGGAGTTTTCATGCGTTAAACGGATCGAAACGGGGTTGCGGCATCTCGCTGAATGACGAACGGGGCGGGGTTTTTGTCACTTTTTTCGTTCGAACCGGCGGTATCTTCCGGTGCGGACCGCTCAAATTGGACATGCAGTCGGCCGGGAGTCGAGTAAAAGCAGGGAGGCCATTTTCAGTCTTCGGATGCCCCCCTGTCCCGAGAAATGTTGCCTCCCGCGGACGGAAGCCGTCTTTGTTTGTCATCAGCCATGAACAGCGACCTCTCCGTACACGACCGCCTGGTGCTCTATTTGACGGAGGCCGGGGTCAACTTTCGGCAGGTTCATCATGAACCGACGCTTACCTCTGCGGACGCCGCCCGGGTCCGGGGCGAGCCTATTGGCAGCGGAGCCAAGGCTCTGCTTCTGAAGGCCGACGATCAATTCCGACTGTTCGTGCTGCCGGGAGACAGGCGACTGGATTCGTCGTCTGTAAAGAGGCAGCTCGGCGTTGGCCGGTTGCGCTTCGCATCAAAGGAGGAACTACTTGCCCTGACGGGCCTCGTTCCGGGTTCCGTGCCTCCGTTCGGGCAGCCCGTGCTGCCTTTTGAACTTACGGCGGACGTGACGATCGGCCGCAATTACCCCACCGTGGCCTTCAATTGCGGCAGTCTCACCGATTCGATAATCATGTCCGCGGCTGACTGGGAGCGGGTGGCGAAACCCGCAAGGCTTCCAATAGTCGAGCCCGACGCTGT
>CAZSEH010000023.1:0-36533 GCA_964605835.1 uncultured Opitutaceae bacterium
CCCGAGGAGTGCGCCCAGTGCGGCGCCGATATACCGCGCAATGCGAAGAGCTGCCCCGGGTGCGGCGCAGACGAGCGCACCGGCTGGCGAGAGGCGTCGATCTACGATGGACTCGATCTGCCGGGAGACGACGAACCGGCGATTCGCCGGCCGAAGGCCGTCAACGGCATCGCGTGGTACTGGTGGGCGGCGGGTGTCGCGCTGCTTCTCCTGCTCAGTCTGGCTTTTCTCGGCCTGCGGTGAGCGAACTTTCGGTTGCTGACGTCCCAGGGAATAAAGATTCATTTTCCTGAATCCAAAACGCAGTCTGGCGACCACTCATCGGCGTAAATCCAGAACAACATGAACACCTTCTCCATTCCTCTGCTCGCAGCCTTGGTCGAACTGATTCCCTTCGCCGGAATGCTCATTGGCTTTGTCGCGATCGTGACTCCATTTGCTTTTATTGTCGCGATCGTGGCCGTGAACTCTGCCAACGCCCGCAAGAAGGCCGAGCTTCACCACGCCACAATCCGGCTGGCGCTCGAAAAGGGGCAGCCCCTGCCTCCCGAACTCCTCAACCCGCCCGCCGCCTGCGAGCCAAAGCGCAAGTTCAACGACCGCAAGGCAGGGCTGATCCTGATAGCCGTCGGCATAGGCCTCTATTTCTTCTTTGCGTCGGTGGGCGGGCCGGTGGGGGCAAAGGTCGCGTGGAATTTGAGATGGGCCTCTTTGATTCCGGGGCTCATCGGCGTAGCGCTGTTGATCAACTCGGCCTTTGAAGGAAGCGGGGCAAAGAACGACAAGGGCTGAGCGAAACACCTTGTGTCACCCTCCGACGCCGACCTGATCGCGCGCGTGCTGGTCTCCTCCGACCGGCACGCCTTTTCAGAGCTTGTGAAGCGAAACCAGTCGGCCCTGCGCGGTTTCCTGCGAAGCCTCACGAAAGGCGATCACTCCCTCGCGGACGACCTCGCCCAGGAGGCGCTGATCGAGGCCTACCGCAGCCTTCGTCACTTTGAGGGAGGCTCCAAGTTCAGCACCTGGCTCCTCGGAATAGCTTACAACCGTTTCCGCGGGCATTTGCGCCGCCGCCGCGAGGAGCCGGTCGATACGTCGCAGGGAGTTGGCGCCGGGGACGGCGGTTCCTCCGATCCGCAGGCGTCTGCGGACGTCGGGCAGGATCTCGATGCGGCGATTGCAACCCTTCGCCCGGAGGAGCAGGTCGCCCTCCGCCTTTGCTACCGGGACGGGCTGTCCCATGAGGAGGCCGCGGGGCTCATGGGCTGCCCGCTGGGCACGCTCAAGACCCACATCCTGAGGGCAAAGACACGCCTTCGTTCATTTCTCGATGCCTATGCCTGAGGAATACCGACCGTTTTCTCCAGTGGACGCTGACGACCCAAAACTGAGCCTGCTTATGAAGAACTGTAAGATAGAGTACATCGATGATGACGGTTTCACGGCTCGCGTCATGGCCGCCATTCCCCGCGACCGGAATAACGCCGGAACCAATCGCCGTTGCCTGCTTCTCGTTTCCGCCAGCATCCTGTCCGTCCTTTTGATCCTTCTCCTTGGCGGCAGGGACTTCCTCGCCGGGGCTTCCACCCTGATCCAGCGCGCGGTCAATGGACCGGTCCTGATCCTGCCCGGCATAAGCCTGGGGGTTCTCCCTGCAACCTGCCTTTTGGCGGGCCTGGGCATTGCCTCCTGCCTCGGTTACCGACACCTGCGCCAGGCTTTTCGCTAGCTTGTTAGTTGGCTTGCCTGTAGCAGACCTTGCTGATCTGGTTCAGGAAAGTCACGTTTTCGGCCAAGACCCTACCCAGGAAGACGTTATGCGTAACAACCCTGTCGGCGCGCTTTTGATGCTTTCGGTGCTGTCGCTGTTCGCTGCCGGCAACGTGCATGCGACGGCCATTGAACGCCTGGAGGGGAAATACCTTAAAAGCCGAATCAAGCTGCGGATCGACGAGGGCTGGAAGGTGCAGACCGGCAACCTTCCCGGCGCAGAGACCGTCGCCTTCGATGATTCGGGCTGGGCGGCGACGAATGTCCCGCACGACATGAGCATCACGCTGGTGAGCACGACCGACAATGATCCCGGCGCCATGGGCTGGTACCGGAGGCACTTCACGCTTCCGAAGGGCTTTTCCGGCAAGACGGTCATCGTCCAGTTCGACGGGGTCTACCAGGACTCCAGGATCTACCTGAACGGCACCCAGGTCGGCAGCCAGCGGTTCGGGTATGTCAGCTTCAATTGCGACCTGACACCGTACCTCAACGCGACGGGCGACAATGTGCTGGCGGTGTTCGTGGACAACCAGACGAGCCGCCGATCGCACTTCTATTCAGGGACAGGCATCTACCGCCATGTATGGCTCATCGCAACGGACAAGGTCCATATCAAGAACTGGGGGACCGCCGTGACCACACCCAGGGTGGCGGTGTCACAATCGGAGATCAAAGTCCGGACGGAGGTGGTGAATGATCTTGCGACTCCGCAGATGCGCGAATTGGAAACGACGATTTTCGATGAGGACGGGGACGCCCTGAGGACAGTCTCCACGCCGATTTCCATCGAGGCCGACGGAACGAATATCTGCGAGCAGACGCTGCCGCTTTCGCCCTGCAAACTCTGGTCGCCCTCGAGCCCCGTGCGCTATTGCGCCTACTCGAGACTTTTGGATGGCAACGCGCCGACCGACGACTACGTCAGCCCATTCGGGATCCGGGAGCTGAAGTATTCCGCGACCGAGGGATTCACGATCAACGGCGTTCCGATGAAGCTGAAAGGCGTCTGCATCCACCACACGCTGATTCCGGCCGGGGCCGCCGTGCCCGATTCCATGTGGGAGCGGACCATCAGGGAGCTGCTGGCCTCCGGGTGCACGTCCATCCGGACGACGCACAACCCGGCGAGTCCGGAGTTTTACGACACGTGCGACCGTTTGGGCATGATGGTCATGGATGAATGGTGCGACAAATGGTCGAGGACCAACGCCGGATCGTTCTACGCGGATTTCGACCAGGTCTGGCGGAAGGACCTCACCTCGTTCATCGAACGGGACCGCAACCACCCGTGCGTGGTGATCTGGAGCCTGGGCAACGAGGTGATCGCAAATGCCAAGGTGCCCGCATACATCCCGGACACCCTCAGGATGGTGGTTCCCTTCGCCAGGAAACTCGACAGCACAAGGCCCTACACGCACGCCTGCGTTTCGGGATGGGATGACGCCCCCGGACTCGCGGCGCTTGGCGACGTCGAGGATGTTGTCGGGATCAATTACCAGGACCGCCTGTTCGACGCCATCCATGAGTTGAATCCGTCAGCGGTCATTGTCGGGACCGAACAGGACCCGTATTCAATGCCCCGCACCAACATTCCGACCTGGTTCCTGGTGAGGGACAGGCCCTACGTCGTGGGCCATCACCTGTGGACGGGCGTGGACTACCTCGGCGAGAGCAAGAAGAACCTGGGCGGACAGAGCGGCTTCCTCGACAACTGCATCTTCCGCAAGTCCTGGTTCTATTACCAGCAAAGCCAGTGGAGCGAGTCGCCGATGGTTCATGTCGCGATCGGCAACGGCACGGGCAATGGCCGCGCAATGCCGGTTTTGGACGACAACTGGAACCAGAAGGGACCGGTCGACGTTGTCACGTACACCAACTGCGAGAGCGTGGACCTGTACGTCAACGACACGAAGATCGGGACCAGGAAATCGAGCGATTTTGCCAAGACAGGGATCATGCAGTGGACGAATGTCCCGTGGCAGGCCGGTGCAATACGGGCGGTCGGCATGAACGGCGGAAAGGCGGCGGCCACGGACATCATCAGGACCGCGGGTGCGCCTGCGAAACTCATCCTCAAACCCGATCGGACCAACCTGGAGGCCGACGGAAACGACGCCTCCTGCATCGAGGTCGATGTCTGCGATGCGGACAACAACCCGATTGTCACCGCCGGCAATCCGGTCCAATTCACAATGACCGGACCGGGCCGGAGCGTCGGAATCGCCAGCGGAGACTTTGCGAGCAATGAGCCGTTCAAGGGAACCAGACGGAAAGCCTACAAGGGGAAAGTCCTGATCGTCATCCAATCGACTCCGGTTCCCGGGATCATCGGCCTGACCGTGACATCGCCTGGCCTGGCACCTGCCGCTCTGACCATAAAGAGCGGCAGTGCGGCAGCCGTGGCCGAAAGATGATCAATTCGGCGGAGTATAGGGCAGTCTGCCCCGCCATTGCATCTTTCCATTTTTCCTTTGAGGGTGGGCAAGATCCGTCGGAATTTGTGATGGATGCAGGTTAACCCTCGATTGCCCCAATATGAATGCTTTTCGAAAAACCCTTGGTTTGGGTCTTTTTGCAGCGTCGGCGATTTCGGCCGGCGTTTTCGCCCAGGCGCCCGCAAATTCGCCCAAAGCCGCTCCGGCCCGGGCCCGGCCGGACGCGAACATGGGCCTGCCGCCGACGATCTCCCCCGGCGCAAAGGTCGAGAAACTCGCAACCCTGCCGACCGAACCCTACACCGTTGACGGGAGACCATTCACGGAAGGGACGACGTGCGCGCCGAACGGCGACGTCTATTTCGTCGAGCAGAACAGCGACAAGATCATGCGGTGGAGTGTCGCGGACAGGAAACTGTCCGTCTTCATGCATCCTTCCGGATATTCCAACGGCATGAGTTTCGATTACCACGGCAACCTCATCTCCTGCGCCGACGAAAGAAACGCAGTGTGGTCCATTTCGATCACCGACACCGAGACCGTTCCCTATCCGCAGCCGCTGAACCCCGCCGTGGGCGACCAGGCCCGGCCGGAGAAAATAACGCTGCCCGCCCACACCGTGCTGGTGACGAATTATCAAGGGAGGCTTCTCAACGGTCCGAACGACGTCTGGGTCAGGCCCGATGGAGGCCTGTATCTTACGGATCCCTATTACGCCCGGAAGTGGTGGGCGCCGGGACGGAGGCAGGAGCAGAACATGATGAGCGTCTATTTCGTTTCGCCCGACCACCGGACCGTCACGCGCGTCCTCGATCCATTCGATTCGCCCAATGGCCGGAACGGGATGCCCAACGGAATAGCCGGCACGCCCGACGGGAAGACCCTATATGTCTCCGACATCGCCGGAGGGCAGACGTGGGCCTTCGACATTCAGCCGGACGGATCGCTGACCGGCAAAAAGCTCGTTTGCGGTTTCGGCTCCGACGGAATGACCCTGGACGATCATGGCAACCTGTACATGAGCGCCGGCGGCGGCAAGCCGGGTGGGGTGACCGTCGTGGACACAAAGACCGGAAAGCAGATCGGATATATTCAAGTGCCCGAGAGTCCGGCAAACATGTGCTTTGGAGGCGCGGATCGGCAGACGCTCTACATGTGCGCACGAACCGGGTTCTACTGCATTCCCACTAACGTCAAGGGAGCGAACCCGGGGAAGTGAGAAGGGCTGACCTCAGATGACCGGGGGCTCCGCACCGCGGCGCTTCAGTTCCCAGACAAACTGGTACACTTCGCCGTTCTTCCGCGCCCGGAGGAACAGGGCCACAGTCCAGGGGAGCCCTTCGTAGGAGCTTTTGAACTCGGTTTGGGAGATCCACTGGATCGGGTCCAGCCTCCGGGCGACCCGGAGATCGGCGGCCAGGACCATCTTCAGAAGCGATTGCTCCGAGAAGAAGTGGACATGGGTCGAGTCGAGGAGCCCGACGTCCCGGTAGTCGAACCGGTCGTGCAGGAGCTCGATCAGGACCGAGTTGTGCGCGAGATTTGGGACCGACACCCAGATCGAGCCGTCCGGCCGCAGGAATTCGACCGACTGCTTCAGGATCGCGCCCGGGTGTGACAGGTGCTCCAGGATGTCGGCCAGGATGATGGAATCAAAGCTCCGGCCGTTGCTGCGCAGATGACGGAGCCAGCCGTCCTTTTCAACGTCCCCCAGGTCGGGGCCGACCAATGTCGCGTCGCTTGCGAAGGCGGAGGCCGCCTGTCCGGCCCCGGCGTCCCTTTCGATGATGGAGACGCGGCATCCGAGCGTTTCGCGGAGATACTTGGTCATCCGCCCGTGGGCGCAGCCGACCTCGAGAACGTCGGAATCGGGCCGGATGTTCCTCAGGATCTGCGACACCGAATTGTCGGACTTCATGTCCAGGGCGAAGTCGTATTTGCTCATTGCAGTCCGGATGAACGAGGATGCGCGGGACACGGGGTCATGCGATTCTTTTCGTTCCCTTGACTGGCACTGCGCCCGCGGGCTCACTTGCGCCCTTGGTCAACCGGCAAATCGCATGGATGCCCCAATGACGCCTGCACGGAAGAGGGCGGGACGCCAGGCGTTTGCCTGCAAGTCGATCGACAGGCTCATCGCCGAGTCCGAGGAGCCGTCGCGGCGGCTGGCGAAAAGCCTCGGCCCCTGGAGCCTCACCGCCCTGGGAGTCGGCGCAATCATCGGCTCGGGCATCTTTGTCCTCACGGGAACCGCAGCTGCCGGCGAGCACTTTGAGGCTCCATCCATCCTGCACGCCCAGGTCCTCGATCTCGCAGTCAATTTCTTCCGGCATTGGAGCTTCCAGGGAGCCCTCATGCACGGCCGGCCCGCCGCGGGACCTGCGATCGCGATCTCGTTCATCCTAGTGGCCGTGGCGTGCAGCTTCGCCGGGTTGTGCTACGCCGAGCTTGCCTCGATGATTCCGATTGCCGGGAGCGCCTACACCTATTCCTACGCCACGCTGGGGGAGCTTTTTGCGTGGGTCATCGGCTGGGACCTCATCCTCGAGTACGCGGTCAGCAACGTCGCGGTCGCCGTGGGATTTGGGGGCTATCTCAAGGCGCAGATGGCGACATTCGGGATCGACATTCCCGCCAGGTGGTCGAGCCCGGTGTGGGCCGAGGGACACCTCACCGGGGCCTGGTTCAACCTTCCGGCGTTCCTCATCGTTTTCATCGTGACGGTGCTTCTCGTCCGCGGCGTGCGGGAGTCTGCGAAGGCGAACAACCTGATGGTTCTCGTGAAGCTAGGGGCGATCGTCACGTTCCTCGTCGTCGGCGGAATGCTCGTCCACCCGGCAAACTGGCACCCGTTCGCGCCCTCCGGCTTCGGGGGCGTCGTGACGGGCGGGGCGATCATCTTCTTCACCTACATCGGATTCGACTCGGTATCCACGGCGGCCGAGGAGGCCCGCAACCCCAGCCGGGACATTCCGATCGGGATCATCGCCTCGCTTGTGGTGTGCGCCGTCCTGTATGTCGGCGTGGCCCTGGTGCTTCTCGGAATGCTGCCGTTTTCCACGTTCGGCTCCGGCGCGGGCGCGGAGGCGCCGGTCGCCTACGCCCTGAGGCAATTGGGTGCGAGGCCGGTGTTCCAGTCCGTGATCATCATCGGCGCCCTGACGGGGATGCTCTCATCCCTGCTGGTCTTCCAATACGGACAGGTGCGGATCTGGTTTGCCATGTCGCGGGATGGCCTCCTTCCGAAGCCTTTCTCGGCGGTCCATCCCCGCTTCAGGACGCCGCACTGGTCGACGTGGATTGCGGGCGTCGCAGTCGGACTCCCCGCGGGCCTGATCGACATCGGCGACGCCGCCGACCTTTCCAATATCGGCACCCTCTTTGCTTTCGTCCTCGTGTCGTTCGGCGTCATTGTCCTGCGCCGCAGCCAGCCTGGCCGGCCGCGGGTCTTCAGGGTTCCGCTTGTGCCCTGGTTTCCGCTGATTTCCATAGTGCTGTGCGCCGGGCTGATGACGGGACTGACCGTGATCACATGGATCCGGTTTGTCGTCTGGCTGGCCCTGGGAATGGCGATCTACCTTTTCTACGGGCGCAGGCACAGCGAATTCCGGGCATCCGCCGATTGAAATGGGGCCGGGCAACCGGGCCGTCAGAAGACCTGGTCGAGCGGGACGCCGCGCTCCCTGAAGCGGGAGACGTCGGAGGGCCTGTTGACGAGCTTGAATTCGCCGGTCACCTCGCCGTTTTCCAGGCAGGAGAGGATCTCGAATCGGAAGATGTCGTTGAGGATTATCCCACCGTTGTCGATCCCGCCGACCTCGGTGATGTAGGTGACTTTCCTGGAGCCGTCGGAAAGCTGCTCGTGCTGGACGATGAGATCCAGCCCGGAGGAGATTTGCCTCCTGATCTCGGAGGACGGAATGGCCAGGCCCGAATACATGGCCATGGTTTCCAGGCGGCCGACGACATCGGCCGGGGTGGACGCGTGCAGCACGGCCAGCGTGCCGTCATGGCCGCTGTTAATCGCCTGGAGGAAATCCATGGCCTCCTCGCCGCGGATCTCGCCCAGGATGATTCGCGACGGACGCATCCGCAGCGTGTTGCTGAAAAGCTGGCGCACGGTCACGGCCCCCTTGCCCTCGATGTTGTTGCCGCGGGTCAGCAGGCGGACGACGTGCTGCTGGTTGAGCTTCAGTTCCAGCGCGTCCTCGATCGTGACAATGCGCTCATCGGCTGCGATCTCGCCGGAGAGGACATTCAGCGTCGCGGTCTTGCCTGCGCCGGTTGCGCCTGCGAAGACGATGTTGAGCTTGGCCTTTATGGCCGCCTTCAGGAACCGGCTCATGGGTTCGCTGATCGTCTTCAGGCGGACAAGGTCGTCCCGCGAACGCAGGGTGTTCAGAAATTTCCGGATCGTGATCGCCGAGCCGTCGGCGGAGAGAGGCGATATGATCGCATTTATTCGCGAGCCGTCCTTCAGGGAAAAATCGACATAGGGGGAGCCCTCGTCGAGCCGGCGCCCGGCCAGCATCAGCATCTTGTCCAGAATGGAGCGCAGATGCCCTTCATCCTCGAACTGGGTTGCCGAAAGCATCTTCCTGCCCGCCCTTTCGATGAAGATCCGGTGCGGGCCGTTGATCATGATCTCCGTGATCGTGTCGTCCCGCAGGTGCTGCTCCAAAGGGCCAAATCCCAGGAGATCGTCGCCGACGGCATTCAGGAGCTCCTCCTTGGTCCCGGCGTCGAGCTGCCGGCGCGTTTGCTTGAGCTTTGACTCCAGAATCTGCCGGGCGGACTCCCTGACTTCCGCAGGGGTGGGGGTATTGCGGCCGAACCGCATGCCGGTTTCGACACGAACCTCCCTCTTCAAGTCGTTGTCGATTTCCATGGCTTCAGCGGCCTTTCAAGAGCGACCCGTTCCGCAGCGGGAATGGGCCTTCACTTGGAGAAAAGACCCTCAAGATCGAATCCGGCCTGCCTGGCGGCCTTCAGAAACGAGGGCTGATACCCCGTGAAAACATGGCGTCCCACGATCTTTCCGTCGGCGGACTGTCCTTCCTGATCGAAGAGATAGATGTCCTGCAGCTGGTATTCCCGGTCCTTCAGGCCGAGGACTTCGGTGATGCCGGTGATCTTGCGGGTTCCGTCGTGCAGCCGCGCGGTCTGGATGACGATGTGGATGGCGGAGGCGACCTGTTCACGGAGCGCAGACAGGGGAATCTCGATTCCGCTGAACAGGGCGCAGGTCTCCATGCGGGACAGGCTGTCGCGCGCGCTGTTGGCGTGGATTGTCGACATGCTGCCCTCGTGGCCGGTGTTCATCGCCTGAAGCATGTCCAGTGCCTCGCCGCCGCGGATTTCGCCGACGACGATCCGGTCCGGCCGAAGCCGCAGTGCGGAGTTGAGGAGGTCGCGGATTGTAACCTCGCCCTTGCCGTATTCATCCGCCTTTCGGGTCTCAAAACAAACTTTGTGCGCCTGCTGCAGCTGTAGTTCGCTCGCGTCCTCAAGGACGAGGATCCGGTCATTGTCCGGAATCAGGGCGCTCAGGACATTGAGGACGGAGGTCTTTCCCGACGATGTGGCGCCGGAGACGATGAGGTTTCTCCCCAGCTTGACTATGATGTCCAGGAGGCGGGCGCCTTCCTTGGTGATGCTTCCGAAATCCACCAACTGCTGGACGGTCAGCTTCTCGCGGCGGAACTTGCGGATGGCGACCGTGGTGCCGGCGCGCGAGAGCGGGGGCATCACCGCGTGCACGCGCGAACCGTCGGGCAGGCGGGCGTCGAGGCGGGGATTGTCCTGGTCAAAGAAGCGCCCGACGCTCCGGGCCACGTTCATGACGGCCGCCTGCAGCGACTGCTCGTTGGCAAACTTGGCGGGAACCGGAGTCAACTTGCCCTTGCGCTCAATATAGATCTGGCGGGGGCCGTTTATCATGATTTCCGCCACGTCGTCATCCATCAGGAATTCCTGAATGGGCGCGAAGAAAAGATAGAGATAGGAAAGGCCTGACTTTGACTGGGTCGCGGAGACCCCTTCCCCCGATTTCGCCGCGGGAGCGGCCGCGGGATTCGTGGGCCTTTCTTCGGAGGGCGCGCCCACGGCCTTCCCCGGTTCCGCCGGCGCGGCGTTTCCGAGCGACGTGAGAGGCTCCGCGGCGGGTTCGGCCGGCGGGGGTTCGGCTGCGGTCAGCGCCTTGGGCAGGCTGCGGATCGTGATGCTATAGGAATGGATCGTGATGACATCGCCCGGCTTCACCGGCGTATCCGCCGCACAGGGTGATCCGTTGATGCAAAAGGCTCCCGGGCCGCTCCTGACCCGGACAACGCACGGATCCTGCCCGGTGATGACCGCCAGTTCCGCGCCACGCTCGGAATGCGGCTCCAGTGACACGTTGCAGCGCGCGGAAAAACCGAACGAAATTTCCGGCTCTGTGAAGCGGAAAAGTCTGGGTTTCTGCCCGTCCTGGTGAACTTCAAATGTGGCTGCAATCGGATTCATAAACTAAACACGACGTCTTTGGCTTCGAACGGAGAATCGAGCCGTCGCCGGACCGGGCGCGGCTCATCTCCTGTCCGGGAATTGATGGCGTTGTGTATAAATGGGGTTCGTCCGATTTGTAACGCATTGTTGGCTAAAAACTATTAAATGAAAGATGCGTCGAAAACGATGGGGTGGCTCCATTTCGGCGGGAAACCGACTGCTCTATTGATCCCCAAGGAACGGGCGGTCGCGGGAACCATAACTCTCCAAAGTTGGCCTAGTCCAGCCTCGACTAACGGAAGCAAAAGGGCGGGCGCGCATGCGTCATTATATAATGTCGTTTTTCAAATTAACGAACCTGGTCCGGGCAAAAAATAGTTCACAAATTATTGATAATAAATAAGATACAATACGGATAACACATTTTTTTTCCTTGTGTTCCCCGGTGAAACACCCTAAGACCCCCTATAACGCATTGTTAATCTACGGGGAAGTCTAACAAATAAATACGGAATTGGTTATGAAACTGCTTGCAAAGAATAAGAAGAACCGGGGCATCGCGATGACGGAGTATCTGATCATCCTCGGAATCGTGGCCATCGCAGCGATTGCGGTTGTCGGACTATTTGGGCAACAGATCAAGAATACGTTCTATCGCACAACCTCAACACTTGGCGGGACGGACACGGCACAGGATCAGAGCACGTCGATCACCAAGAATGCGGCGACGGACAGCACGACGACGGAGACGATGAACTCTTTCGACAAGAAGAAGAACAACGGAAAGTGACCTGATTCGGGCTGAGGGACTCGCAAGGCGGGGCACTGGAGGCGTGGCTCCCCGCCTCCCACACTTGGGCTGTCGTCAATCATGAAAAACAAATTCCCCCTGATTATTGCCGTCATTATCGGCATCGCCGCGCTGTTTGCCATCAGGCAATATGTCAACAGGATGGAGCAGGAGACTGCCGACCAGCTGAAGGGCGATCCTGTGGTTACCGCAGTCACGGACATCCCGGCGGGGACCGAGTTGACGATGCGCATGCTCACAGCCAGGGAAGTGCCGCGGCAGTTCATTCCGGCGCAGGCGATTCAGGGCAGCGCCCAGGTGAAGCAGATCCTGGGGAGCAAAACCCGCGTCGCCATCAAGGGAGGGGAACTCATACTCTGGTCGGACCTGGCCAGTGAAACGGTCGGAGGCCTGTCGTCCATCATCCCGGAGGGCCAGGGCGCCTTCACGGTGCCATTCTCCAAGGGAATCAATACCGGGCTCATCCAGCCAAGCGACCATATCGACATCATCGGTTCGTTCGCCGTTCCGAAGGCCACCCAGCCGATGCCGACGACCGCCGCAACGTGGCGGCAGGCGTCGGACGTCGTCAATGTGGTGCTGCTTCAGAACGTCACCGTGCTGGCGGTTGGCGGCGCCTTTGGCGGCGCGCCCAAGACCCCGGGCGAATCGAGCGGGGGAGGGGACCTGACGCTGTCCCTGAAGCTGGCGGAGTCGGAACTGCTCATGTTCGCCAGCCAGAACGGCCAGTTGGGGGCGATGTTGCGCCGCCAGGGCGCGACCGACGTCGTGCCGCGCGACGAATTGCCGCGGGTGACCTTCGAGAAGCTTGAACAGATCATCGGCGATTTGGACGGCAAGCACAACTTCCGCAACGTGGAGGTTCAAAAAGGCTCTCAAAGTGAAAATGTTCCCGTCACCAACAACCCAGCCCAGCACTGAGAAGGCCCAGCCATGACAACCCAAAATCGCCGGTTTGATACACGCCTTTGCACAAGGGTCCTGCTCGCCTTGTCCTTCTGCTTCTTTCTTGGTTCGCAGGCCGCCCGTGCGGCTGATGTGATCGTCATCGTGGGGTCGAGCGTGCGCATCCCCGTGGCTGAAGGCGTGAAGAAGATAACGGTCGCCAATCCCAGCGTCCTCGATGCGCGCCCGTCGCAGGACGGCATGTCGGCGCTGGTCAACGGGATTGCCGAGGGCACGAGCGAACTGCGCATCGAGAAGATGCAGGGAGCCGACCTGATTGAACACGTGGTCGTCCACGCCGACCTCAATGGCACGCTGGACCAGATCAAGGCGCTCCTGACCGATGTGGAGGGCCTGAACATCTCGGTGATCGGCAGCAAGATCGTGCTGAAGGGGAACATCCTCACCAAGGCGGACTATGACAACGTCACCAAGGTCGTGGAGGCCTACTCCGGCGTTATCCTCAACCTTTCGACCTTTGATCGCTCCCAGATGAACAAGTACGTCGAGGAGGCGATCCTGAAGGACATAGGGCTGGACACGGTCACCGCCCGCGTGATGGGGGACACGGTCATCCTGGAGGGTGTCGTGTTCAGCGAATCCGCCGGCGCGCGCGCGGTGGAGGTGGCGAAGCTGAGGATGCCCAATGTTAAGAGCCTGCTGCGGGTTCAGGACGTGATGATCGAAACCGACGTGCAGTTTGTCCAGGTGAGCGGGAACAAGAATTCGAACATAGGCTCCAACGTGCTCGATTCGCTGACCGTGGGCCTGACCGGCTCGGGCTCGGGCGGACCCTCGGCCGGCGGCGCCTTCCCGATGACCTACGGGGTCAGCGGCAGCGCCACGGCCCGGATACAGGCGATCGTGGGCGATGGCCTGGGAAAAATTACGGCGCAGCCGCATATAAGCACGAAGAGCGGCGAGGTCGGCACCTTCCAATCCGGCGGAACGAAGTATTTCTCGGTGGCCGGCAACGTGGGCGGCTCGTTGCAGAGCGTCGATTACGGAGTCATTCTCAAGGTCAAGCCGACGATGCAGGGGCGCGACCAGGTGCTGAACGAGGTCACCGTCGAGGTGAGCATTCCGATTGCCGACGCGACGGGAGTGCTGACACTCCAGAAGTATTCCACGACCTGCACCTCCCTCTGCAAGGTGGGCGAGAGCATGGTCCTGTCGGGCCTGGTCCAGCAGATGGCAAACAACACCAGCAGCAAGACGCCGATACTGGGGGACGTGCCCCTTCTGAACCTTTTCTTCAGCACCAACGTGGACGACAAGACTCGGAACGAGTTTGTCATCGTGGTGACGCCCCAGCCGATATTCCCGACGGGAGCCGCCGACAAGCCCTACGGCACACAGCACGGGCAGGTGCTGCAGGACAAGAGCTAGCACGGGAGGGAGCAAGATGGCTGACTCCCCTCAGCGAGTGACAGCCGTGCTGATGATCTATGGCGGCGAATACCACGGCGAACAGGTTGCAGTGAACGGTGACCGCCTGACCATCGGGCGGTCCACGGATTGCGAGGTGATCCTTCGCAGCAAGGACGTGTCGTCCCGCCATGCGCAGCTCGTCATAAGGGACAAGGTGTGCTGGCTCCAGGATCTCGGCAGCAGCAACGGGACGCTGGTGAAGAAGAAGAAGATCGTCCAGCAGCCCATCGCATCCGGCGACGAGTTCTTCATCGCCGACTACCGCTTCGTCTACGCCGACAATGCCGAGGCCTTTGCGGAGAAGGCCGAGGCCACGATGGAGGAGATCCGGCAGAGCCTCCATTCGCAGCTGATCGGCGAGCTGAACCTGAAGCGCCTCACGCTGGCGCAAATGGCGGATCAGTCCATGCGGAGGCGCGCCACCGACGTCCTCGAGAAGCTGATCAAGGAGCGGGAGAGGGACATCCCCGCCCAGTACGATCGGGCGGAATTGAAAAAGGCGGTTCTGGATGCGGCGCTGGGCCTGGGGCCGCTGGAGGACCTGCTATCGGACGGGGATGTGACCGAAATCATGGTGAACGGCCCGCAGAAGATCTACGTGGAGCGCCAGGGGCGCCTGCAAAAATCCACGAAGTCATTTCTGGGCAAGAACGAGATCCTGACGGCGATCGAGCGCATTGTCGGGCCGATCGGACGGCGCATAGATGAGTCGAGTCCGACGGTGGACGCCCGTCTGCCGGATGGCTCCCGCGTCCATGCCATCATCCCGCCCCTGGCGCTGGACAGCCCGACGATCACGATCCGCAAGTTTCCCAAGAAGCGGATCAAGGTGGAGGATCTCGTGGGCTTTGGGAGCCTGTCGGAGGAGATGGGAAAGTTCCTGCGGGTCTGCGTCCTGGCCACGAAGAACATGGTGATTTCCGGCGGCACGGGCTCGGGCAAGACGACGCTCCTGAACGTCATGGGAGGCTTCATTCCCGACGGCGAACGCATCGTCACAATCGAGGATTCCGCCGAACTGCGCCTGCCGCAGGACCACGTCGTCCGGCTGGAGACCAGGCCTTCCAACATCGAGGGAAAGGGGGAGGTGACCATCCGCGACCTTGTGCGCAACGCGCTCCGCATGAGGCCCAATCGCGTGGTCGTCGGCGAGTGCCGCGGCGGGGAGGCGCTCGACATGCTTCAGGCGATGAACACCGGCCATGACGGTTCGCTGACGACCGTCCACGCCAATTCGCCGCCGGACGCCGTCCGGCGGCTGGAAAACCTGGTTCTCTATGCGGGAACGGACCTGCCGTTGAAGGCCATCCGCGAGCTGATCTTTTCCGCGGTCCACCTCTTCGTCCAGATTTCGCGGTTCTCGGACGGTTCGCGCAAGCTGACCTCGATTTCCGAGGTGGCCTCGATGCACGACGGCGAGATCAAGCTGCAAGAGATATTCGTGTATCGCCGGACCGGAATAAACGACAACGGCCGAATCGAGGGGCGATATTCGGCGACCGGCGTAATCCCCACTTTTGTGGAGGAGCTGCGACAGGCCGGAATCGAGGTGGACATGTCCATGTTCGTGCCAACCGCGGAGAATTAGCCCATGCTGTATCTCATTTTGCTGGGTGTCTTTGCGGCCGTCGGAATCGCCTTTTACTTCGTGTATGTGCCGGCGCAGGAGGCGATGAAACGAAACGTTTTCCGCCAGAAGGGCCACGTTACCCACGAATTGGAGGAGATGTTCATTTTCATCTCGGTCGACGGGTTGCAGAAGCTGAAGTGGAGCCTGTCCGTGGCGGTGGCGGGAGTCGTGCTGCTGCTGACCTGGGAGGCGAGGCCGCCCGCGCCCATTCTCGCGGCCGTGCTGTTTGGGGCGGCGGCCTACTGGGGTCCGGAAATCTTCATAATCCTGCTCAGGCGCCGGCGCAGGGCGGAATTCAGCGAGCAGCTGGTCGACGCCCTTGTGCTGATGTCCAACGGCCTGCGGTCGGGATTCACCCTGCAGCAGGCGATCGACATGCTGATCGAGGAGATGCCGGCGCCCATGTCCCAGGAATTCGAGCTCGTCCGCCGCCAATACAAGGTCGGCGTGGACCTGGACGTGGCCCTGCGAAACTGCGTTGTTCGAACAAAGGACGAGGACCTGGACCTTGTGGTGACGGCGGTCCAGATCACCCGGCAATTGGGCGGAAACCTGGCGGAGGTGTTCGACCGGATCGTGGCGATGGTGCGCGACCGCAAAATTCTCCACGGAAAGGCGGACGCCCTCACCTCGGAAGGGAAAATGCAGGCCATGGTCGTCGGGCTCCTGCCGTATGGATTCCTGTTCGCCATGATCAAGGTCAATCCGGACCTGATGCGGCTCATGTGGACGACGCTGCCGGGGATCGGCTGCCTGATCCTGACCCTCATTCTGGACGTGGTCGGCTACCTGTGGGTCCGAAAGCTTGCGAGCGTGGAGTACTAAGCCATGAGTCCCGCACTGAAAGGTTTCTTCGGCTCTGTTGGGGAGAAGGGGCGCAGATGGTTCGGCAGGCCCGCCGAAAAGCACATCGACAAGCTGGGCGGCCAGCTGATCATGGCGGGCGAGCCCGGAAACCTGAAGGGAGTCGAGCTGTTCGGTATCCAACTCGTGGTCATGATCGTCTTCCCGCTTGTCTGGGGATTGATAATCAACCAGGTCGGCCTCCTTTCCTTCCTGGCCGAGGGTCCGAAGCAGGTCCTCACCTATGTGGCGCTGGTGGTCGTGGGTTTCATGTTTCCCGTCATGAACCTCAAGGAAAAGATCCGGGTGCGGCAGAAATCGATAGGCCTGCAGCTGCCCGACACCCTCGATCTGCTGACAATCTCCGTCGAGGCGGGGCTGGATTTCATGGCGGCCATGCGCCGGGTTGTCGAAAAGCACCGCCCGGGCCCCCTGAAGGATGAATTGGAGCGCTTCTTCAAGCAGACGGAACTGGGGCGGCCCAGGCGCGACGCGCTGCGGGAGATGGCGAACCGGGTGCAGCTGCAGGACCTGCGCGCGGTGGTTTCGGCGCTGATTCAGGCCGACCGGCTCGGCGTCAGCATCGGACCGATCCTGAGAACCCAGTCGGACATGCTCCGGATCCGCCGCGGCCAGCGCGCCGAGAAGGCCGCGCAGGAGGCTCCGGTGAAGATGCTGGCGCCCCTGATGATCTGCATCCTGCCGTCGGTTTTCATCATGATCCTGGCGCCTGTGATCATCCAGATGTTCCTGAATTACAGCCATTGATTTCCGAGAGCATGAGACGCTTCTTCACAATCCTGGAGGGTGAGGGCAAGGGAACCCACAAGCCGCTGACGTCCAATCTCACGATCGTCGGGCGGTCGAGAAACGCGGACCTCCAGATCGAGGACTCCCTGGTCTCGCGCCGCCACCTGGAAATCAGGATCGAGGGCGAGGTCGTGTTTGTTGAAAACAAGAGCACGCACGGCTCCTTCCTGAATGGAAAACCCCTGGTGGGCGTCGTCTCGCTGAATCCGGGCGACCTGGTCGACATCGGCCACACGAAGCTTTGCTATGAGGAGTCCGTGGAGGGCCCGCTGCCGACCAGCGGATCGGAGTCGATGGAATCGATGTCGGCCGAGATCGACGGGACCCGGATTGCGGACAGCGACGCGGAGCCGATCAACCCGAAGGACAAGGATGCCCACCCGGAGGCCACGCGGGCCATGGGCGAGGACGGCACCCGCATGCTGGGCGCGTCGGAACTGCCCAACTGGGCCTCGCAGGAAAAGCTGGAGAAGGCCGCTTCGTCCAAGGGCGGATGGGCTTGGTTCTTCCTGGCGGTCGTCCTGGTCGCGGCCGGGGGAGGCTATTGGTACTTCTTCGTGCGCGACAGCGACAATGCGAGGGAAGCCGGCCCGATGGAGTACAGGGATTCCCTGTACGGGTTTAACCTGGAGTATCCCCAGGGCTGGTCGAAAGTGTCCGAGAGCTCGGGGGAGATCGTATACGGAACCGGCGCGGAAGGGGACCCCGCCTGGGCGCGGCTGAACATGCACACCGACAGGGACGTGGAGAATGCTTTGACCGGGCTGACCGATGGCTTCAACCAGTATCAGGAAACCCTGAAGAAGCGCTATGCCGGCTTCGAGCTGAACGGAAGCAAACAGCTGGATTTCAACAATGCCAGGGTTGTGTTCTTCGGGTTCAGCTCGACCAAGCTGGATGGAAAGGGGATCTACGTCCTCAACGCCGAGACGCGCATCGGCGTGGAATGCGTCAGCCCGGATTCCTGTTACGACCAGTATGCGGCCGCTTTCAATTCGATCCTGCAAAGCTTCAGCCTGCGGGATGTGTCGTCGCAGCAGTTCATTGATTTTCCGATGCCGGACGATGGCATGCAGCAGCTAGCCCTCGCCAACCGGGCCGAGGTGTCCCGCCAGGTCGACGAATACGCCCGGGTCGGCCAGATGCTGCTCGCGGCCCGGGACGTGAAGCCGGACAACCTGTACGAGTCCGTGCAGGATTTCCGCAAGGCGCTTCAGCTGGCGATCGCCCCGCCGGTGCGCCTGGCCTCCTTCCGCACGTTGGCCCAGGGGCTGCTGGAGGCGACGAAGCAATTCAACCGGGCGCTGGCCCACCAACGGTATGAAATCACCCGCGCCCTCAATGACGGAGACAACGCCAGGGCCTATTGGGAGGCGAACAAGCTGATGCAAATGGTGACGGACAAGACCGATCCCGCCTATCAGGAGGGCTTCAGGGTGGTCCAGTCGATTCAACGCCCCCGGGGCCAATGATTATGAGTGCTGTTTTGCTGGTAACCAAGGACAAGAAACAGGTGACCAAGGTCGCGGTCACCGGGAGCACGTTCATCATCGGCCGCTCCCCCCAATGCGACCTGCCCCTGGACGAGCCCCTGGCTTCGCGGCAGCACGCGGATATTGTTTTTGAGAAGGGCATGTACTTTGTCCGGGATCGCGGCAGCCGCAACGGGACCCTGGTGAACGGGGACAGGATCGGCGAGCGGCGCAGGCTGAAGGACGGGGATGAGATCGGCATAGGAGCCGTGCGGATGAAATTTCTTTTCGACAAGGACGGCCGGGGCACCGGGGGGCCCGACGACGAGGCGACGCGCGTCGCCTCGTTTGCGGACTCGGGGAGAAAACAGCCCGGCCAGAAGGTCGTTGGAAAGGGCGAGAAGGACCCCATTCAGGTGAAGCTGCGGGTCGTCGACGGGCCGCTGCACGGCGGAGTTTTCCGCGATTGGGAAAGTCCGCTGACGATCGGGCGGGGATTGGAAAACCACGTGGTGCTGCTGGATGACGCCGTCTCCAGCGCCCACGCCCTCATTGTCCAGGAGGGAGAGAGGTATTTCATCGAGGACCTGAAGAGCGCCAACGGGACGTTCCTGGACGGGGTCAAGGTGCAGCGGACGCAGCTTTCGAATGGGCAGAAGATCAAGATCGGCACATCGACCCTTGTCTTTGAATGGGTCGATTTGCGGGTGAAGCGCCGGAATCTGCGGATCGCCCTGATCGGCTCCTTCTCGGTCATTGCGCTGGCCGCCCTGGCCAGGTACCTGCAGCCGCCGGATGTCGCCGGAGAGCACATCAAGGCGGCGCAGCGCTATGAGGCGCAGGGCAACCTGGCGAAGGCCCAGGAGGAGTTTGGCGTCGCCCTGAAGATAGATCCGAGCCGCCGGGAGGCGAACAGCGGCCTTGCGGAGGTCAAACTCCAGATCGAGGCCGGGGCGATGCTTGCGCAGGCCGAGAACGAAGCGGCCTCGGAGAATTACGACAAGGCCAAGGAATTGGTCTATCGGGTGCTCCGCGATTCGCCGGACATGCCCCGGGCCCTGGAATTGGAGGCCGTCATCAAGTCGATCGAGAACGCCAAGATCGCCTTCAACGTGAGGAATTGGGCCGATGCGAAGCAATTGCTCCAGAAGGCGCAGGAATCCTATCCCAAGTCGCAATTGATCCAGTCGCGCCTCGAGCAGGCCCAGAATGAACTGACGGCGGAACAGAACCTGACCCAGGCGAAGGACGACCTCCAGCATGGGCAGCTGGACCTGGCCGGTCCGCTCCTTCAATCCATTCCGGCCGGCAGCTCCTATTTCACCGAAGCCAAGGAGCAGCTGGATCAGATCGCCAGGAACCGCCAAGTCGCCGACTTCCTGACAAAGGCCCGGTCGTCCTACCGCGACGGGCACCTGGAGACGGCGCTCACGGGAGTCGATGCGGGCCTCCAGCAGTCGGGCGACAACGCCTCGCTGCTGGGCCTTCAGCAGCGGATCCGCCAAATGGAGGCCCTCGTAAAGCCCCTGGAGGTGGCCGAGGCCTTGAGCCAGCCGGACAACGTGGATGCCCTGCTGCAGGACCAGAAGGCCTGCAACGACGTGGTCAGCCTTGAGGATGATCCGTTGAACTCCCTTCGGAAGCGGGCCGGGGACGCCGGAAACCGGATTTCAAGAAGGCTTGTGGAGGTCTCCCAAATCGATGCGTCCAAGGCCGTGGCCGCGCTCCAGGCGGGCAACCGAAGGGAAGCCCTCCTTCTCTACGACCTTGCGGTCAAGGCGAATTCGGGCGACCAGGGCATCGGCGGGCAGCGGGACAAGGTTTATCAGCAGATCGTGACCGATTGCCGGCAGCTGTATCAAAAGGGGATCGTCCACGAGGACCTGGGGCAGACCGACCTGGCGCGCGAGGCTTACAGGCAGGTGCTGGCGATCGGCATACCGGGCGAGGACTACTACAAGAAGGCCGCCAACAAACTGAAGGCGATGAACCAGTGAAACCATTTCACGGTGCGGCGACCGGGGCCGTGAATGAAAGGCGGCAAACGACGAATTCAATCCGCGGCGGCCGAAACGGCCGCGGACTGATGGCGGTGTCGGTACTGCTGTTCCTTGGCGAGGCCGGGATTTCAGCGGCGCCGCAGATCGTCGTCGACCAGCCCGTGTACGATTTCGGATCCATCGCGAATGGTTCGCAGGTCATCCACGATTTCGTGGTCCGCAATTCCGGCGATTCGGAACTGGACATCGGCCGCGTGGTCTCGAGCTGCGAATCCTGCCTCCGGGGAAGCCTTGAGAGGACCCGGATCCCGCCGGGCGGCGAGGGCGTCCTTCATGCCAGGCTCGATCTGCGGTCCCTGGATGGGGCCGTTTCGCGCGACCTGCTGCTTTTGTGCAACGATCCGAAGAACAGCCCGCTGTTGCTTGAAGTCAGGGGCGTCGTGGTTCCGTATTTTCAGGTCACGCCGCCGGAGATCGACATCGACACATCCCAGGGCCGGCAGGCGGCCGAGGCGGAGATTGTTCCCCTCGTGAAGCTCCGTGCGCCCCTGTCGAAGGTGACCTGCGATGACAAGGGCGTCACAGCCAGGATTTCCGAGGAGGGAACCAACCGGTTTGTGCTTGCCGTGCAGGCATCGGACTCGCTGCCGCGCGGAAACGCCGCCATCAACCTGATCCTGCAAAGCTCCGACGCGAACGATCCTCCCTGCCACGTGACCGGCCTGGTCCGGAATCCACCGGACCTTGAACTGATTCCGGACCGCTTGCGGTTTGCACCGCAGGCGGAGCCGCAAATGCGCATTCTTTGGGTGAAGCAGCACGGGGCGGCCCCCTTGAGCCTCATTGACGCCGTTGCGCCGCCGGACAAGTTCCGGTGTGAGATCGATCCGGATTCGTCGGGCCGTGATTACAGGGTCTACGTCACGGCGTGGGGGCAGGGGGCGGAGGGCCGGACCGATGCGCTCATCCTGAAAATGCGGGATCAGAACCAGGCCGACCGTGCCGTTTCCATCCCTATTTCGGTGGACCCGGCGGAGCCAGGCGGCCAATAATGGAGGACGGGATGAAAAACGGGAAATTCGACTGGAGGAATGCCGCCTGCAGATTCGCCGAGTGCCTGCGCGACGAGCGCGGCGCAGCGATGGCCGAATATCTGATCCTGAGCGGAATCACGATACCCCTGGCCTGCTACCTGTTCCATCCGGACAACGGATTGTACAAGTCCGCCCGCGACCAGTATGAAGTGACAACCGTGCTGCTCCGCTTGCCCGGCCCCTGATCGACGATGCCGCCACTGACGCAAACCGGCGCCGCAACCCATGCGGGCGATGCAGGCTCGATTCCGTCCCTGGTTGTGCTTGCGGTGATGTTGACGATGGCCATCTACACGGAATTGAAGGAGAAGCGGATTCCCAACTGGCTGACGCTGCCCGGCATGGCCTCGGGGTTGCTGTTCGGCTACCTGCACGGGACGACGGCCTTCTGGTTCAGCCTTGGCGGACTGGCGATCGGCTTCGGATTCCTTTTCATTTTCTACGTGTTCGGCGGGCTCGGCGGAGGGGACGTGAAACTGATGGGCGCAGCGGGCGCCCTCATGGGCGCCGACCTGATAAAGCCGGCGCTGGTTTACACGGCCTTCATCGGAGCCGTCCTCGCCGTGATGATGGTGATCTGGCGAAAGGATTTCTGGACGCGGATCGACCAGGGCCTGCGGCGGCTGGCGTTCTGGCGCAAGAAGGGGGGGACCCCGCCCGTGCCGGCCTCGCCCATTTCCGTGCCCTATGGCGTGGCCATCGCCGTCGGTTGCCTCCTGGCGCTCGCTGCAAGGAGCACCGGCTGACCGGAATGAGATCCGCATGAACAGGCGCCTTCAAAGTCTCGGCATAGTCAGGGATGAGCGGGCCAACGCATTGACTGAATTCGCGATAGTGATTCCGGTCCTGCTGCTGTTCTTCTTCGCGATGCTCCAGTATTTCTCCGTCCTGCAGGCTTCGCAGCTCGGCAATTACGCCGCCTATGCCGCCGCGCGCGTTTATTCCGTGCGCCAGAGCGCGGATGCCGCCGACGCCAAGGATAAGGCCAAATCCGCCGCAGCCGTGGCCCTGGCCCCGATCGCCCGTCCGGTCCAGGGGGAACCCGGCTACGGGATCGTGAACATGATCTCCTCGATTCTCGGGGATGTCAGCGCCCTGCTGCCGTTCGACACCTCCCAGGCGCAGAATTATTTCGGAGGCTGGTTCTACGCGCAGGCGTTCCGCCTGGAGCCGACCATTCTCGGGGGCAGCGTCAACCTCCCGACCACAGTCTTTAAGAACATGACGGAGGTCGACGTTTCGATCAATTATCCGCAGCCCGTGTTCATCCCCGGGCTGGCCGGCATGTGGAACCTCGTGACGGGAAAAAGGCTCTACCACAGCCTGCAGCCCCTGAGCGAAGGCCTGACGGGATTGCCGAAGCAAATCCTGCCCTGGCTGTCGTACTACGACCAGCTCGTGGAACTGGTGCAGGCCCAGTTCAAGTACAAGCTCCCGAGCGCGCCTTTCATCATCTATCCCTACATCAATGTCGAAAGCAAATGCGCGATGGGCTGCGAGCATTGGGACGGAACGCTGCGGATCCGGACCGGCGGTGGAGCCGGAGATCTCAATCCCTCCAACATCGAAGGCGAGCTGGCCGGCCTCGTCGAGGGAGCCACCCAGGGCATGCTGGACGACCTGGGGTCGAGCATCGTGGACAGCCTTTTCTGAGATCATGCAATGAAGAAACTGTCCCGCATGGCCGGTCTCCTTTCCCTCCCGCTGAGAAGGGCGCGTGCGCTGCGCGACGACGAACGGGGCAACGTCCTCGTCCTGTCGGGAATGATGGCGATGCTGGCGGCGTTTTTTGCCATCATTTCGGTGGATACGAGCGAGGCGATCTACAACAGGATCATCTCCCAGAATGCGGTGGATTCCGCCGCGGACGCGGCCGCCCTCTGGCAGGCCCGGGGATGCAACCTCCTGCAGCAGCTGAACAACATCCATTACGCGGGCAACGAATTCTTCGCCGCCGCCGAGGACATGGCGCTCTCGGCCTGTGTCCTGGCCGGCGTCGCCGACCTGATTCCCGGCGGCCAGGTCGTCTCCCAGGCGCTGTGTCCGGTCTGCCGCATGGCGAAGCCAATCAACGACGGGCAGGGCGTGTTTTCCGAGGTCATACTGGGCACGCAAAAGGTGGTGACGGTGTTCATTCCATTCACCGCGCTCCTGGCGGCAAATGACGCCGCCCAGGGCAGCGGCGCCGACGATGCCCTGGCGACAGCCGCAAATTACCTGAGCCAGCTCCTGGGAAAATTCGGGATTCCGGTGCCCGGCGACCTTCTGTCGGGAATCGCGGGAACGCTCAGCGACGCGGGATTCACCGTGTATGCGCTTCCGCTCGACCCCACCTCATTGGGATTGGGGGCTTCCGAGAAGGAAGGGGACTCGTATCCCTGGCAGTATCCATCGGGCATCATCGGCGCCGGCGCCTACTATTCCGCGGTTGGCGTCGGGGTTCTCGCGTGCGGGCTCGATCCCCCGGACGGGTGGTCGGATTCCTATTACGAGGGGCATCCGGG
Organism: uncultured Opitutaceae bacterium; assembly: GCA_964605835.1. Lineage (GTDB taxonomy): Bacteria > Verrucomicrobiota > Verrucomicrobiia > Opitutales > Opitutaceae > Palsa-1447. The sequence continues at coordinate 24,235 of CAZSEH010000023.1, forward strand.
TTTCATGACGTGGATTGCGGGCAAGAACCAGCGCGACGAGCTGCTCGGCATGGGCGACCTCGCCTGGCTGAACGGGGGGAGCAATGCGCCCAGCGTGCACCACAAGTTCATGAACCAGGACAGCCCGGCGATGTACCGCCAGTCCGTCCACCGGAGCGACAATCCGCTCGTGATACCGGCGTTCATCGCAATCGCCAGCAGCCAGGTCCAGGGCGACACGGTGGTTGCGAAGGGCCCCGCCAACGCGTACGGGACCCTGATGCCCGTGTATGCGCCGTTCATCAACCAGGCGGCAAGCGATCTCATTCCATTCCCGCCGCTGACGATCTATCATTGATTCCAACGGTCGATGCTCTCCTTTCCCAAACGCAGGCTGACGGGCGACAACCGGTGCTCCGGACAGATTCTGGCCGAGGTGTGCATAGGCTTTTCCCTGATGGCGTTTACATGGATCCTCGTGGCCTATGCGCTCTTCATGTTCAACAACCGGATCCGCACGGCCATGGCGGCCCGGCATGCGGCGTGGATGATCGGAACCAAACCCGGCCTTTCGTGCGCGGACATCACCTCCGACATCGATCAGGATTTCTTCTACCAGAACAACAATTCAGGCACCCAGCTTGTGACGGTCGAATCGGCCCCGGCAATCACGAGCAGCACGGGCTTTTCCGTCGGCAACATCCTTTCCAAGGTGATCAATGGCGGCCCCCCCAACCGGGTGACGGTGCGGTTCGGGATCGAGGGCGGCGGGAATTCGAACGTGTATCCATTCACCCTGATGAAAGTCAAAGTTCCCTTCATGCCGAAGGCCACCCTGGAAAACCTCTATTCGGTGGAATCGCAGTGCCAATGGGCGGCCGTCGGGGATCCCTGGCCGGGCGGGCTGAGCCTGAGCGATTTCCTGGCCGGCGGCCTGACGGGTGTCATAGGCGCAATGAGCGATATCTACAACGCCGCGGACGATGTCCTGCAATGGCTCGAGGAACTGGCCACCCTTGGCGGCATCCTGTAGAACGAGCGCGGTGAATTTCAGCCCATCCAGAGATACGTTCCGGCGCGTCCTGGGGGCTGCGGGACGCGCGGGCCTTACGGTCGTTGTCCTTTGCGCCGGCGCGGCGGCATTGGGGGCGTTGGTAGGCGTGCACCGGATGCTGATGAGCCCGCCCGGGCAGGGCGCCCCGCAGCGCCAGGTCAGCAGCGCGGCATCGCCACCGCCGGGCGGGGGGGAGTCGGACAGGGACCTCCCCTGGCCCCATTTCCCCAGAAACACAGACGCAAGCGTGTACGAGATGACCCTGAACGGGGTCAGGATAATCAGCGAGACGTGGGGAACCGGGGCCCCGGCGCAGGACGTCCTTGCGTACTACAGGGAACAGATGTCCGCCCGGGATTGGGCCGATGTGACGGAGGAAACCTACGATCTGAAGCCGGAGCTGCATGACCTGGGCTCGGACGGCGAGGGCCTCCAGGACCCGCTGTACCTCGAAAATTACCGGAGGATAATGGAGTCGAGCCTGGTGCTGAGCCGCGGAACGTGGACCCTGCAGATCGGGATCCAGCCCGCCGGGACCGTGCCGGGGCAGAACGAAGTGAAGCTGCTCGCCGCCGAGACTCCCTCCATCAGGGGTTTCTCAATCGACCTGGCCGCGGCCTTCGTCAAGGGAGGGGAGCCGGGGGAGGAGGCGGGAAGGCCCGTCGACATTGTGGATCAGCGAGGAGGCGAGCGGTATCATACGTCGATCGCCACCGTTGATGAAGCCCCCGCGCGGGCGTTCCAGGAGGCGCTGGCCGGGCTTGGATCGAAGGGCTGGCAGCGGGTCGTGCTGTTGAACGGGCTTCAGGCAAAGTCCGGATACTTTACCTGGCTTGTGAACGGAAGGGATTACGCCTCGCTTTCCGTGAAGGCCCTGGCCGATGGCGGGGGTTCCTCCGTTTCGCTGACAGAGGTGACCTCGGAAGCGGGGAAGGGCAGGAAGGCCGGTCGTTGACACGTCTCCTTTCTGTGGTTCAGCCTTTCCTTGCTCCCTCATGCACGACACATTCAATGCAATGATCAAGCGGCAGGCGGGACCGGTGTTTCCAATCCGAAAAGGCGATGAATGAAGGCTGAATATTTTGAGTCAGCGGAAGTGTCCGATCTGGGCCGGAAGCGGAAGAACAACGAGGACGCATGCCTGCGAATCCCCGAGCATGGGGTCTATTGTGTTGCGGACGGAATGGGCGGTGAAGCGGGGGGCGATCTGGCGAGCGAGGCGATAACGACGGCGCTCCAGGAGGTGTTTTCCAAAGCCGGGCCCGGGGAAGACGGAACCCTTGCGCAGCGGATCGCGCTTTTCAGGCGGGGAATCAACCAGGCGAGCAAATGGATCAAGAACTTTGCGGATGAGAAGGTGATAGGCCAGATGGGCTCCACGGTCATCGCGCTCGTCGTCGACCCGCGCAATCCCGCGCGCGCGGTCGGGCTGCACGCCGGCGACAGCCGTTTGTACCGGTTTCGCCAGGGCGGGTTGAAGCTTCTGACGGCCGATCATTCCGCGGTGGCGGCCCTTGCGGCGAAACTGGGCCGCGATCCGGCGTCGATCCCGGCCAAGTATCAAAACGAGCTCACGCGATGCGTCGGCCTGACCGAAACCGTCGAACTGGAAAAGACCCCGGTGGACGTTCTGAGCGGCGACCTGTTCCTCATCTGCTCGGATGGACTCACGAAGATGCTGCCGGACGAGGGAATTGCCGGGATCCTGGCGAATGGGGCGAAGGGTCCGATCGGCGCCCTTGCGCAGACTCTGATAGACAAGGCCAACGAGGCGGGCGGAAAGGACAACGTGTCGGTTGTCCTGGCAAGGGCCGGGGACATAAGCGGCGTGCCAGGCGTGGCCGGCGCCGAGGAGGATGATGAGGCCATGACGCTTGAGGCGACCGTGGTCGCGCCGGCCGATGAGTCCGCCAATCCCCTGAATCGCCCGGGCGACAGTTCCGGAACGTCGGACACGGGCGGCGTGATCCACGGCGATACGCCGCGGACGGAGGACGTCACTGCCGACAGGACTCCCAATACCATCCAGCCCCACGAGGCGCCGCGCGATGCGGCTGGGAAGAAGAAGACGGCGGGCGAAGGCGCGGCGGCGGGCGCCGGGAAGAGGCTGCCGATCGGCTGGGCGATCGTCGTCGTATGCGTCCTCGCCGGAGGCATCGCGGGTTGGCGCATCGGCGCATCAAGGCCGAAATCGGCCGCTGCCGCATCCCTTTCACCGGCGGTGAACAAGGCAACCGTTGTCGAAACCCCGGTCGTGCCATCGCCGCAGGCTGCCGTTGCCGAAAAGCCGGCCCCCTCGGCGCCCGCAACGACGCCCCCGGCACAGCGGATCGTTGAGAGCAAACCGACTTTGACAGCGTCTCCAGTCATTCCGCCCCCGCCGGCCGTCGAGGGCAAAGGGGTCGCGATTGCACCTGCGATAGTTCCGCCGGTGCAGCCGGCCGTGATCGCGCCGCCAATGATTCCGCCGGCGCAATCGGCCGTCCCGAAAGAGGCCGTCGTTCAGGCACAGCCGGACCTGGCCGCGGCCGGGGAGGGGAGGCCGAAGGAGCCGGCCCCGTCCACTCTCAAGGATGTCGTCAGCGAGGCGGAGAAGACCGCGCAGGCGGGCCTTGGCACCCAGGGCAGCGCCGGTGCTGCGGCCGAGGCGCCGCGGGAGACGCCGGAGGAGACGGCGGCTGCGAAACTCAGGGAAGAGACCGAGCAGCTGGCGGTGGTTGCCGCGGCAGACCGGAAATTCCAGGCAGTCCTGCAGGAGGGACAGGATGCGATGAAGAACAACGACTTTGCGCTTGCCGCCTTGAAGGCAAAGGAGGCGCTTGCCCTCAGGCCGGACGACCCGGCGGCCCTGAAGCTGGCGAATGGCATCCAGGAGCCAATGGACCTGCAGAATGCGAAGAAGGCCTTCGAGCAGGGAGACTACGGAGCCGTCGCGGATTTGTGCAAAGGGCACCCCGGGGTCGAGGACTTCACCCATCTGGCGAAGATCAGCCACGATGAGCAGTCGGCTCTCGCGGACGCATGGAGTGCCTTCCAGAACAGCGACTACAAGTTCGCCGACGCCCTCAGGCGCCAGACATACGGAACCAAGATTCCGTTCGCCGCATTGATCAAGAAGTCCGACAGCGAGTGGAAGACCCTCCAGGAATTCCGGGCGCTCGAGCAGTCAAACGACTGGCAGATCATGCTCAACAGGCTTGCCGACCCGGCGTCCGCGGGGCTGGTCAACAAGTCGCAATTTCACGCGATGGCGGTTTGGGCGGCGAATCAGAAGGAGCTTTCGCGGCTCAACATCGCGTTCGAGACGATGCAGGTGAAGTTCAATGTCAGGGGCCCGACGGATCCGAATATTCAGACTCCGGAAGCGCGGAAGGAGCAAAGAATCGAAGGAGCGCTGGACGAGGCCCAGCGGCAGAAGTATCTCAAGGATCTGGATCAATTGGAGGGCGGCTACAAGAAGGGCGGGTGGCTCGACCAGAACCGCGTGAAATTCATCAAGAAGCTGAGGGACGCGATCAGCCATTATACGTGAGCACGGTTCCTGGCCCGGATATCGCGAAATGCCGCCCTGCGGCGGCAAACCGGCATTGATCCCCCATGGCCGAATCCACGATCATTCTCGGCAAGTACGAGGTTCTGGAGGTGATTGGCGACGGCGCCGAGGGCCGGGTCTACAAGGCGTGCTGCATCTCGGACGGCGTCCCCGGAGTCGCCAAGGGGGAACTGGTGGCTCTCAAGCGGCTGAAGAGCGCGGGCCATGACAAGGAGTCGCACCTGTTCCGCCGGCAGATCGAGATCCTGCGGAAGCTGAACCATCCGAACATCGTTCGCTACAAGGATTCGTTCGTGTGGCGGGAAAAGGAATTGGAGGAGGACATCTATTGCCTGGTCATGGAACTGCTGGACGGGCAGACCCTCAAGACGCTCCTGTTGAAGAATGGCGGGGGACTGTCCTGGAGCGAGACAAGGTCCATCTTCTCCCAGATCCTGCAGGCCCTCCAGTATGCGGCGAAGAACGGCGTGATCCACCGGGACCTCAAGCCTTCCAATATTCACGTCACGGGCAGGGGAATGCCAAAGCTGGTCGATTTCGGCATAGCCCGCCAGGACGACGGAGAAACCACCGCCACAAGCAGCGCGGCGGGCGCAAAGGGCACCTTCGATTACATGGCCCCGGACTTCGCCCTGATGCACGGCGGGTTCCGCGGAGACGAGCAGTCGGATGTTTTCAGCTTCGGGGTCCTTTTCTACTACTCGCTGACGGGCCGCCTGCCGTTCCCGGCCCTGGGGGAGAACGCCGACCGCGGATATTACATCCGCTGGCTCGGGCAGTCGCAGCCGACTGCGGAATTCCGGCACCCGGCCTTCCGGGTGCTGAGCCATGCCCGCACATGCATTTCCAAGTGCATCGACCGCGACCGGCAGGTGCGTTTGCGGTCCTTCGACGAGGTCATGGCCGACTTTGCCAGGATCGGCAACAGGCAGCTGAAGCACGGGACCGAGACGTATGAATTCCTGGAGTGGCTTGGCAAGGGCGGGTTCGGGGAGGTGTTCCGGGCGCGTCGGTTGAGCGACAAGCGGGAGGTGGCGGTCAAACGCCTGTTCAGCAGCGCCCAATCGGTGCGTTTTGTGCGCGAGGCAAAGATCCTGCGGGGCGCGGCGCATCCCAACCTTACGGAGTACATCGACTTCGTGGAGGTCCGCATGCGGGGGGACGAGAGGGAGTATTACCTGATCCTCGAGTACCTGGAAGGGATGCCCGGGGCGAGCCTGCGCGAAAGGATCAAGAACTCGGAATCCGGCCTGGACGTGACCGAGGCACTGGGTCTCTTCAAGAGTTACCTCGACTGCCTGGAGCATCTCCACCGCAACGGCATCATCCATCGGGACATCAAGCCGGGCAACCTCTATGCGCCCGCAAACAATCCGCAAAGGGCCAAGATATTCGACCTGGGCATCGCCCATGACGAGGAAGGCACTCGCACGCACGGCCAGGTGCCCGGCACGCTCGACTACATGCCGCCGGAATTCGCGACGCAGTCCAGCGGCCGCGGCTCGCCGCAGTCGGACATCTACTCGATAGGAGTGACCCTTTACCTTTCGCTGACGAAGAAACTGCCGTTTCCGCGCCTGCCCGAGAAGGAGGCCGACGCCTGGGTCGCGTTCATCAAGCGCTCCGAGGCTCCGTTGGAATGCGATTTCGACCATCCGGTGTTCACCCTGCATCCCGAATTGGTTCCCCTGCTCCGCCGCGCCCTGGCGGGCGACCCAAAGAAAAGGCACGAGAGCGCCGAGGCGATGCGCGATGAGATTCAGGGGATACTTGACGGTTGGGAGAAAAAGAAGGCGTGCGATGAGGCCGTGGCGGCGGGACGCGCGGCCATGGACAGGGACGATTTCAACGAGGCGGAGAAACAGGCGGGGCGCGCTCTGGAGCTGGTTCCGCTGGATCCCTCGGCGAAGGACCTGCTTTCGAAGGCGCGGGACCGGCGAAAGCAGGTTTATGATGAGGCCATGGCGGCCGCGCGGGCCGCCCTTGCCGGCGACAATCTCGAGGAGGCGGAGAAACAGGCGAAACGGGCGCTGGCGCTGGTGCCGTCGGACAAGGCTGCGCGGCAGCTGCTCCGGGATGCGCAGGGGGCCAGGATCCAGAAGGAAGCGGCCGCCGAAACCGATGAGCGGCCGACCGCGGTCACGATGGTGGCGTCCGGCGCGGAGCCCGCCGAGGATGCAACCGCGGAAACGAGGGCCAGCGACATGGAGGAACTCCTGGACCTCGATGAGGGAAGTCGGGAAAAGCGGAAGGAACTGGAGCCGGCGGAGCGCGAGCAGGCCGGGGCCGCAAAAGGCCATCAGGATGAGGAGGGACGGCGGGCCCTGGAGGCCCAAAGGGGCAGGAGGAGGGGGCGCATTGTCCTGCTGACGGCGGTGGCGGCTGGATTGATTCTGGCCGCAGGGCTCTATTTCGGGTGGAAGGTCTGGAACTCCTCGCTTGAGACAAGGGCCGCGGAAATAGCCGCCCAGCAGCGCGTGCAGGAAACGCGGGACCGCGAGGCCGCCGCGAGGGCGGAGCGCGACGGGAAATACAAGGAGGCAATTGACGCGGGGCATTTGGCCTACGACCGAAAGGCCTACGACACGGCGCTCGAGCAGGCCGGTGTTGCCCTGGCGAACCGGGCCGGGGACGCGGCGGCCCTTAAATTGAAGGACGACGCGCAGGCGCGTCAGACTGAAATCGCGGCGCAGGCGGAGCGGGACAGGAAATACACCGAGGCGATGGACGCCGGCCAGAAGGCCTATGACGGGCGAGCCTACGGCGCGGCGATCTCCCAGGCCGATGCTGCGCTGGCGAACCGATTCGGAGACGCATCCGCGCTAAAGCTGAAAAACGACGCGCAGGCGCGGCAGAACGAGATTGCGGCGCAGGGGGAGCGCGATCGGAGGTACAAGGAGGCGATGGACGTCGGGCAATCGGCGTATGACCGGAAGGCCTACGGCGCGGCGGTTGCCCAGGCCGATGTTGCGCTGGCTGCCAAGTCCGGAGACCCGGCCGCCCTGGATCTCAGGAACAGCGCACAGGCGCGCCTGAATGAAATCGAGGCGCAGGCGGAGCGTGACCGGAAGTATGCGGATGCGATGGCCGCAGGCCTGAAGGCATTTGACCGGAAGGCCTTCCGGACGGCGGCCGCCCAGGCCGACGCCGCGCTGGCGAACAGGCCGGGGGACGCGGCGGCGCTTGGATTGAAGAGCGACGCGCGACTGCGGCAAAATGAGATCGTGGCGCAGGCGGAGCGGGACAGGAAATACGAGGAGGCCATGGATGCCTCGCAGAAGGCGTACGACGGGAGAGGTTATGACAAGGCGATCGAGCAGGCGGACTTGGCGCTGGCGGCCAGGCCGGGCGATGCGGCGGCGACAAAGCTGAAGAAGGACGAACAGGCGCGGCAGGATGAGGTTGCGGCGCAGGCGGAGCAGGACAGGAGATTCAAGCAGCAGACGGGCCAAATGTTCTACGGTAGGAAGCCCCTCCTTTCGGCGAAGGAGCAAGCGATGGCGGCGATCGAGCAGGCCAAGGCGGTCCTGGCGAGCAACCCGGCGGATCCGGCTGCGGCAAAACCGGGAGAGGAGGCGCAGAAGCAGCTGGAAAGGGAAAATGAGCTCGAACGGAAGTTTCAGGCTGCGATGAGGGCGGGGCGAAGCGCGTTCAGCGGGAAGAACTACGCCGAGGCGAGGAACAGGGCGGATGCGGCCCTGCAGGTCAGACCCGGCAATCCGGACGCCGCGAACCTGAAGAGCGACGCCCAGGAACAGCTGGATTTGCTGACTCCGCCTTAGTCGGGGCCTATTTTTTCTGGGTCTTGCCGTCGATAGTGCGCCGCAGCTCGTCCAGCGACGATTTTGCGCCTGAGAAATAGTCCTCCGGATACCGGCAATACGAAAGAATGTGCTTGTAGATGAGGGCCTCCAGCCCGGAGTCCACTCCCAGGCCCGCGAGGTACTGCAGGCGCAGGTTGCGGTCGCGGTTGATCTGGGCGCCCCCGAGCCACGGGGCCAGATCGGAGGCCCGGCCCGCATAGGTGGCGAACAGGCTGCCCGGTGACGGGACGCCCGCCTCGGCGAGCGAGGAGGCAGCCAGGCTGTATGCGGGGCTGGTCCAGCGGTCCCGCACTGCGTCCATGTCGATCTTCGCCGGCCCGTTCTGCCCGAGGAGGACGGCATCGTAGCCCTCGCCGCCATAGTCGTTGCCCCAGATCGTGCCGTCGGGAAAGACCTGGAAGAACGTCGCGATCTCGCTTTTCACCGACGGCTCGTCGCTTTCATAGAGCGGCACCCATTGGGTGACCATGCCTCCGGGATTCAGGCGGTTCCGGCACATTTCAAAGTACTCCCGCGTGTACAGGGCGGCGGATCCCTTGACCCACGGATGGATGGGGTCGGAGGTGATGATGTCGAACTTCTCCCGGGTCGTCAGGATGTAGTGGCGGGCGTCGTCGTAGACGATCTCGACGCGCGGATCGCCGACGACGCCGTGATTCTGGAGGGAAAAGAACCGCGCAACGACCCGGGGGACCAGGGGTTCTATCTCGCAGATCACGATCCGCTCGATTCCAGGCTGGACGACGAAGGAGCCCGCCGTGACGCCGGCGCCGCAGCCGACGATGAGCACCGAGCGCGGCGCGGGATGAAGCATGGCCGGGAGCTGCCCGAGCATCCTCTGGAGCCGCATGTCCTGCGGCGTGGTAGATGCCTCGATCTTTCCGCTTACGTGAAAATTGCGCACGCCCTGGGGTTCCTCGCTCACGGCGACCGAGAAGTTCGTGCCTTCGCCCATGTAAAGGATTTCGGAGGTGCCCGTGTCCCTGAGCAGCGTCCGCCCATAGGCGATGAGCTCGCCCGAGGTCGCGGGAACGACGGTGATCAGGCAGCCGGCCGCGATCACTGCGGCGGAGGTCCACCAGGATCGCGGCACGTCCAGGAATGATCCATGCAGCGGGGGCGCCAGCAGAAACAGGGCGCCCGTGGCGGCCAGTCCGATCAGCACCTGCTCGGCCTGCCGCGTGCCTGCAAAGGGAATGATGAGCAGGCTGAAACCGATTGCGCCCGCGATTGCGCCAACCGTGTTGGCGGCGTAGACGCCTCCGACGAGGCGGCCCGGGTCCTGTCCCTGCCGGACGGCGGCGGCCAGCGCCAGGGGAAAACTTGCCCCCCACAGCAGTGCCGCGGGAAGAATCGCCCACAGGCATCGGGCGAAATCCAGCTGGAAGCGAAACCAAGGGTCTCCGGCGAGTTTCGCGTCGACCGGCCAATAGGGCAGGGACCTTGTCGCCGCATAAGCGGCCCAGGCAATGGCGAGCGCGAGGAGCGCCTGGCAGCCCCCGAGAAGCGCCCGCGGGCGCGCGGAGCTCCGGGCCGCCAATCCACCGATGCTCCCGCCGATGCCGAGCCCAAGGAGAAACACGGCCAGGATGATCGAAAAGGTGTAGACAGTCGGTCCCAGGGTCAGCGCCAGCAGGCGCGTCCACACGACCTCCGCGCCGAGTGCGCTCATCCCGGAAAGGGCGATCGCAAAATGCACCGCCTTTGCGCGCGGCGCGGGCCCGGCGGGCGCCTCAGCCGCCTCCCGGCCTCCGCCGCCGGAAGGCGCCCATGCGGCGAGGCCAAAGCCGAGCAGGGCGGCGGCCAGGTTGATCGCCGCCGCCGCCCAGGTCGCCGCCGGCATGTCGTGCACGCGCAGCAGATAAAACCCCGCCAAAAGGCAGCCGACCACGGCTCCGACGGTGTTGCCGCCATAAAGGAACCCCAGCCATGAGATGCCCTGGGGCGTCGTCTCAAGCCAGCGGGAGACGGCCGGCAGCGTTGCACCCATCAGCACCGTCGGAGGCAGCAGACAAAGGGCGCAGATCGCGCCGCGCACGAGGATGCCCTGGGGGCCGTGCCCGGTCACGCCGCCAAGGAGGCGGACGACATGCGGCATTCCGGCCACGACGGCGACGCCAAGGACCCCGATCCCCAGCTCCAACAGGGCGCAAACGCGCAGCGGATGCCGGCGCGGGGACACCAGCCGAGGCAGGGCAAGGCTTCCCAGGCACATGCCGCCCATGAAGGTGCCGAGGATGACGGCGAGCGAAACCGCAGTCGAGCCGATCACAAATTCCAGCATTTGAAACCATACGATTTCGTAGATCAGCGCGGCGCATCCGCTGCCGAGGAACAGCAGCAATAACAGGGGTGCCGCCGGACCCAGGCGCGATCGCCCGGCGAACGCCGGCGCAGGGCCGGTGTCAGTGATCATCCCCTATTGCATCGGGGTCCGGGCATGGTATCAATCGAATCGTGAGGCGAGCCCGCGAAGTTTTTTTCGCCAAATCGAACAACCTTGTGCTCCCTTGATCCGTCCAGCGGCGGTTACCCCATGAACCCAAGAACAATCCGTCTCCCGGCTGGAATCCTCCTGCCATTCCTGTTCGCGGCCGGCCTCGCGGCGCAGGACCGCCCCTGGCAAAAGCTTAGCGATCCCACGGTCGCGGAGCTGGTCCCTGATTTCCCGACGCCGCCTTCCGCCAACAGTTCCCAGGTAGCCTGGGGCTGGAATGGCATCCTCTCCCGGGAAGTTCTGGCCCGCGACCTCGACCGCATCCGGGCGATGAATCTTCATGCCGCGTTTGTCGAGCCGGGCCGAAACCCGCAGGCGCCCTACCTGTCCCCCGCCTTCTTCGAGAACGTAAAAATCGGCGTCGAAGAGGCGAAGAAGCGCGACATGCACCTCTGGTTCGACGACGACGGCGGCTATCCGTCCGGCTTTGCCGGGGGAAAGTTCACCGTGGAGCGTCCCGATCTGGACATGAAAGCCCTTGGCACGACCGAGCAGGTGCAGGTCGGACCCGGACAGACCTTTTCCCGCGCGCTTGACGAGAAGGCAATCTGCGCCGTGGCCGTCAATCTCGATACCGGCGCCACCGAGGGGATCGAGGCCAAGTCGGGCCAGGTCAGCTGGACCGCCCCGGCGACGGGACATTGGGCCGTCGCGCTGCCGCACTGGGTGTTTCGCTCGGGCGTGACGAGGTCGGCCAACAACAAGACCGGGGCAAAGGACGGCGAACACTCCCTGATGGACTACCTGAATCCCGAGTCGGGACAGCTTTTCATCAACTGGACCTATGAGGCCTACAAGCAGGCTGTCGGCGATGAATTCGGCAAGACCGTCCTCGGCTTTCGCGGCGACGAGGCCGCCTACGGGTTCAACCCATGGACGCCCAATTTCCCCGCGGAGTTTCAGGCGAGGAAGGGTTACGATATCCGACCCTACATGCCGGCGATCGCCGCGATCCAGATCGCCCGGGGCGGCCGCAGGGGCGGGCCTCCCGCCCCTGCCCTCAGCCTGGACGCGGCCCATCGCGCCTATGCGGACTATTGCGACGTATGGTCCGACCTTTTCGGCCAGAATTTCTTCTCCGCGGGAGCCAAGTGGTGCGCCGCCAACAATCTCGAGAATCAGACGCACATCGAGCACGAGGAGATCCTGCCGCAGCTCGCCATCGCCAACGGCGATTTCTTCAAGTGCATGCGCGATCTCCAGGTCCCTGGAATCGACGTCATCTGGCATCAGGTCTGGCACGACGTCGTCGCCGATTTTCCGAAGCTGGCCTCTTCGTCCACACACCTGAACGGCCACCCGCAGGCCATGAGCGAGTCATTCGCGGCCATGGGCCGTCCTTACCCGACGCCAAACCTGGAGGAGGTGGGCTGGATCCTCAATCACCAGATT
>CAZSEH010000023.1:36633-42253 GCA_964605835.1 uncultured Opitutaceae bacterium
GCGCGCGGGGTCGCTCCCGCCGGCTATCGTTACATCAACGATCCGAAGTTTCCCGAGGTGGCTGCGTACACCAACCGCGCGACCTACGTTCTCCAGCAGGGCAGGCCGGCTGCGCAGATTGGAGTCTATATCCCCTCATCGAGCTTCTGGTTCGGGGACAACGGAATCAACAAGAGCTTCCTGGCCATCGTCCACTCCCTGCTCGAGCACCAGCGCGACCTCGACTTCGTGGACGAATACGCGCTCTCGACATCGCTCAAGCTTAAGGGCGGTGAACTCGTCAACCTGAGCGGCCAGGGCTACCGGGCGATCGTCATTCCTCCTGCGGTTGCGATTTCCCAGGCGGCGCTCGACCGCCTGCAGGCATTCGCGAGCGCCGGTGGAAAGGTCATCTTTGTCGGCGGCGCGCCGCGGCTTGTCATGGACAAGAACTTCCTCACTGCCGCCCCGGCCGGGGATCTCGGATGGGCCGTGATGGAACCGGCAAGTGAAGTCACGGACAAGGTGCTGGCGGCGCTTCCGGAGCCCGACGTCGCGATCGACCAGACTGTCCCGGGATTGAAGTACAATCATCGCCGGCTGAAGGACGGCGAGGTCTACTTCTTCTTCAACGAGGGAGACAAGGCGGTCAGCGTCAACGCGACCGTGGCCACGGCCGGAACCGCCACCCAGGCGCAGAACTGGGACGCTCATTCCGGGAAGATCGCAGCCGTGGACGGCGCCGCCTTTGCAACGGGCAAGACGACCCTTCCGCTCAATCTCGAGTCCTGGGCGTCCGAGCTCGTCGTCATAAAAGAGTAGGAAGAATGCCGGGCTTCGTGTGAAAGCATGGCGGCTTCACTCGCCGTCACGGGACGTTACAGACCTCGGCCAGGGCGGGGCCGGTCGGTTCCTATTTTCTTCCACCGTTGAACTCTTCGACCTGCGTCATCCGAAAATAGACCGGTACCTGCATGTGCGTATTGACGATGCGCCCATTCCTGTTCGCCGGCAGGAACCGCCAAGTGCCCACCGCAAGGACCGCCGACTGGGAGAACCCGGGGTGGGTCGAGCGGACGGCGCGGGCATTTCGCACGCGACCGGTGGTATCCACGACGAAATCAACCACGACGTCTCCCTCCGTCCGCGTCAACCGGAACGCCATGGGATAAACCGGTTTGACCATCTTGATTGGATAGGGCGGGTGGGTCGCCAACGGATTCTGCCCGGCCTCAGCCCGCAAACCCGCGAAGCGCTGGACATAGCGCTCCTCCATCGGGACGAATAGAACGTATTTCCAGGCTTCGGTCAGCGTGCGGCCTGACGATGCGAGCTCCAGGGCCTCGCCAGCCAGGAATTGTCCGGTCTTGAATGATCGCTCCAGCAGGGAGCGGGCCCGGGCTTCGGCGCCGGGCTCGGCGGAGTAGGTCGGGTTTGTCAGGTTCAGGCCCGCCAGATAAAACTCGGCGATGCCGTCGTTGTCCTCGGCAGCCAGCTCCAACCACTTTCGGCCCAGCTCGACCTGATCGGGCGAGGCGCCGGGCCGAAGAAAAGTCGAAGCCATCGACAGCATCCCGCGGGTGTAATCCTCCTCCGCCGATAACTGGTACCATTCCCGGGCAATTCGGGCGTCTTCTGCGTGAAGGCGAGAGAGAATCTTCCCAATCCTGGTTTCGGCATCCGGATCGTCGACCTTCGCCGCCTCTTCCTCCCAAAAGAGCGCTTTGTGGAGATCCGCTTTCACGCCGAGTCCCGCGCAATACATGTCGGACAGGACCTTTTGCGCCGAATGGTCTCCGGCCTCGGCAGCCTGCGTTATCAGTGCAACGGCCGTGGCGGGGTCGCGTGGGCCTCCCCAGCCCTCCAAGTTCAGTACTCCCAGTTTCAATCTCGCAGCCGCTGCTCCCAAGGCGATGGCCTTCCGGTAGTGGGTCCGGGCCACTTGATAGTCCTGCGGCAAACCATCGCCGATTTCCGCAAACATGCCGAGCTGCAGTTCGGCCATCCCGTTTCCATGATCTGCCGCCCTTTGATACCACTGCGCTGCAGCTGCGGCGTCGCGCTTCGTAAGTTTGCCCTCATCGTAAGCCAATGCGAGCGCGAGCTGGCTGTCGACGGACCCCGACTCGGCCGCCGCCTGAAGTTGCGCCAGTTCGGCCGAGGAATCGGCGGCTTGAGCGCCAAGGACGCGGCCCATGGCGGTTCCGAATCCCATGACGAAGAGGACAAAGGCAGCGGGTTTCAAGCGCATCGAGACTCCCTAGCCTGCTTAGCCACCGATCCGCAGTTGGCAACGAAAACAGTCCGCCATCGTTCTTGGCAGGCGGCAGTCGGCTCCGGAACGAAGGCTATTGCGAAAGCAGTTCTGTCGCGCCGGCGGAAGCCGGCGCGCGGCTGGACGCGGTTACCTCGGAAGCCGAATAGTCGACCTGCGTCTGCCGGATCCTGAGGCCGGTGATCTTCAGGGCATAGACGTAGTCGCACGGCCGAACCTGCGGCATCCTCACCTTGAGCCCCCCGGAATCCTGGGTGAATTCAAGGGTTCCGGCGTGGCCGAGCAGCTCGACCCTGTCGATCTTTCCCTCCGGCAGGTCCGTTGACCCGGTGGCAAGGGACGAAATCACGGCGGTCTCCCCCGGCCAGTCCGTTATCAGCGCATACAGGATCCCCGGCTTGGTGGTGAAGCGGATCTCGCGGCCGGAATAGGCTTCGGCCGGGGGGTCGTCATTGCCTCGGGGATTGTCGGGCGGGGCGCTGTAATAGGGCCCCTCTCCGTAACGGGTCCATGCGCGGGTCCCGTAGACAGCCTCGCCGTTCACGGCGAGCCATTTGCCGATTTCGAGCAGGCGGTCCTGCTGCCCAGCCGGGATTGTGCCATCCGGCAGCGGCGAAAGGTTCAGCATGTAGACGCCGTTCATGCTTGTCGTGTCGACGATCCGGCGGATGAGAAGGGCGGCAGACTTGTACACGATTCCCGTCACATAACCAAACTTGCTGCCGATGGGGTCGTCCACCTCCCAGGCGTAGGTCTTGATCTCGCGCGGCAGGATCCGGCCCTGGCGCTCGTAGTCCTTGATGGTTCCGGACAGGTAGGCCGCGCGTGCACCCAGGCCTTTGGTGCTCAGCGACACCGCCTTGCCCCATGCCAGCGCCCGGTTGTAATAGTAAGCGGCAACCCTGAGCTTGATCGCGTCCCATTCGCGCGCGTTGACGCCGTTGTCAAACCAGAGGAGGTCGGGCTGATATTTGTCGATCAATTCCATGTTCTTGACGACCCAGAGATCATCGAAGGCCTGCCGGTCCGCGGCGCTTCGGTTGTAGACATGGTAGAAGTCCCGCCAGCTGGGATCGTCCTGGTCGCTCCTGGCTACGGCTCGAATGAAGTCGAAATGCTCGAAGCTGTGGTTGTTCACGCCGAATTTCAGCCCCTCCTTGCGAACGGCGGCGGAAATCTCCCCAAGAATGTCGCGGTGGGGCCCAAAATTGACCGAGTTGAACCTATTGTACGCGCTGTCCCACAGGGAGAATCCGTCGTGATGCTCGCCGGTGGGCGAAAAGAACCGGGCGCCCGACTGCCTGAAAAGGACGGCCCATGCGGCTGGGTCCCACTTTTCGGCGGTGAAAAGGGGAATGAAGTCCTTGTAGCCGAATTGCTCCAGCGGGCCCCATTTCGCGATGTGATCGCGCATGATCCCGGGGTTGCCCCCGTACATGTAGCGCACGTACCACTCGCTCTGCCGCGCCGGCACGGAGAAGAGACCCCAATGCATGCAAAGTCCGAATTTCGAGTCCACAAACCACTCCGGAGCCCTGTAATTGGCGCGGACTGAGGCCCACGTCTCCAGGAATGGCCCGGGAGGCATTGGCGGAAGGACGGCCGGCTTCGGCGCCGGCGAAACGGCGAGGTCGGCGGCGAGCTTCGCGCGGTTGGCCGCAGCCTGCTCGGTCGAGGAGAAGGGCGAGGCGGGAGCGCCGCGGCGCCCTGCGCCGGGGGTGCGGGCTGCCTGGGAGTTGGGATCGGGGGGCGGCTGGGACCAAAGCGCGCAGGGAGCGGCCAGCAGCCAGATTGCCGAGCAGGCGACAAGAATAGAACGCATTGGGCGGCAGAAACGGGGACAAATCGTCATTGGGGTGGGACGGACAACGGCCAGACGTTCCGACTCCGACATGGTTGTGTTTGGAATGCCAAACCCTTCGCGGGTTTGCGCCCTTCCGGGCCGGAATATAGGCGTTGGCAATTTGAGTTTTGCGCCGGTCGGACATAGGGTCCGGGTGCGCATTTGCCCCGGGCTGCTTTCAGGGGACCCCAGACGCGCATGCTTTCGAAAAACCCAATGAATGGAAGGAAACCAACTATGTTCGCGATCAGGGCGCTCCGATACCCAACGCTAGTTCTTGCCTGCGGTTTCAGTCTGCTGCCGGCTCTCATGCAGGCGCAGATTACAGTCCCGGCCAACCGCAAGAGCAATGGCGGCCTGAGGCCTCCGGCTGAAAAGGAGCTCATCTACGTGACGCTCCCCGGCACCCTGGAGGGATCCTGGGACCAGAACGGCAATGGAATCGTGGTGCTCGACGCCTCCAACAATTACAGTTTCGTCAAGCGGATCCCGACCTGGGATATTCCGGCGAGCTCATACCCCGAGCAGGTGGCCGGGGTGACGGCCAGTCCGGTGACGCAGATGATCTATGTGGCGACCCGCGGCCGGCTCGCAGCCTGGGATCTGACCACCGAGAAGAAGGCTTGGGAGAACGCCTATGACGGCACCTGCTGCGAGCGCCCGCAAGTGTCGCCCGACGGATCGTTCATGTATGTCGGATCGGACCTCAAGGACTTCTGGTACGTTGTGAACCCGAAGACAGGCGACCTGATCACCAAGGTCGTGTCGCCCAAGAGCCCCGGCGCGCACAACCTCAATCTAAGTGCGGATGGCAAGCTGGCATTCATGGCACCCAACGGAAAGGTCATGGGGATAGCCGATACGACGACGCACACGCTTTTGAAGACGATCGCCTTCCAGGACAATGTCCGCGTCTTTGTGGTCAATCACGACTCATCCCTGATCTATACTAACCTCAACAATCTGCTCGGATACGTGGTCGCCGACGTGAAGACGGGCGAGATCGTCCAAAAGGTCGAGGTGCAGGGATTCGGCTGGCCCGCGAACTGGAACGTGAAGCCGCGCCCGAGGATCCCGCACGGCTGCCCGAGCCACGGGATTGCGCTGATCAACAATGAAAAGGAAGTGTGGCTCGACGACGGCCTGAACAACGTCATCCACGTTTTCGACAACACCCAGGTGCCGGCGAAGGAAATCGCCAGCATCAAGACCACGGGGGGCGCGTATTGGATCACACCCAGCGTGGATGGAAGGGTGGCCTATGTTTCATCCGGGGATGTGATAGACACGAAGACGCGGAAGATCATCGGCCAATTGAAGGATGAGTACGGCCGCCTGATGCGCAGCGAGAAGCTCCTCGACATGGTGTTCGCGAAAGGGAAGCTGACCCAGGTGTCGAATCAGTTTGGAAACGGCGCGGTTGCCGACGATTCGTGCTGCGGGCCGGCGACGGCTGCGGTCGCTTCAAATTCGCGGAACTAGGAATCTGCGAAACGCGCCGGCGTTTCGCAGAAACCCCCGGG
>CAZSEH010000024.1:0-41550 GCA_964605835.1 uncultured Opitutaceae bacterium
CCCCCCCCCCCCCCCCCCCCCCCCCCCCCCCCCCCCCCCCCCCCCCCCCCCATACAACATTCCCGGCTTCCACGGCGAAGATCAGGGCCGCCAGAAAGGCGCCGGGGACGCGCAAAAGCGCCAATGTGCGCCAAAGCAGCAGACATTCCGCGATGTGAAGGAAAAGGTTCGTCAGGTGGTACCCGGCCGCCTGCATCCCCCACAGCCGCCACTCAACCCAAAGGGTCGTCGATGTCACCGGCCAGTAGTCGGTGGCCTCCGTAGTGAGCCAGAATCGGCGCAGGCCGTCGGCGGCCTTGATCAGCGGGTTCTGGGTCAGAAAGGTGTCGTCATCCCAGACAAATCCGGCCCGCAGAGCGGGCAGGTAGGCGATCAGGGTGATGAGGACAAGCAAAACGCCCGCCCATGCCGAATTCCGGTCCAATGACCGCGGTTCCGGCCGCAAACCGGCTGGGCGAGGGGACTCCTTGGCGGGCTTGGCCATCTCAGCGGGCCGGCTTGGGCCTGATCTCGTTGTCCCGGTAGGCCTCGATCAGCCGCTCCAGCATCTCGATCTCGCAGCGGAATTCGACGCCCTTTTCGGTGTCGGCCATCCGCCTCGGCCGGTCCCAGGTCCGGACGACCGTGATGCTCGGGATGATGTCCACCCCCTCGCGGACCGCGGCCTCGACCGATTCGAAGTGGTGGTGGCAGGCAATGTAGGTCCGATTTGACTCGAGGACCAGCGTGTAGCCGTGGTCGCCGTAGGCCTCCGAAAAGGCGCCGTCGATCGTTATCGCCTTGCCGCTGCGTTTCATCGGCGACTCGCCCTTCTCAATCTTGACGGGCACATGGCCGTTGACGATCAGGCCCCGGCCAGGATCGACCCCAAATTCGGCGAGGACGCGCTCGCAGAACCACGGTTCGTGGATCAGGGAAAAATACGGATTCTTGGTCTCCTCGTGGGCCTTCGGGTCGGCGATGAAATCGCGCTCGAAGGTAGTGATCCGGTCCTTGCCGAAGAGGGGAGAGCGGGGCCCGCCCCACAGGTACCAGAGAGTGTCAAGGTCCGGCTCCTCGGGCCGGTCGATCACCCGGACCAGGAGCCGCTGGATCGCGTCGAAGAGCGCGCGCCCCCTCCGCGGCTCCCCGCCGATTGGCATCGAAAGGAAGTCCCCGCGCTCGTCCACAGGGACGCAGCCGTGAAATATCAGGTGGTCCTCTCGCCGCAGGTACATCGACCCCTGCCGGACGAGCCAGCGCATGTGCTCGCCCAATTTCTGACTGTGGAGGAAGGAGTGGCGAAACCGCTCGAGGCACGCCTCCTCCTCGGGCGTGAGGGCGTAGGGATTTTCCGGCGACACCGTCGGGAAGCGGGCGTCCCGGAGGGGATGGCGGACGCCGTCGACCTCGACCGTGCCGCGGGCGCGATCAATCCGGTGGAGAAACCTGCGGTGGGAAAGCTCCCACTCGGGATGGCGGTCGATCAGAGAACCCTCGAGCTTGAATTGCATGATCGCCGCAGCCTTCTGCATTCGGGCGACCAGCAGATCCGGCCGCATGCCGGTCGTCTTGGGAAGGAAACCACCCGCCGGATCCCCGCCGTAGGCCGCCTCCACCAGGTGCTCGAGCGGTGTCCAGGGGATGCTGTAGCCCTCGTCCACCTGGCTCATTCTCCGGTAGCGGAGCGACATGCGCAGGACATGACAGATGAGCGCGGGATGGCCGAGGGAGGCCCCGAGCCACGCGGCGTCATGGTTTCCCCAGATGAACGACACATTGGGCTGCTGGCGCAGATAATCCACCACCCGGTCGCCCCGGGGCCCGCGGTCCCAGCAGTCCCCTCCGATGATGAGTTCGTAGACAGCCAGGTTGCGAACGAGCCTAACTGTGACGTAGATGACGTGCCAGAGGCGGCCGCGGCAGGCGAGTTCGTCCACGATCGCCGCCACGAACTCGGGACCCCGCTCGGTCGTCGGTTCGTGCAGCATTTCCGCAAGAAGCTCCCGGTACTCCTGGGGAAAGACCTCCATCGCCCGCCTCAGGCTGTAGCGGGCGGCAAGGCTGCGGACGATTTCGAACAGGTTGCGCAGCGTGAGGACGCCGAAGTCCCGAAGGGCCTCCGGCGAGCGGCTCTCCCGCTCCAGGAGCTGGACGACCTCATTGGGGTAGAAGATCAAGGTCAGAAACTCCCGCAGCTGGGCTGCATCCATCCGATTGGCGAAGAGCCGCTCGACGAGCGGGCGAAGCGTGCCGGAGCTGTTGTTGATCACGTGGCGGAGCTTCTGGTCCTCGCCGTGGATGTCGCTGATCACGTGGACCGTTCCCTTGGGAAGGGTGAGGATGGCGCCCAGCCGTGCGATCTCCGCCATTGCGGCGTCGACGTTGGGAAACCGCGCGGCCAATTCGCGAAGCTGCACCAGTTCGAATTCTCGGGAAGGCGGAGGCACGGCCGTAGGGCTCCTAAGTTCGCCGCGCCGGACCAAAAGACAAGGACGGAGGCGCTGCCTTTGCGCATCCCAGCCGGCTCGCCCCGACTGTCCAATTTGCAGTGGCTTCATTATACGGCGGCCGCGACTCGGTTGCATAAGCGGTTAGAGGCAAGTTGAGGCAAAAGAGGGCTTGTGCTCCACTGCCGCCCTCGCATCCTGCCGGGCGGGCCGAAGCCATGACCCGCACCCCTCTTCTCCTGCTGCCGCTTGCGCTGGCAGCGCACGCCGCCACGCCTTCGCCTGCGGCCCTCCAGGCCTCGGCCGACGCGCTGGTCGATGACTACTGCGTCAGGTGCCACGACGATGTGGAGCGGAAGGGCGGCCTTGATCTGACGAGCCTGGACTACCGGCCGGACGACCCGGCCAACTTCGAAACGTGGGTGAAAATGCACGACCGGCTGGCCGGCGGCGAAATGCCGCCCAAGGGCAAGCCGCGCCCGCCGGCATCCGCCCTGAATGCCTTTGTCGCCCAGCTCGCCTCGGGCCTGACCGGTTACGAGAATGCGGTGGCCGCGCGCGAGGGGCGCTCGACGCAGCGCCGCCTCAACCGCAACGAATACGAGAATGCGCTCCGCGATCTATTGCACGCGCCTTGGCTGCAAATCAAGGACCAGCTGCCCGAGGACGGCGACGCCTATCATTTCAACAAGGTGAGCAGTGCGCTCGACGTCTCGTACGTCCATCTGGAGCGGTACCTGAGCGCGGCCGACTACGCCCTTCGCCAGGTTGTCGCCGCCGAATTCATACGCCCGGCGACGGCGACCACCCGGTACCACGCGCGCGACTGCTTCAGCATCCGCAATCCCGGCGACGACGGAAACCCAGACCGGCAGAAGTTTCCGGTCCTGGACGCCCACGCCGAGCCTGCCATCCTCGCCGGCAAAGCCCCCATGACCGTGGGTGCCGCCGATCCCGCGACGCGGGAACGGGAGGCCATGGGCTGGGTGCAAAGCAATTATTCGACGGGCTTTGGCTCGACTTGGGGAATCTTCCGCGCCCCGGTCGCCGGCCGGTATCGGCTGCGTTTCTGCGGCTACACGGTGTGGGCCGGCCCCGGCGGAACCCGCAGGCCGACGCTGTCCTTTATCGGCAAGACGCCGCCCGGCGGCGACCCCAGCCAGATCGCCGTCCTGGCGCCCGAATGGTATCGCCCGAATTTCCGGGACATTTTGCCCGGGCGCCGTTACGAGCCGATAGCGGTCTACGCCGAGGGCGCGAGCCGCAACCGCCGGATCGGCGACTTCGATCTCACCCCCTCGCCGGCGATCCACCCGATCGGCGAAGTCTGGCTGGCGGCCAACGAAGTGATCGCCACGGATGCGGCCCGCTTTTTCCGCTCCAGGCCGACGGGCATTCCCGACGGTTACACAAATCCCTTGGCGCAGCGCGACGGCATCCCGGCGGTCGCCTTCCAGTGGATGGAGGTGGATGGTCCGATCTACGATGGGCCGGCGGCGGACGGCAACCAGCTCCTCTTCGGCGACCTTCCCCTGACAAAAGCGCCTCCTGGAGACCCCGGAATCTCGGTAGACAGAGTGTCCGACCAGCCGCCGTCGGGCGAGCGCCGCCTGGGGCGGCCCGGGGGCGGCTTCGCCCGGGTGCCTCCGACCGTCCCGGTCGCGGTCGAGGTCGTTTCGGCCGCCCCGGCAAAGGACGCGGCGCGGCTGCTCCGCAATTTCATCGCCCAGGCATACCGGCATCCGGCATCGGAGGAGGACCTGCGCCTATTCCTCGGACTGGTCCAACGCCAGCTCGATTCCGGGCTCGGGTTTGCCCCGGCGATGCTCGCCGGGTACACAGCCGTCCTCTCCTCGCCGAAGTTCGTCCGAATCGAGGAGTCCCCCGGCCGGCTCGACGACTGGGCCCTTGCGACCCGGCTTTCCCTTTTCCTTTGGAATTCGCCCCCGGACGCGGAGCTGCGGGAAATGGCATCCCGGGGCGATCTGCACCTGCCCGATGTCCTGAGCGCGGAAACCGACCGGATGCTCGACGACCCGAAGGCGGCTCGATTCGTCGAGGCGTTCCTGGATTACTGGCTCGACCTCCGGCGCTCGGATGAGACCTCGCCGTCAACCACCCTCTATAGCGACTATGCCGTGGACGACAACCTGGTGGAATCGGCGCTGGCTGAAACGCGGCTCTACTTTGCCGACCTCCTGGCCAACGACCGGCCGGCGCGCAACATAGTGGACTCGGACTACACCTTTCTCAACGACAGGCTTGCGGCGCACTACGGAATCGCGGGCGTGACCGGAGTGGCCATGCGCCGGGTGACCCTGCCGCCGGACAGCCCGCGCGGGGGCATCATGACCCAGTCGAGCGTCCTCAAGATCACGGCCAACGGCACCACCACCTCGCCCGTCCTGCGCGGCAAATGGGTTCGCGAGCGGATCATGGGCCTCGACGTGCCCCCGCCTCCGCCGAGCGTACCCGCGGTCGAGGTGGATATCCGGGGCGCGGTGACCATCCGCCAGCAGCTCGACAGGCACCGGGCGGACAAGACCTGCGCGGCCTGCCACAGCAAGATCGACCCGCCTGGCTTCGCCCTCGAAAATTTTGACGTGATGGGCGGCTGGCGGGACCGGTACCGGGCTTCGGCCGAGGACGCCGATGTGGAGACCGGTTTCGGCAAGAACGGCTGGCCGCTGGCGTTTCGCTACGCTTTGCCCGTCGACGCCAGCGGGCAGCTCCCTGACGGCCGGACCTTCAAGGATATCCGGGAATTCAAGCGCCTGCTCCTGGCGGACGAACCCCAGATCGCGCGCAACCTCGCCCGGCAGTTGACTGTCTATGCGACCGGCGCTCCGATCCGCTTCGCCGACCGGACTGCCATTGAGCGGATCCTCGAGGACGCCCGCCCCCGGCAGTACGGGGTGCGCAGCCTTGTGCGCCTGATTGTCCAGAGCGAACTCTTCCAAACCAAATGAGATGAAATCGCACACCCCCTCTCCCCTGGCTGGCGGACCGTTCGTGGCGACCGCCCAGCCGATCTCCCGCCGCCGCTTCCTCCAGGGCGCCGGCATTGCTCTCGCCCTGCCATTTCTCGATTCCATGGTGCCGAGCTTCGCCCGGGCGGCTTCGAACTCCGAGCCGCCGGAGCCAGGCGCGGTCCCGCGCCGCATGTTCGCCATCTGCAACAACCTCGGCCTGCTCTCCCAGCAGTTCTTCCCGACCGGCGCCGGCCGCGATTATGCGCCCTCGGACTACCTGCAGCACCTGGGCGAGTTTCGCAACGACTTCACGGTCTTCAGCGGGGTGTCGCACCCGTCGGTGGACAGCGGCCATCCGGCGGATGTCTGCTTCCTCACCGCCGCCCCGCACCCCGGCAGCGGCTCGTTCCACAACACGATCTCCCTCGACCAGGTCATCGCCGAGCGCATCGGGATCCAGACGCGCTTCCCCTCGCTCACGCTCGCGGTGAATACCCGCAGCCGCAGTCTCTCCTGCACGGGCACCGGCGTTGCGATTCCGCCCGAGGACAAGGCGGCCGAGGTGTTCAAGCAGCTCTTTATGCAGGGCACGCAGGCCGAGGTGACGGCGCAGGTGCGCAAGCTGGATACCGGGCGCAGCATTCTGGACACCGTGGCTGAACAGGCCCGGAGCCTTGAGCGGACCCTCGGGCCGAACGACCGCGAGCGCCTGGACCAGTACTTCACCAGCGTGCGCGACCTGGAACACCGCCTTCAGGTCTCGAAGGGATGGGAGTACAAACCCAGGCCCGTGGTGCACGTTCCGGTGCCGATCGACCCGGCGAACCCATCGGCCTACATGGACAAGGTCAAGCTGATGTACGACCTCGCCCGGCTGGCGTTTCAGACTGACTCGACCCGCTCGATCACCCTGATGCTCGACAGCGCCTCCACGCCCGCGGTAGACGGCATCACCGAGGTCGCGATCACCGAGGGCTACCACAACCTTTCCCACCACGGAAAGTCGCCGGAAAAACTCGCCCAACTGCGCGCGCTGGACCACGCCCACATGCGCCTGCTCTCCCATCTCTTCTCCGATTTGAAGGGCGCGCACGAAGGCGGGGACACGCTGCTCGACCGCACGATGGTGCTCTATGGCTCCAATCTGGGCGACGCGAACGCCCATGTGTGCACGAACATGCCGATCCTGTTCGCCGGGGGCGGATTCCGCCACGGCCAGCATCTGGCCTTCGACCGGGTGCGCAACTATCCCCTGCCCAATCTGTTCATTTCGATGCTGCAGCGGCTGGGCATCGAGGAGAGCCGTTTTGCCTCCTCGACCGGCTCGATGCAGGGCCTGGAGATGGCCTGAGCGGCCCTAAAGATGCAATTGTCCGCTCTCCGGGTCGCCGCAATTTCGTGCTTTCTTCCCGCGGCCATCCCGGCCATGGCGCGCGGAGCCGAGGCGGCCCCGGCCGCCGCCGCCCCGGCGCCTGCGGCGGCGCCGCTGGACGCTATCGACCGCGGACTCGCCCGGTTTGATGCGCTGCTGGCTCGGGACGACGACCGCACCCACCAAGCGGCCGCGCGCCTCGTGCAGGATGGCCTCAAGAAGCGAAGGGATGCCCTTCGGACCGCGTTCGACCAGGGCAAATGCGACGATCTGCGCGCAGAGCTCAATCTCGAGTACCAGCGGCTGGCCGCCTGGATGGTCCCGCCCCGGACGGAGACTCAGGAATCCCGCGATTGGCCGGTCTTCAACGGAGATGCGAACGGCGATCACTATTCTCCTCTAGCCCAGATCAATCGCCAGAATGTGGGCGGACTGCAAGTCGCCTGGAAATTTGACACCGGCGAGGAGGGCGGCCTGGAGACCAATCCGCTCGTCATAGGAGGGGTGGTCTATGCCAGCACGCCGAGCCGCAGGGTGGTTGCGCTCGACGCGGTGTCGGGCAAGCTCCTCTGGAAATTCGATTCCGGTGTTCCCGGGGTGGGACCCGTGCGGGGTGCCGCTTGCTGGACGGACGGCGTCCAGCGCCGGATTTTTTCGGGGGTCGGCAATTTCGTCTACGCGCTCGACGCCCGCGACGGGAAACCCATCGCGGGGTTTGGTGAAGGAGGTCGGATCGATTTGCGCAAGGACCTGGGCCGCGACTACCGGGGGCAATCCATCACGATGACGAGCCCGGGGGTCATCTATCGGGATCTGATCATTGTCGGAGCCATGGAACCGGAGGACCATCCCGCCCCTCCGGGAGATATCCGGGCCTACGATGTGCGAACCGGAGCGCTGCGCTGGACCTTCCATACGATCCCTCATCCGGGCGAATTCGGTTATGACACCTGGCCAAAGGACGCCTGGGCCACGGCGGGCGCCGCCAATCCATGGGCCGGCATGGTCGTAGATCCCGTGCGAGGGATTTTATATGCGCCGACCGGATCGGCGGCAACCGACTGGTATGGGGCCGACCGCGTCGGAGACGATCTCTTCGCCAACACGCTGCTGGCCCTCGATGCAGGGACCGGAAAGCGGATCTGGCACTTTCAGGGTGTGCATCATGACATCTGGGACCGTGATTTTCCCGCGCCGCCGGCGCTGCTTACAGTCACCAGCCGAGGCCGGCGCGTCGATGCCGTTGCCCAGACCACCAAGTCGGGCTATGTGTTCCTTTTCGACCGAACGACGGGTGAGCCGCTCTTTCCGATTAGGGAATTGAGCTACCCGGCAAGCACGGTGCCGGGAGAGGTAACCTCTCCCACTCAACCGCTGCCGACGATCCCGTTGCCCTTCACGCGCCAGGGCGTGACGGAGGATATGCTCACCACCCGGACCCCGGAGGCCCACGCGTGGGCGATGAAGCAGTTCAGGACCTTCGCTGGCGGAGATGGGGGACAATTCGCCCCGCCGCGCCTGGACAAAGTGACGGCCGCTCTCCCGGGCGCCAATGGCGGGGGAGAATGGGGTGGCCCTGCAGTCGACCCCACAACCGGGATATTGTACGTCAACGCCAACGAGACGCCGCGGATCTATGGCCTTATGCTTCCGCGGCGGCCGGCAAGCGCCGGGGAGCGGATTTATCAGCAACGGTGCAGCGCCTGTCACGGTCTGACTGGGGCGGGCGCGCCGCCGGAGATTCCCGGCCTGAGCAGAGGCAATCATCCGATGACCGACACGCAGATCGAAGCCATTGTCCATCAGGGGAAGGGTCGGATGCCTCCGTTCAACGACATCAGCGAGGCCCAGCTAAGGATCCTCCTCCGATATTTAAGGGTCTTGCAGGTGCAAGACACTGCGGCCCCCGGCGCACGCATGGCGGCTTCGTCCGCTGAATCCGGGGACGCCGAGCCCAACCCGACCGGTGGATCAAAATATAAATCGAACAAGGGCTGGTTCGCCGATCCTGACGGCTATCCGGCGATCGTGCCACCGTGGGGCACGTTGAGCGCGATCGATATGAACACGGGAAAATACCTGTGGCAGATCCCCCTGGGCTATTATCCCGAGTTGGCCGCGAAAGGCCTGTCCAACACCGGGACCTTGAACTACGGTGGGCCGTTGGTGACCGCAGGAGGCATTGTCTTCATTGCGGCCACTGCCTTTGACTGCAAAATTCGCGCCTTCGACAGTCAAACCGGCAGGCTTCTCTGGATGGGCGACTTGCCTCTTCCTGGCACCGCCACCCCCGCCACCTATTCGATGGGCGGAAAGCAGTATGTGTTGATCGCGACGGGTGGAGAGGGAGGAGGCAGCCAGTTTAGGGGAGCGACCGGTGGAGTGTATGTGGCCTTCACTTTGCCGTAGCCAGCCTGCCCGGACCGGGCGCGGACATCCACACGCTGGCGGGCAAGGTGCGAACTGATGCGGACAAAAGCGACCTGCGTCAGGGAGCAGGTTGCCCATCCAAGCCTTGATTCACGTTCAAACCAGGCTTGCGCTGTTTGGTGCTGCACATGATTGGGCCCTGCCAGTGCGATCAGCAGGTTAACGTCGAGTAGGTATGCCTTCTAAGTCCGGCGGCCATGTCCATGGTCCGCCCAAGCCCGATATGAACCGACCCGCAAGTGCCACCGCCGAGCTACTTCTTGAGCGCGCGCACGTAGGCGACGAGCGATTTGACGTCGTCGTCTGAGACTCCGCGGATTGCCTTCATGATGACTCTGCCTTTTGCGTCTTTCAGGCCGGACTTGATCGACTTGGCGGCTTCCTCGTCGGTGAACTTCGCCTGAAGGGCGGCATCGGTGAGATCGCTGATATAGCGTTTGCCCCCCTCCTTCGTGGCGCCGCGGCCGTCGGCGCCGTGGCAGGTGGCGCAGTCTTTCCGCCACAGGGCGGCAGCATCGGCTGCATAGAGTGAAGACGTGGCAAAAACGGCGAGGAAAAGCGACGCGACTGAGATTCGGCAGGGGGTTTTCATGGTGGAATGACGGGGTGAAGCAAGCGACCGGTTATCGCAGAAAGACGCGGCCCATCGGGCAAAGGATGCGCCAGAGACGGCTGGGTCCCGTCCATCGCCCATTCTTGGTGGTCTGGGATTCGGCAGGCAGACGTTTTCAGAGGTGAATTTTGCTTGGCGCACCCGGAGGGACTCGAACCCCCAACCCTCTGATCCGAAGTTAGAAACGAGTGGTTTTGCATCCCGGGCTTGGAGTGGATCTCCCTCTGAGAATTGTCTCAGGGTGTTGCAGACAATTCCAGGAAAACCCGCGAAAACCAACAAATGTCGTCACTGGCACGTCACTGGAATTTCGCGTTTTTGAGCGCGAAATGGGGTTCGTGCACGTCTTTTTCCCCATGGAGCGCCCACTTCGAATAGGCTGTCTTTGAAGTCCCGGACAATAGGCTTGGATCGCGTACTGTGCATGAGTTTTCCACTTTCAGGTTCGGACTGGCTGAGGGCGTTTGGCAATCGACCACCCAATGCCTTGGCGAATCCTTCTACGGGCGAAAGCCGGGAATCGCTCATCCCGGCGCGGGATCGAAATGCCTCATCGCCCCGATTAGGCTCATAACCATTTGCCTGGCGCCCAGCATAGGCCAGGCCTGCGCTTGCGGCATATACGAGGTCGGCACGAGTTCAATGCTTCCCTGAGACGATATGCATCGCGTTCGGAAGAACGTTTTTCTAAAATATCGGCACCCGCCAAGAAAAAGGTTGGAGGAACCTATGAAAACAGAGACCACGAAGTTCCATGAGCAGACGCTCGCGATCAACGAGGCGTTGATGCTCGGATCGATGCGCCAGCATGAACTTACCGAAGCTGCCGACTCGTCGAACGCCCGACTGCAGAAGGAAATCAGTGAGCGCAAGCAGGCGGAAGAGGCGCTGCTCAAGGCGGGGGCGCTGCAGAGCGCGATTTTCAACAGCGCCAACTTTTCGAGCATCGCCACTGACGCGAACGGCGTCATCCAGATCTTCAACGTCGGTGCCGAACGTATGCTGGGCTACATGGCCGCCGACGTGATGAACAAGATTACGCCCGCCGACATTTCCGATCCGCAGGAAGTGATCGCGCGCGCCAAAACGCTCAGCGTCGAACTCGGAACCCCAATCACGCCGGGCTTCGAGGCGCTGGTGTTCAAGGCCTCGCGCGGGATCGAGGACATTTATGAACTGACCTATATCCGCAAGGACGGCAGCCGGTTTCCGGCGGTGGTGTCCGTCACGGCGCTGCGCGACGCGCAGAGCGCCATCATCGGCTATCTGCTGATCGGCACCGACAACACCGCGCGCAGGAAGGCCGAGGAAGCGGTGCGACAACTCTATGCCGAACTCGAACGGCGCGTGATCCAACGCACCGCTGAATTGCAGGAATCGAACAAGGAATTGGAGGCCTTCTCCTACTCGGTGTCGCATGATCTGCGCGCGCCGTTGCGCGCCCTCGATGGATTTTCGCAGGCTGTGCTGGATGACTTCGGGCCGCAATTGCCCGACGAATGCCAGCGTTATTTGAAAACAATCCGTTATTCGGCGCAACAGATGGGCGCGTTGATTGACGCGTTGCTGGAGTTTTCTCGGTTCAATCGTCAGGAGTTGAACAAGCGGACAATCGACACTGGCCAGCTCGTGCGCAGCGCGCTCGACGAATTGGGTTTCCCGTGGCCGGAGCGACAGGTCGAGATTCGAGTCGGAGATTTGCCCGTGAGTTCCGGCGATCCGGTGTTGCTGAAACAAGTATGGATGAACCTTCTCTCGAACGCGCTGAAATACACCAACAAGCGGGAAAAAGCCGAAATCGAGATCGGCCGCATCAAGATCCACGGCACCGAGGCCTTCTTCGTCCGTGACAACGGTACCGGTTTTGACATGCGCTATGCCGGCAAACTCTTCGGCGTCTTCCAGCGATTGCACCGCATGGAGGACTACGAGGGGTCGGGCGTCGGGCTCGCGATGGTGCAGCGAATTGTAAACCGACATGGCGGCCGCGTGTGGGCGGACGCGGTCGTTGATCGTGGAGCGACGTTTTATTTCACGCTGGAAAAGGAAACCATACCATGATCGAAGCCAAAACCGCCGAGCTTTTGCTCGTCGAGGACAACCCCCAGGACCTGGAGATGGCGCTGCGCGCATTCCGCAAAGCCAATCTTTCGGACCGCATCCACGTCGCTCGCGATGGCGCCGAGGCGCTGGAGTTTATTTTTTGCGAAGGCGCGCACGCCGCACGCCGGATCACCGACGGCCCTGAAGTAATCCTGCTCGATCTGAAGTTGCCGAAGATCGACGGATTCGAAGTGCTGACGCGGGTCAGGGGCGACGCGCGCACGAAAGCGATCCCGATTGTCATGCTGACCTCGTCGAAAGCGCAGACCGACGCGGTCAAGAGCCATCAGCTCGGCGTGAGCGGCTACATCGTGAAGCCGATAAATTTCGAGCGGCTCGCCGAGTCCGCGCGCAGGCTTGGGCTCTACTGGGCCGTGCGAGACATTTCGATCATCGTCGGCGTCACGGGCCTGAACGGATGGCCGCATGAGGGCGGACGCTGGCATCGATCGTGAGGCGACATTTTATTTCACGCTGGAAAAGAGAATCAAACCATGAACGAATCCAAAACCGTCGAGCTTTTGCTCGTCGAGGACAATCCCCAGGACTTGGAGATGGCGCTGCGCGCATTCCGCAAAGCCAATCTTTCGGGCCGCATTCACGTCGCTCGCGATGGCGCGGAGGCGCTGGAGTTTATTTTCTGCGAAGGCCCGCACGCCGCGCGCCAGATCATCGACGGCCCCAAAGTAATCGTGCTCGACCTGAAGTTGCCGAAGATCGACGGGCTCGAAGTGCTGAAGAGGATCAGGGGCGATGCGCGCACGAAAATGATTCCGATTGCCGTGCTCACGTCGTCGAAAGAGCAGGCCGACATAATCGAGAGCTATCGGCTCGGCGTGAACAGCTACGTCGTGAAGCCGGTGAACTTCGAGGGGTTCAACCAGGTCGTGCGCGACCTTGGGCTCTACTGGGTGCTGCTCAACCAACCACCCATAGTCGAAAACTAGATGAATAACATGTTTCATCCTGTTGCAGACAGTTCCACGAAAACCGGCGAAAACCAACAAATGTCGTCACTGGTGCGTCACTGAGATTTCGTGTTCTTTGAGCGCGAGATGGGAGGCGGGCGCGTTTCCTTTTTGATAAGTGCCCACCTCCATATGGCCGTTCTTGGAGCCAGGGCGGAATTCTCCTGCATACCGCTTACCGACGGGCAATTCGATGGCAGACGACAGACTGAGCCCGACAGTTTGTACATCGAGAAATTCGGATCAATCGGGGCACGTCATTCGCCGTAGACGGTTGAGCGGTGGCCGACGGCCACGAGGATGACGATCAGAAGGCCGTTTTCGAGGCGGCAAAGGATTCGCCAGTCACGGACGCGATAGCGCCAGAATCCCTTTTTGTCGCCGCGAAGCGGCTTCCAGAATTGCGTCGGATCGGAACACCCGCGAATGCGGCCGTCGAGGAAACGGAAAATCTCTGCGGCTGCGGAAGGACCGAGTGCCCGGAGGCTGCGTGCCGCCGTCTCTTCAATCCGGTAATCCCAGCTCACGTTTGATTTCCTCGCCAGTGTAGAGTCGCGTCTTGTTCCGAAGGTGCTTTTCCCAACTCCCGGAAGCCAGGCGATAATCGCGCTCGTCTTCGATGGCTTCGAGCAACGTCTGCGCCATCCGTTCGAGGCGGGCCAGGGTGGTGTCGGGCGGCCGGGTGCCCGCGCCGAGCGCTGCGCGCTAGATGAAAGCGGCGACCGAAAGGCCGTGCTTGCGCGCGGCCGCTGCGATCCGGCGCTTGTCCGCGGGACTCAGCCGGATGGAAGTGGGGGCGACTTGAACTGGCATGTAGTGCATAATGTAGTTGATGCCGGCCAAGTCAAGGCGCCTGGGGCGGACGGAAGGCGGTCACGACATTTCCCGCGCCGATGGCGTGACATTCTAACTGGTGAGTGTTGAAAGTCTCCGCGATGCACTGCGCGGCCTTCGCGAACGCCTCGGCGGAAACATCCAGATGCCGGATGGAAACGTGCGCGAAATCGGCATCCGCCACGGTGGAATCGTTGCGGCAGACCAACCAATAAAGGCCCGCGTCGATCCGACAGGCGCAGGTTCCAACTGCATCGCCCCTGTTTAGATCAATGCAGTCGATTTCTGCAACCGATACATTGAACACCCCATTGCGGCCGAATCGCGTACCGGATTAGCATCGCCGAAATCAATGGTAGCGGAACTCATCCGCGTCGCGACCGAAAACAGAGGATGGAGGCATAATTGTGCGCACACGAAAACAGATCGGCTCCCCAGGACTGCTCGCGTTGGCAATTGGATTGGTTTTGGCCATGTTCGGCTGCTCTGAGGGCAAAAAGGAAGTTAGCCTCAAATTTGCCGACTGCCCCGCGGCCGTCCAGAAGACGATCGTTGACCATGCGGCCGGCGTCCAATTCCCCGAAATCGACAAAGAGACCAAGAAGGACGGTCGCGTCGTTTACGAAGCCGAGGGGAAGAGCACTGACGGCAAGAAAATTGAAATCAAGGTCGTGGCCGCAGGAATTGCCGCAGTACCCGCCGTCATCATGGGCCTTCAGCATGTTACCGGCGTCGAACTGGCTTGGAAACATTGGTTGCTGCGCACCGAGGACACTGTGCGCGGCATTCCGGTCGGACATATGTCACCGCTTTCAGCCGGTACGTTCCTGCTCGCAGCGCTCAATCTGGCGCTGCTCACGTCGGCAATCTCGGGAGTCCGCCGGAGGGCCGAAGGTGCCGGCGCCCCACACATTCATCCCGCGCCCTTATGGCGCGGAAAGGAATGGAAGCCGCTCATTGTCATCGGCGTTCTGGCGCTCGGGATCGCGCTGGCGGGTCTTTTTTTCCTCCGTGCGCAGCAGGCTGGGCTGCGTGCGCGGATTGCCGACCAACTGGGCGCGATTGCCGATCTCAAGGTCAGCCAGATTGTGAACTGGCGAAACGAGCGGCTGGGGGATGCGCACCTAATGCAAACACCGTTACTGGCCCGGAGCGCCGCCACTTTTCTTGCCAACCCGGGTTCCGCTGCTCGTGGAGAAATACTCGCCTTCATCGGCTCTCTGCAACGCAGCTCTCCCTACGAGGCGGTGGTTTTGTTCGATAATCGGATGAATCCCCGGATCGCGGTGCCGCCGGCGACGGAAACTTCCGGACCTCGATTGCACGCGCTGCTGGAGGCTGTCCCCGGAGCCAGCGACGTCCTGACGTCCGATCTTCACCGCGAAGCCAACGGCGACATTTATTTGGACCTGATTGTTCCGATCCGTGACCTGGTCGCCAAGCCATCGGGCCAGAATCGCGATTCGACGCAATCCGCCGCGTCGCCCGTTGGCGCGATGCTGCTGCGGATGAACCCGCGCGATTTTCTTTACCCGCTGATCGAGAAATGGCCGGTGCCGAGCAAGACCGGCGAAACCCTGCTGGTGCGCTGCGAGGGCGATGAGGTGGTCTATTTGAACGATCTCCTGCACCAGCCAGGCGCGGCGCTGACGCTGCGCCGCCCCATCCGCGACTTGCAGCTACCCGCGGCCATGGGGGCCCACGGGTTTTCTGGCGTGGCCGAGGGAGTGGACTATCGCGGGGTTGCAGTACTGGCGGCAGTGCGGGCTGTCCCGGGGACGCCGTGGATCCTGGTGGCGAAGCAGGATGAGGCGGAGATCTACGCGCCCTTGCACCAGCAGGCTTGGGCCGTGAGCACAACCTTGGTGGCGCTGCTGCTGGCGGCCGCGCTCGTTGCGACTTATTTGTGGCGGCAGATTACCACGACTTTTCTGCAACGGGAGCTTGCGGCGGAAACAGCGCGCGGGGCCATGGCTGAACGCCTGGCTCTGGTCACCCGGTATGCGAACGATATCATCCTGCTGCTGGACGAAACCGGGCGGATCGTAGAGGCGAACAACCGCGCGTTTGTGGCCTACGGTTACACGCTCGACGAACTGCGCCAGTTGCCGCCCGGGGGCCTCCAGTCTCCAGCTGCGATGGACCGGCTGGCCCAACAACTCGACTTGTTCGACTCAGCGGACGGCGCCGTATTCGAAACGGCGCACCAACGCAAGGACGGTACCATTTTCCCGATGGAGGTCAGCGCCCGGTCCATCGAAGTTGAGGGCCATCATTTCAGCCTGGGAATCTACCGCGACATCACCGAGCGCAAGCGGGCGGAGCAGGAATTATCCGAATCGCACAAGATGCTCGAACGTGTGATCAACAACATTCCTCAGCATGTGTTCTGGAAGGACCAGAACTTTCAGTTTCTTGGCGCCAACACCGTCTTTCTTAGATCCGCCGGCCTCCAGCAATCAGCGGATATCATCGGCAAGAGCGACTTTGAGTTGCCCTGGAAGGAATTCGCCGAAGCGTACAGGGCGGATGACCGGGCGGTGATCGAAAGTGGCGTTCCCAAACTGAACTACGAAGAGGCGCAAAAACGGCCCGATGGAAGCCTCCGGTGGCTCTGGACCAGCAAGCTCCCGCTTCTCGACGATGCCGGGAAGATCATGGGCGTGCTCGGCATCTATGAAGACATCACCGAACGAAAACAGATGGGAATGGCCCTGCAGGAATCGAACCAGTTTAGCCAGCAGATCATCGATTGCACCCGGGAGGGGATCATCGTCTATGGTCCGGATCTCAAGTACCGGTTCTGGAACCGGTTCATGGAGGAATTGTCCGGATACACGGCCAGTGAGGTGCTGGGGAAACATGCGCGGGAAGTCTTTCCGTTCCTGCACTTGAGTGACGAAGTCCTGCCCGGCATGGAGAAGGCGCTGGCGGGGGAAGCCGACCAGCGCCTCGACGTCCATTTCCATGCTCTTCGCACCGGGAAATCGGGGTGGGTTTCGCATTCGACCGGTCCGCTGCTCAACGCGGCCGGTGAGATCATCGGCGTCATTGCAACCTTGCGTGATATCACCGAACGCAAAAAGTCGGAAGACACCCTGCGAAGAAGTGCGGTGAACCTGGCGAACGCCCAGCGCATCGCCCACCTGGGAAGCTGGGAATGGCAGATCCTCGAGAACAAACTGTCCTGGTCGGACGAAACCTACCACATCTTCGGACTCTCCACGCAGGAATTTGGCGGCACCCGCGAGGCGTTTCTTCAGGCCGTTCATCCCGATGACCGGGCCGCTGTCGATAAGAATATACGGGAAAGTCTGGCCCGAAAGGTATCCATCAACTTCGAGCACCGTCTTGTCCGGCCGGACGGTTCTGAGCGGGTCGTGCACGAGATGGGCGAAGTGATATCTGACAAGACGGGGCGGCCGATCCGGATCGTGGGGACGGCTAACGACATCACCGAGCACAAGGCCGCCGAGCGCCTGCTCCGCGAACAGAATGATATCCTCTCCAACTCGCACGAAGGCGTGATGATCGAGAACCTCGCGAGCGAAGTCTCGATGTGTAGTCGCGGGGCCGAGGAGATCTTGGGCTGGACCAGGACCGAGCTGATCGGTCGGCGGCTCGAGGACCTGCTCGGCGCTGACTTTCTCACCATCTTTTCCGAGATGCGCGCTGCAGTTGAGCGCTTGGGATTTTGGAACGGCGAGCTGCGATTGCAAACCCGCGACGGGCGAAAAATCATCGTGGATTGCCGCACCACGCTGGTCCAAGACGAGAAGGGCCGGCCCCGCGCCCGACTCAGCTTCCTCGCCGACATCACGGAGAAAAAGCTGCTTGAGGAAAAATTTATCCATGCGCAGCGGCTCGAGGGCATCGGCATGCTCGCCGCGGGCCTCGCCCACGATCTCAACAACGTGCTCACCCCGATCATGTTTGCCGCGCCGCTACTGCGTGACAGCCTATCCTCTGCACGTGACTTGAAACTCCTCGACACACTCGAGCGGAGCGCGGGGCGCGGGGCCCAGCTCGTCAGGCAAATCCTTGG
Organism: uncultured Opitutaceae bacterium; assembly: GCA_964605835.1. Taxonomy (GTDB): domain Bacteria; phylum Verrucomicrobiota; class Verrucomicrobiia; order Opitutales; family Opitutaceae; genus Palsa-1447. The sequence goes on from CAZSEH010000024.1 coordinate 17,767, forward strand.
ATTTGCGCACACTACCACCAGCGAGTTCCAGTCCACGCAGGTGAAACACATCGCGGGCGACATGATCAGCGTCATCGAGGAAACGTTTCCAAAATCCATCCAGCTCCAGCACCAGATCCCCTCCGACCTCTGGCCGGTGCAGGGCAACGCGACGCAGATTCACCAAGTGCTCCTCAATCTGTGCGTGAACGCCCGCGACGCCATGCCGCTGGGCGGCACGCTGGGCATCACCGCGACCAATCTCCGGCTCGATGCCGCGGCGGCCGGTGCGATTCCCGGAGCGGGGCCGGGCGCGTGGCTCGTGCTCGAGGTTGCCGATACGGGCACTGGCATACCGCCCGAGGTGTTGAAACACATCTGGACGCCGTTCTTTACCACCAAGGGCGCGGGTAAGGGCACCGGGCTGGGGCTTGCCACGATTCGCGGCATAGTCGTCAGTCACCACGGGTTCGTCGAATTGCAGACAAAAGTTGGTCAAGGCTCCACTTTCCGTGTATTTTTGCCTGCCGTCCCTGACGAGTCATCCCAACCAATCAGCACATCGCCTCTTCATGTTCCCGACGGTCACGGCGAACTCATCCTCGTGGTGGACGACGATGTAACCCTCCGCGACATCATCTCTGAGACTCTCGGGAACCATGGTTATCGCGTCGTGAGCTGCGGCGATGGCATGGAGGCAATTGCCTTGTTTGAAGCTCATCCCGAAAAATTCTCCCTCGTCATCACGGATGTCGACATGCCCCGCCTCGGAGGTGTCGCGCTGGCCCACGCGCTGTTGCGGCTTCGCCCCAACCTCCGCTTGGTCGCCATGAGCGGGTCGCCCCGCAATGAGACCGATACCTCTGATCCCTCGGCGATGCAAAAGTTGGCGCACGCGTTTCTCCTCAAGCCCTTCACGTCTGAAGACCTACTAGGCGTCATGGCCCGGTTGCTGCATCCACCGGGAAAACCCTGAACTGCCATTTCTTCAATTCTACTCATCGCAGAGGACGACCCCTTTCGTGAAATCCTCGCCAACGCGCTCATCGAGCGCGGTTATTACGCTATGCCGGGTCTCGGACTAGCCTTAAATAAACGATGCCGTTGAATCGAAACTTACGCAGTCTGAACCATTATCAGATGACCAGGTTCGAATTCAAAAACCGCCCGAAAATGGGTTTCACTCCGCTGACTTTGTTCCCGCCGGGAAATGTCGACACTTTTTCGACACTGGCGGGTTCGAAAAATCGAGCAGAATTCGCAACCCCTTGATGAACTGGCGCACCCGGAGGGACTCGAACCCCCAACCCTCTGATCCGAAGTCAGATGCTCTATCCAATTGAGCTACGGGTGCCCGCTCAATCGTCCATCTGCTCGGCGTTCGGCGGGGGAGGCAATCTCAAACTGCGAAAGCTGGCGGCTTCCGGCACACGAAAGGCGGCGCGTTCCGGTGGTTCGCCCGCTACGTCGCCGAGGCTGCTACCTTCAGAAGCTCCTGCTCGGCGGCCAGGCACCAGGCGCCGCCGTCGAGCTTCGCGGCGACGGTGGGGTAGTGTCTGGGCAGTTCCGAAAGGGGTATCAGCCCGACATTGTGCAGCATGGGATAGACGACGATCTTTCCCGCCAGCGTCCGGTTCTCCACTGCGGCGATTCCGTCGGCCGCCCCGGCGATTCCGGAGATTGCGTCGACCGAACGGTTGGTGTCCAGCTGCCGGTCGATCACCTTCTGGAGGACGATTTTCATGTCGCGAATCACCGAGCCGCTCGTGCCGAACATGAAGCAGTGGTTGGCGATGTAGGTGTCCAGGTCCAGGTCCTGCCGGGTGGGGGCGGGGATGCCGGCGAAAATGTTGATGAGGCACCCCGGCTTGCTGTCGCGCACGCTGGCTGCGACGAGCGCCCCGACCGGCGCCATGAGCGCAAAATAGCTGAATTTCTCCGTCACCGGATTCTTCTGCGAATTCACGAGCTTCAGCGCCACGCGATTGGCCCTGGCCAGCGGCTCGGCCTTCCGGTGGAGCGCCGCGATGCGCGCGTCGTCCACGTCGGTCCCGACGATCGACACATTCGCGATTCCGGAGCAGGCGGTGCGGATGACGTGCATCTGCCCCATGGGTCCGCCGGCGCCGATGACGAGGATCGACTCGCCGGGGCGGATCTCGCCGGTCTCGGGTATGTGCGTGTACGAATCGGCGGCGTCCGCGCCGGTCGTGCCGATCCAGCGGGTCATTCCATAGTGGACGCGCCCGATGCCGACGGAAACCAGCTGGCCGACTTTCGCCCCGCCGAGAACGACGTTGAAGATCGCCCGCGGAGCCAGCCGGTCGTTGAGAAGCTCGATCGACTCCTTCCGGGAGCCGAAATAGACGATGTCGTCGAATTCCGCGCCGGAGAGGGCCGCCAGGCCGTCCGCGAACGACGGGGCCAGGGGTTTCAAGGCCGCCCTTTGTTCCTCATCGGTGACGATCGCCGTGATTGAGGCGGGCGTGTGGCTCTTGACGAGGGCGCCGAGTCCCTTGACGGCATGGCCCGCATCGGCGACGACCAGGAGCCGCCCGCCGGCCTTCAGCGACTGGCGCTCGGAGTTCACGTACGAATCCTCGACGCAGGCCCAGGGCTCGACGAGAGCGATCGACGAGGCGCTCAGGTTCTCGGGGGCGGGGATCAGGAAACGCTCGCCGGTGGAGTCGATCACCACGCGCTCGTCCATCATCACGTATTCCTGCAATCCGCCCTCGAAATTGTAGCCGAATGCGGCGTTGGAGTTGGCCGTGGGCAGTTCGCGGTAGTCCGTCTGAACGAGGCACCGTTCGCCGACCTTGTGGTGCGAAACGCCTTCCCCAATGGCGACGATCCGGCAGGTGACTTCATGCCCGGGCACGGTGGGCTTGTTTCCCGGAACGTAGTTCGGCATTGCCGCGAGGACCTCCGCGCCCAGGCCGGATGTGATCTCGCTCTTGCGCGCATGCTCGGAGAACTGCTTCAGGAGCTTCAAGTCCGAGAAGCACAGGCCCACGCACTCCACCTGGGCCAGAATCTGATGCGGGCCCGGTTTTGCGACAGCCTTTGAGGGATTCACCTTCAGCTGGCCCGGTCCGACCAGCTGGATCGCGTGTTGCGTGTTGGGAATCGTCGTATTCTTGCTCATTTGTTGGTCTTTCCTGGGTACGCTTCAGCTTAGCATCACTTGGCCGCCGGTCACGGGAACCGCCTGGCCGGTCTCGTATTTCTGGTCGATCAGATAATAGATCGCCTTCATGACGTCGGCCGTCGTGCAGCCGCGGTTCATCGGAACCTTGGATTCATACGATTTCTTCACGTCGGCGATTGTCTTTGCGCCGGGCACCTTGCCGCTGCGCAGGTACTGGACGAAAAGGCCGTTGTTCGGATCGCTCCAGAGCGGTCCGTCGAAAAAATTGCCGGGGCAGATCGAATTCACCTTGATTCCGTCCTCGACCAGCTCCAGCGCGAAGGACTGGGTCAGGCCGATCCCCCCGAACTTGCTGCCGGCGTAGGCCCCGTTCCGGTTGGAGCCGACCAGGCCGCTCTTTGAATTGATCTGGATCACGTCGCTCCAGTAGTCGCGCCGGGCCATATGCTGGACTGCGAGGATGAGGGAGGCCACCTTCACGCACACGAAGTAGCCCTTGTAGTTGACGGAGGTCACCATGTCGAAGTCGCGCTCGGGCTGCGTCTTGACGCTCCCCGCCCGAAGCACTCCTGCGTTGGACACCAGCAGGTCAAATCCGCCGAAGGCGCGCACGGCCTTGTAGACCGCCTCCTCGACCGAGACCCCCTCCGTCACATTGACCGGCAGGCCGATCGCCCGCCCGGCGCCGGCGCGAGCGGAGATTTCATCGGCGGCCTTCTTGACGCCGTCGATATTCATGTCGGTCAGGATGACATGCGCGCCCTGTGCGGCGAGATCCTGCGAGATCTCGAAGCCGAAGCCCTGCGCCGCTCCCGTTACAAAGGCGACCTTGCCGACGGCCCTTCCGGCCGCGGACGAGGCGGTGGAGACCTTCTTCCTGTACGACTCGACCTCCCAGTTCTCGATGAACCGATACTGCTCGACCGCAAGCGGATGGACCCCTCCGAGCGTTTGCGCCCCCGCCATCACCTTGATCGCGTCGAGGTAGACTCTTCCCGCCACGTCGGCTGCCGCGAAATCGCTTCCGGCCGAGAACATTCCCAGGCCCTTCACAAACACAATTCCCGGGACGTTCCGGCGCTCGGCCTGGTGGTCGGTCACCGCCGTCTTGAGGCGATCGACCATTTGTGCGACGGGCTCGCCCTCCGCGGGCTCGAACCAAAGCGGGAACGAGGTGCAGTAAACGATCTGATCGGGGGTGATCGGGCCGGCCGACACGATCGCCTGGCCGCCCTCGCCGCCCGCCAGGCTGATGACTTCCTCATTATCGCGGAATGTGACAACCTTCAGGGTGTCGGAACCGGCCAGCAATGCGCGAAGCGCGGGGCCGAACTGCATCACGAGGCCGCGAGCCTCGGGAGCACCCAGCCGCGAAACAGCGCCGAACGGGGCGGCGGAAGGAGCGGATGCCAGGTGGCCCCGGATCGTGCCGACGATCTGCTCGGTCTGCCGGTGGATCTCCTCCGCCGTGTTGCCGCAGATGATGAGGCCGTGGTTTTGCATGAACACCGCGGTCGGGCAGTCGCGGCCGGTCGCCTTCTCATACTGGCGCATCAACTCATCGAGCGTCCGCGCCAGGATGTAGCCCGGATCGACATACGGAATCCAAAGGACGTCCTGGCCGAATAGCTTCTTTGTCAGGGCCTCGCCGTCGTTCGTGCACGTGATCATGTTCACGTACGTGGAATGGCTGTGAACGACGAGCGGCCGGGGCAGGAGGCTGTGCAGGACGCATTCGACCGACGGCCGCTGGCCCTTCGCGGGGAAGAGGCGGGCGGCCATGACCGCCTGCTTGAAAGCCTCCTCGCGGGCGTTGGATTCGGTCGGCAGTTCGCTGGCCAGAAGTGCGGAAAGCGCGCGCCGGTCCATTTCGACAAAGCCCTCGAGCGTGATCGTGGCCAGGGAGAAGCCGCTCGCCTTGACCAGCAGCCTGTCGCCGGCCTTGAGGGACGTGTTTCCTCCGCCGGCCAGGCAGAATTCCGCGTCGGCGCCGTAATGGCGCGAGACATCGATCAAGGCGTCGATGTCGCGGGGATTGAAAGGGGAGGGGGTAGCTTGTGTCGCCGTCATTGATTCGACTCCGGTTGGCAATAAATGGATGCCGGGCTCAGCGCGTGTGGACCCGGGAGATCGCCGCGGCGCCGATTCGCGCCAGTTCCCTGATGCGCGAATCGCCGGTCGGAAACTTCGGGTTCAGCCGGCCCTGGCCGTCCGTGAAACCGCATTCGCCGTTCAGCGCCAATTGCTGGTGAGCGGCCGCCACGCAGGCGCCTTCCCGGAAGATTGCCATGATCGCCGGGGGCACCGGCTGGCCCTTGAGGCAGGTCGGCTCGATCGGCAGAAGATCGAGCGTGTTGTGCTCGGTGCCTGCCGTCACGGCGATTCCCGCCGCGCGCAGGGCCGGAACGTACAGCTCAACCGTCGCCACTGAGTTTCGCGACGGGATGAACTCCGCCATCCAGACGCCGGCCGCGCGGAGGTTTTCGATCAGCTTCCCGACCGGGGTCTCGAACGCGCTGGGCGGATTCTGCCCGTCGGCCAGAACCGGGTAGCAGGGGATTCCGCCCAATTCGCAGATCAGCCGGTAGGCATCCTCGAGCGCCAGGAAGGACTCCTCCACGAATGCCGGCTTGCCCGTCTTCATCAGGTGCGAGCGGATTTCGTTCTGTATGCCGACGGCGTCTTCCGGCGGACTCTTGGCCGCCGCACCGAAAATCTCCGCCAGCGTGGCCGGGCGGTTTCCGCCTGCAACGAGTTCGAAAAACCGCTCCTGAAAGGCCTGGCAGATGTGCCGCTCCTGCAGGTAGACGCGGTTGCGCGGGCATTTGTGCCGCCGGACGACGCGGTCGACGATCGCATTGGAATCGAGCCCGGTGTCTACGCCGTGCCGCAGGAAGACCTCTGCCAGTCGCGCAGTCATCGCCGCCATCCGGCGCGAATCGTTGCCGCGGATGACACCCAGCAGCCGCGCCGCTTCGGCGTTCATCGGATCGAATCGCGTGATGGCCTTTCCGCAGATGTAGATTTTGCCGGGGTTTCCGGGATCGTTCACCTTCGCCCCGGAGAGCCTGAGCGACTCGGACATGGCGATGATCTCAAGGCCGAAGAGCGGATAGATGCCGTTTTTCAGGGCCAGGGCGCCAAATTCCCCATAGACCTCGTAATCGTAGTAGTTGCTGGCGCCCAGTGCGCCGATGTCCTGGGCGCTGGCCAGGTCCACCGCCTGCTCCACGGTCTCAAACGCCGAAAAATTGGGCGGCAGATGGATATGGGCGTTTATGCGAGCTTCAAGCGGCGCCGCGGTGAGGGGTGTGGCGGCGGTTCCAAGCCGCCTGAGTTGGGTGAGAACGTCCTGAACGGCCATGGTGGTTTCCCGAGATTACATTATGCGACGCCACCCGCAAGGCGAAGCACCTTTCGGGGGGGCAGGTGCAAACCTGCCGAAAGAGCGTCTTCCGCCGCCTCCTTGATCGATTCGGAGATGGTCGGATGGGCAAGGACGGTATCGGCCACATCCTGCACGCTCGCCTTCATCTGCATCATCGCAGTCGCCGTGCCTATGCACTCGGTCACATTGTGGCCGATCATGTGGACACCGAGCAGCCGGCCGTCCTGGCGGTCGCGGACCACCTTGACGAAGCCATCCGTGTCGGCGACGGCCATGGCCTTGCCGAGATGCGAAAGGGGGAAGAATCCGATCGATATCGGGCGGCCCTTTGCCCGGGCTTCCTCGGCCGTCAGCCCGACCGCGGCGATTTCCGGGAAGGTGTAGACGGCGCTGGGCACCGGGGCGTCGGCGGTCCGGTCATGGCCCAGGGCGTTTTCCGCGGCAACGACGCCCTGCGCCGAAGCCGCATGCGCAAGGAGGCAGCGTCCGTTGGCGTCGCCTATGCAGTAGATGTCCTTGACGGACGTTTCCATGCGATCGTTGACCCGGACAAAGCCGCGATCGGCCGTCAGTCCGATCGCCGACAGGCCGACATCGGCCGTATTGGGCCGGCGGCCCGTGGCCACAAGCACCCGGTCGGCCGAGAGGGTGGTCCCGTTGCTCAGCCTGGCCTCTGCGGCCTGGCCGACGATGGTGAGGCTCTCGATCTTCGTCGCCACATGCGACTGTATGCCCCGCTTCCGGAAGATCTTGGTCAGCAGATCGGCGATCTGGCCGTCCATGTTGGGCAGCAGCTGCGGGAGCATTTCGACGATCGTCACTTCGACGCCCAGCGGCTGCATCATGCAGGCGAACTCGCATCCGATCACGCCTCCGCCGACGATCAGGAGCTTCTTCGGAAGGGTCTTCCAGTGCAGCGCCTCATCGCTCGTGCAGACGATTGCCGGATCGGTCGGCCAGCCCGGGATCCGCGATGGCACCGATCCGACGGCAAGAATCGTCTTTGACGCGGTGATCGTCTGGGTCGAGCCGTTCTGCTCGATCGCGATTTGCCCCGGTCCCGCCAGGGCCGCCCGGCCCTGGTACAGGGTCACCTTGCGGGCCGCAAGGAGCCCTTTGACGCCGCCCCGAAGGGTCTGGATGATCGTGTCCTTGCGGGACTGGATCGTCGTCCAATTGGCGCTGACCTTCCCGGCGAGCTCGACGCCGAGTCCGGCCGCGTGCTGGAAATGGTGCATCAATTCCGCCGAGGCCAGCAGCGCCTTGGAGGGGATGCAGCCGACGTTGAGGCAGGTGCCGCCGAGATGGCCCTTTTCAATGATGGCGACGCTTGCGCCCATCTGGCCGGCCTTGAGCGCCGCCACGTACCCGCCCGGGCCGCCACCGATGACGGCAATGTCGAAATGTTTGCTCATAGGCTTTTGGAGATCCCTGGTTTGGTTCAAAGCAGGACCGAAGGCGCTTCCAGAATTTCCTTGAGCCGGCCGAGGAAGCGGGCGCCCAGTGCGCCGTTGATCAGGCGGTGGTCGGCGCTGAGTGTCATCGTCATGACGCGGCCGGCCCGCATCGCGCCGTCCTTGACGACGACGGCTTCGCGAGCGGTTCCTATCGCGAGGATCGCCGACTCCGGCGGATTGATGATGGCCGCAAACTCCTCGACGCCGTACATTCCCATGTTGGTGATCGTGAAGACGCCCGTGCCCATCCCCTCGATCTTTCCGGCGCGAGCCGCCGCCGCGATGCGCTTGGTCTCGCTGGATACCTTCGCCAGGGTCAATCGCTCGGCGGATGCAAGGACCGGCACGACAAGCCCCTCGTCCATCGCCACGGCGACGCCGATATTGGCCGTCTGAAACTCGATCACCTCGTCGCCGGCGATCTGGCTCCGGAACGCAGCGAACTCGAGGATCACCTTCGCGCACGCAAGGACGACGACATCGTTCAGGGTCACGGGATACTTAAGCTTTTCAGCCTGATAGAACGCGAAGAGCGGCTCGGCGTTGATCGTCATGCGCACGTAAAAGTGCGGAATCGTCTGCTTTGAGAGCGACAGGTTCCGGGCGATCGCCTTGGACATCTGGCTCATCTTCCGGCGCGTACCGCCGGCAGCGGCAGGAACGGCCGGGCGGGCAGCCGTGGCGGACGGCGCGGTGAGGGGCACATCCGTCGAGATGATCCGGCCGCCGGGGCCGCTTCCGGCAGGCAGCCGGGTCAGATCGATCCCGCGCGTGCCGGCGATCTTCCGGGCGGCGGGGGAGGCCTTCGCGCGGCCGTTCTCGACGACAGCCGGGTTGGCTGGGGCGGTTGGGGCGGCCGGGCCGGTTGCGCCGGCCTGCGCCGCGGGAGTGGCGGCCGCAGCCGGGGCGGCGCCTCCCTGCGAGGCGATGAATGCATCTACGTCGGCGTCGTTGTCGGCGAGGTAGGCCACGGGCTGAAGGACGGCGATCGTGCCGCCATCGGGGAGCACGATGCGGGACAGCCTTCCGCCGTCCGTTGCCTCGACCTCCATCTTCGCCTTGTCGGTCTCGATCTCGAAAATCACATCCCCCTTCCTTATTTGCGCGCCGGGCGCGACCAGCCACTTGGCGAGCATGCCTTCCTCCATCGACTGCCCTGCCTTTGGCATCACGATCGGGATCACCGTCCCGGCGGGAGCGGACGAGGCGGGCTGGGCCTTGCCAGCGGCGGGCATGGCTGCCGCAGGCGCCGACGTTGCGGGTGCGGGGGCCGCTGCGGGCGCGGCGCTTTTCACATCTGCATTCACGACGGCGAGCGGTGCGTTGGCGGACACGGTCTGACCCTCCGGGGCTAGGATTTGGGCAAGGGTCCCGTCGACAGCCGATTCGATCTCGGCCAGAATGGATTCGCCCTCCACCTCGACGATGACTTCGCCCTTGCTGACGGTCTGTCCCGCCTTCTTGCGCCATCGCCGGATTGTTCCTGCTGGCAAATCCTTAGACTGGGGAAGCGTGATTGTCGGCATGTCTCACCTGAATGTTTTTTATAGCCTTTGGGAGTTTTGACGAAGTCTCGTCAAGGAATGTCTCAAATCAAGCAGAATGTTGCACAAAATGCTTGAAATTATCGACAAAACGTAAGAATCAATCTTTGAGAGCATCGAACTCAATTTGTATGAATGGACCTTCACAACAACGCCGCCAGGAGATTCTCGCGGCGATTTTGGAGAAGGGTCATGTGACAGCCCGGGACCTGGCCGAGCGCATGAATGTGTCGGAAGCCACAGTTCGCCGCGACCTCAAGTCCCTGGCCGGGGAAGGCCGGCTCGAACTGGTTTATGGCGGGGCGACCCTGCGCCGGCCTTCGGACTACTCGATCCGGTCAAAGGCCCAGCGAAACGCCGAGGCCAAGCGGGCGATTGGCCAGCTGGCCGCGAGTCTCGTCGGGGACGATGAACTGATCTTTCTCGATTCGGGGACGACCTGCTTCGAGATGTCGCCGTTTCTCAAGCGCCGGCGCAACCTGTCCGTCATCGTCAACTCCGCCCGTCTGGCCCTGGAACTGGACGCGCCGGGCCTCAGCGCAATCCTGCTCGGTGGACAGTATCGCCCCGACCGGCTTGATTGCGTGGGGCCCCTGGCCACCGCCACGCTGTCGCAGTTGCGCGGCTACGTGTGCTTTGTCGGCGCCGACGGGGTCGACATGGACTTCGGCCTTTCCGCCGCGGACATCGAAAGCGCCAACCTGTACCGCCAGGCGGTCCAAAACGCCCGGCAGACGGTGCTGCTGATCGACCACACGAAATTTCACACGCTGTCGCTGTTCAAGATTGTCGATTGGGCCCAGGTCAACCGCATCGTCACCGACGAGCCCCCCAGCGAACAGTGGCAGGAATTCCTGTCCCGCCATCACATCGAGATTTTGCATCCCGGCAGCAGGGCCCTGGAAAGGGATCCGTTGTCCGTTGTCAACGCCAACTCATAAGAAAAACACCCGCCATGCCCAAGAGCCAGATGATCAGCCCGACCGAATCGCGAAAACGGTCGACCCTTCAATTCCAGCCGATCCCGGTCAACCAGTACAACCGGACGATCCAGGACGAGTTGGCGAACTACTCCCGCAAGGACCTGGTCCGCATCCAGAACGACATGGAGCTCATCCGGGCGTTCGAGAACATGCTCAACGAGATAAAGCTGCGGGGAAACTTCAAGGGCGTGGAATACAACCACAAGGGCCCTGCGCACCTGTCGATCGGCCAGGAGGCGACCGCCGTCGGCCAGGCGTTCCTGCTCGACGTGGACGACCACATCTACGGCAGCCACCGCAGCCACGGCGAGATTCTGGCCAAGGGACTGTCCGCGATCGAGAAGCTCGACGATGCGGCGCTGATGAAGATCATGACAGGATACTTCGGCGGCGACTGCCTGCGGGTCGTCGAGAAGGACGCGAAGGGGTCGACCCACGAGCTCGCGATCGACTACCTGGTCTACGGGGCCCTGGCGGAGATTTTCGGCCGTGAAACGGGGATGAACAAGGGCATGGGCGGATCGATGCACGCATTCTTCCCTCCGCTCGGGATTTATCCCAACAACGCAATCGTCGGAGGCTCGGGGGACATCGCCGTCGGCGCCGCCCTTTTCAAGCACGTCAACAGGAAGAAGGGCATCGTCATCGCCAACATCGGCGACGCCTCGGCCGGCTGCGGTCCGGTCTGGGAGGGTCTCTGCTTTGCCAACATGGACCAGTTCAAGCTTCTCTGGGACGAGGCGCACCGGGGCGGGCTGCCGCTCATCATGAACTTCGTCAATAACTTCTACGGCATGGGAGGCCAGCCGGTGGGCGAGACGATGGGCTTTGGAATCCTGGCGCGACTGGGGGCCGGCCTCAGTCCCAACCAGATGCATGCAGAGCGAATCGACGGGTACAATCCGCTGGCCGTAGTCGATGCCATCGCCCGAAAGAAGAAGATCATCGAAAGCGGAGACGGCCCCGTGTTCCTGGACACGGTCACGTACCGCTTCAGCGGCCACTCTCCCTCCGACGCCAGCAGCTACCGCGAGAAGGCCGAGATCGAGGCCTGGCAGCAGGTCGACCCGCTGGCGACGTTCGCGCGCGATCTGGTGGCCGCCAAGGTCTGCACGCAGGGCGAGATTGACGCGATCAAGGCGAAGTGCGACGAGGTGGTCTTCCGCGCCTTCAAGAAGGCGATCGACGAGAAGATCTCTCCGCGCGCCGACCTGAAGAAACAGGGTTCGCTTCTGGAGAGGACCATGTTCTCGAATCAGAAGGTCGACTCGATGGAGACCGGCCGCACGCCGGACACGCTGATGAGCCTCGAGGCGAACCCCCGCGTCAAGCAGCTGGCCACGCGCAGCCGGAGCGCATTCGACGAGAAGGGCGCCCGCCTTTCCAAGGCGAAGTGCGTCGTGATCCGCGACGCGATCTTTGAGGCGGTCATCGACCGCTTCTACAGCGATCCGACCATGGTCGCCTACGGGGAGGAGAATCGGGACTGGGGTGGGGCGTTCGCGGTGTACCGCGGCCTCACCGAGGCGCTGCCGTACCACCGGCTGTTCAATTCCCCGATCAGCGAAGGTGCGATCGTCGGCACGGCGGTCGGCTACGCGCTGGAGGGCGGCCGGCCCCTGGTGGAGCTGATGTACTGCGATTTCATGGGCCGGGCAGGCGATGAGATCTTCAACCAGCTTGCCAAATGGCAATCGATGTCCGGGGGACTGCTGAAGATGCCCGTCGTCCTTCGGGTTTCAGTCGGGTCGAAATACGGCGCCCAGCACAGCCAGGACTGGACCTCGATGTGCGCCCACATCCCCGGGCTCAAGGTCGTCTTCCCCGCCACACCCTACGACGCCAAGGGGCTGATGTACTCCGCCCTCACCGGTACCGATCCGGTCGTCTTCTTCGAAAGCCAGCGCATCTACGACCAGCCCGAGGAATTCGTCGCCGGCGGCGTGCCCGTCGGCCGGTACGAGATCCCGATCGGCGAGCCGGACGTCAAGAAGGTCGGAAAGGACCTGACGATCCTGACGATCGGCGCCACCCTGTATCGCGCCCTGGAGGCCGCCAGGACCCTTGAGGAAAAGTACGGCGTCTCGTGCGAGGTGATCGATGCCCGCTCGATCGTGCCGTTCAACTTCGAGAAGGTGATCACGTCGGTCAAGAAGACGCGCAAGATCCTCCTGGCCTCGGACGCCTGCGAGCGCGGCAGCGCCCTGCAGACCTTTGCAGCCAAGATCACCCAGTTCGCCTTCGACGAGCTGGACGCCCCGCCGACGGTTGTCGGCGCCCGCAACTGGATCACGCCGGCCGACGAGGTGGAGGACGCCTTCTTCCCCTATCCCTCCGACCTGATCGACGCCGTGCACGAGAACCTGATCCCGCTGAAGGGCTACACGCCGGTGCGTTCCGGCAACGTCGCCGAGCTGGTGCGCCGAAGCGCCGAGGGAATCTGAACGTCCGCGGAATCGACGATCGGGTTGTGTGCGCGCACCCTTTGGGGTAGGTGTGCGTCTTAGCCTGCATCCACCACAGATTCCGACGAATCTTGGCCAATCTTCATTGGTTTTGTGATGGATGCAGGTTAGCGACTTACCCCGACCCCATGATACTCCCATCTGCCTCCGGTCTGAGCCGCCGTGGTTTCGTCAAACTTGCCGGGACGGCCGCCGCGGCGGCCCTCCTGCCGCCGACCCTGCGGGCGGCCGGAGAGCGCCGGCCATTTGAAGTGTCCGCCAGCCTCTACGCCTGGGACCTGCACGACGAGGGCGTCGAGCAGATTCTCGACAACCTGCAGGGCATGGCGGCCGTCAACTCGGTCTACCTGATCGGCGTCATGCACCCGGAAAGGCGCCCCCTCGGAGGAGGGACCTTTCCCCACAATCCCGTGCGCAAGACCTGGACGGCCGAGGATGCGCGGTGCTATTGGCACCCGGATCCGAAACGGTACGGCCGCATCAAGCCGCGGCTGTCCGACAACGACTGGCTGAACAGGACCGATTGGGTGCGCATGCTCGTGGATGCGGCGCGCCGCCGCGGGCTCAGGGTCGGCGTCGAGAATTCCCATGCCCTTGTGGACAAGGAGCGGGCCGAGGGCGAATTCGCCGATCTCGCCGGGCGCAACATCCACGGCGAGATCACCCACGTGAGGACCTGGCTTCGGCCGCTTTGCCCGAATCATCCCGCAGTCCGCGAATATGCTGTCGCCGAGTTCTCGGAACTCGTCGAAAACTACGGCGTGGATTATCTGATGTCGGCCGTCGTCTCCTTCGACGAAGGCGGCCCTTTGGAGGGAGGCTGCTTTTGCGGCGCGTGCAGGCTCGCGGCGAAAGAGGCCGGTTTTGACCTGCCCAGTGCGCAGAAGGCGCTCCTTGCCGACCCGAATTCGCAGCCGGCCCTGGCCGACTGGCGGAATTTTCGCTTCCAATCGACCGCGCGCTACTACCGGGCCATACACGAGCGCCTGCACGCCCTGAAGCCCTCCGTCGATCTCCGCTACAGCCAGCACATGAGCGACCCGGTACAGTGGGGGGTCAGGCTGAGCGTCATGCAGCCGAACCTGGACTCGGTGCGCATCCAGGAATACAGCGAGCAGACCGGCGATCCCTCCCTGATGCCCGGAAAGCGGCGGGCGTTTGCGGCGGCCCGGAGCGAACTTGGGCCCGAATTCCCCATTCACGGGGCCCTGGGCGTTCGGCTGAAGGCGACGCCGGAGCTCATCAGCGAGGGCGTCGGGATCGCGGTGCAGTGCGGGTTGAACGGCGTCACGCTCGGCCATTACGACGGGGCGAGCTTTCCCATGCTGCGCGGGGTCCGCGAAGGCCTGGTCAAGGCGGGGATCCTGGCCGCTTAGGACGGGAATAACCCCGGGGCGAAAGACCGGACATGAAACCGACGAGATACCGCTGGCTGGTCGTCGGCATGGTGTTCCTGATCTCGGTGATCAACTATGTGGACCGGTCGGCGATCGCCTTTGCGATGCCGATCCTCAGCAAGCTCTTCCATCTCGACAGCTCGCGGATCGGCCTGACCCTGGGGGCCTTCAACATCGGCTACGCGGTCATGGTGTTTTTTGGCGGACTGATGGCGGACCGTTGGGGGTCGCGCTGGGTGATGCTTTATGCGGCCCTCGTGTGGTCGTTGAGCATCTTCGCCACTGCGTTTGCGGCGGGATTTGCAGCCCTGTTCACCATGAGGCTTCTTCTGGGCCTGGCCGAGGGGCCGAACTTTCCTGCGGTAAACCGCGTAGTGGCCGATTGGCTGCCGAAAAAAGAGCGTGCGGTGGCGCTGGCCAACGCCCTGGTCGCTGTCCCGATTGGCCTGATGGTTGGCGGGCCGGTCGTATCGTTTCTGGCCGTCCATTTCGGCTGGCAGCGAATGTTCATGATCCTGGGGGGCCTTGGCGTGGTCTGGGCTCCGATCTGGTTTTTCATTTATCGCGACTTCCCGGAGCACTCGGGCGGGGTGAACGACGCAGAGCTGGCGCATATCCGGGAGACGGGCGCGGTTTCCCGCGAACTGCCTTCGGGGGCGATGCGCCGCAAACACCAGGCCGCCGCGCCGGGGGCGTGGAAATTCATGCTCACAAATCCGACCCTGCTTTCCAACGACTGGGCGTTCTTTGTCTTCGGCTACAATCTGTTCTTCTTCATGGGCTGGCTGCCCACCTACCTGACGAGGTCCTACGGTTTGAATCTCCAGCAGGCTGCGATGTTCACCGTTTTGCCCTGGGCGTTCGCGGCTGTGCTCCTCTATTCGGTCGGCCACCTGTCGGACCGCATCCTCAGCGCGACCGGGAGCCTGAGGCTCGCCCGATCCTATCCGATCTGGATTTCACAGCTCCTGGGCGGGTTGTGCCTGATCCCCCTCCTCAGCGTTCATTCCGTCCGATTCGCCCTTATCGGCATTTCCATGACAGTCGGTTTCAACCTGTCGGCCAACTCGGCCTTCTACGCGGTCAATGTCGACATGATCAAGGAGAAGTCGGGGACCGCACTTGGCATCATGGACTTCTGCTTCGCTGCGGCCGGCCTCGTGGCATCGACCATCACCGGCTGGACGGTGCAGGCGACCGGATCGTTCGAGAGCGCCTTCCTTCTTGTGATCGCCCTGAACCTCACGTCCGTAATCGGGATTCTGGTGTTCCACCGTCCCGATGCCGAAGCGAATTCCGCCTGCAAGCATGCCTGAAATTCAATTGAACCCCATGAAAACGCCACTCGAGCCCCGCCGGGCATCCATCCTCCGAATCGCAGCCTTCATTTTCCTGTCGGGTGCGGCGCTGGCGCCGGCCCTGCCGGCCGACCCGCTCAACTGCGACCTGTCAAACTACGCGGCCGCGCCGGGGCTGACTGCCGGCGTGTCGGGGGACGTTCTCACCGTCACCTGGGCCGGGGAGGGCAGCACGGAAATGAGGGCGCGCTACGCGATCGACCGCGGCCAGCCGATCGTCCGGGAGCTGGCGATTCGGGCGGCGTCCGGCAAATGGCTTTTCTCGCAGGGTCAATGGTCCGTCCTGGGGACGGACCTGACGCCGGAATTCACCGTGCAGACCGGCCATCGCCGAATCGATTACGCGGGGCTCGCCCCCCTGCGCCTCCTCGGCATTGACATCACCTCCAAGGCGGTCATCGAGCGCGAGGCCTGGGTGTCGTTCTGGGATGCGCCGTTCGTGATTCCGGGCGATTCGAAGCGGAATCCCGGATTGCCGCGGCTGCCGAGCGAGGTCCAGCGGGCCTCGGGAACCTTCGCCACGCAATCCTGCGACGTGAAGACCGACGGGGCGCGCCTCGAGGTCAATTTTTCCGGGCTGTCGATGGGGATCTTTTCCGGCGGCATCCGGTTCACCCACTACCGGGGAACCAACCTTCTGCGGGTGGAGGCGATCGCCAAGACGGACCGCAACCTCGTCGCCTACAAATACGCCGTCGCCTTCAAGGGGCTGTCCACGGCCACTCTGCCCCGCGTCCGCTGGATCGACACCGGCGGCAATCCGCAGGTTTACCAATTCGGCGGCGCCCGCCACGACACTCCGGTGACCGTGCGGGCCAAGAACCGCGTGATGGTGGCCGAGGGCCCGTCCGGCTCGATCGCGGTGTTTCCCCCGCCGACCGTTTTCTTTCCCGCGCGCGAGGTGGACACGAACCTCGGCTATGTCTGGTACCGCAAGGACAGCGACACGCAGTACGCGATGGGCGTCAAGCAGGCCGACCACGAGGACGACCCGCGGTTTCTGCAGAATTTCGCCGTCTATAACGCGCCCCCGGGCAGCCTGCAGCGCATGGCCACCTACTTCTACCTGAGCCCGGGCGACGCGGCGGCTGCGCGCGCAGCGGTCATGGCGTTCACGAACAACGACACGTTTAAGGCGATCGCCGGGTACAAGATCCTGGTGAACCACTTTCACCTCCAGTTCACCGACCGCCTTCGCGAGTCCGGCTCCCTGGACACGCAGATGCCCGACCTCGCCGCCATGAAGGCGCTCGGGCTGAACATCATCGGCCTCAGCGATTTTCACGCCGACAACCTGCGCCAGATGGATCCGGGCCCCGGGCGGTTTGCGGACCAGCACGATTATTTCGAGGGGACGCGCCGGGCATCGGACAAGGATTTCCTCGTCCTCCCCTGGGAGGAGCCCAGCACGTTTTTTGGCGGCCACACGAATCTGATCAATCCGCGGCCGCTGTACTTTTCAAAGGTTCGGCGGCCCGGCCAGCCGCTGACCGAGCAGGATCCGAAATTCGGCACGGTCTACCATTCGGGCAGCCCGGACGACATGGTTCAGATCATGGATGCGACGGATGCGTACTGGTACACCGCGCATCCGCGGACCAAGAGCTCGACCGGTTACCCGGACGCGTATTGGGACAAGTCCTTTGCGAAGAGCGACCGCTACCTGGGTCTCGCGTTCAAGGCGGGCATGGGGATGGACCTTTCAGACGTGCGGCTGGCCGAATGGAGGGTCTTCGGCGCTCTCGACGAACTGAACAACAAGTATGCTGACACGAACCTTCTCCCGAAGCTCGTGATCGCTGACGCCGACACCTACCAGAAGTGGCCCCATGACGACCTGTTTCCAGGCTTCACGGTCAACTACATCAAGCTGGACCGGGTCCCGGGTCCGGACGAGGACTGGAGCCCGGTCACCAAGGCGCTTCGCAGGGGCGATTTCTTTGTGACGACCGGCGAGGTGTTCATCCGAAACTACGCGGTCCAGGGCGCGGGTGCCCGCCGCACGATTGCCGCGGACGTGGACTGGACCTTTCCGCTCGAGTTCGTCGAGGTCGTGTGGGGCGACGGGAAGACGACCGGCCGCGAGGTGATCCGCGCCACCGACCTCGGCGCCATGGGCACGAAGCACTTTGAGATTCCGTTTGACGCGACCGGAAAGAAGTGGGTGCGGTTCGCCGTGTGGGACTCGGCGGTCAACGGCGCCTTCGTCCAGCCGGTCTGGCTGCAGCGGTGACGCGCTGGAAAAGGGGCAAGCCCCCTTGGCCCTGCGTCTTCGGATACACAGGTTTCATGCAACGGGCTTGAATCAGCCGGGATTACACAATACGCTCCGGTTGAGGGATCATCGCAGTATTCCGGCAGCCGGTTGCGAATAACGACGGCCGATTCCCTCCCAACTCGTTTCATGCGCCTTATCCCTGTTTTGGCCGCTGGATGTCTCCTCCTCGCGGCGTCCGGATGGGTGACGGTGCGCGCGGTGCCAGGTGAGGAGGTGCCCGACCGCGCGAAGCCGCGGGAGCCGCGTGTGCTGATTCTAAACTCCTACCACCCGGGTTATGGATGGAGCGACGGGGAGTTGCGCGGACTATTGAACACGCTGCGGGTCCAGCACCCACGGCTGTTGCCGAGCATCGAATACATGGACTGGCGGCGCTTCCCTTCGCCGGAACGCGAGGCTCTTCTTTTCAAGTCGCTCGAACTCAAGTTTGGCTCCCAGCCATTCGACCTCATCATAACGCTGGACGACCCTGCGCTGCTTTTTGCCTACAAGCTGCGGAGGCAAACGGGGGTCAAGACGCCGATCGTTTTTGGCGGAATCAACAACTACACTCCCGGGACCATCCGCGGCGAGGAGCAGGTCACGGGCGTGGCCGAGTCCACGGACGTGGCGGGGACCGTGGATATGGCGCTGCGCCTGCAGCCGGATACGCGCGAAGTGGTGGTGATCAACGACCAGAACGAAAGTGCCATCGAGAGCCGCCGGGCCCTTGAGGCGGCCATGCCCCAGTATGCGCCGCGCCTGAAATTCCGGTTCCTCGCTGACTGGTCCGTGGATGACCTGTTCCGGACCCTCGACGGTCTCAAGCCCGGAAGCATCGCCCTGGTCCTGAGCGCGACTGTCGACAACAAGGGCAGGCTTATCGCGGACGACACGGGCTTTGCGTCGGCGCTGAAGGAGCACTGCGCCGTGCCGCTCTACATGGTCACCCAGCCGATGAGGACGCTCTTCGGCGACAGCGATTGGAACAAGGATACGTGGTTCGGGATTGGAGGCAGCATTTTGTCCAGCGACCGGCACGGGGAGGCGGTTGGGGCCATCGCGCTGCAAGTGCTTGCCGGCGAGGAGGCGGGCAATATCCCGGTCCTGACGAAGTCGTCCACGGTGCTGGCGGTGGATTACCCCGAGATGAAGCGATTCGATCTGCCCATGGCAGCCCTGCCGCCCGGAACGGAGGTGTTTCACCAGCCTTACAGTTTCTACCGGGCGCATTGGGTGCAGATATTCGGCGTACTGGCAGTCGTCGGATTGCTTTCGGTGACGGTGCTGGTGCTTGGCGCGAACATCGTGCGACGCCGGATTGCCGAGTCGGCCCTCCTCCAGAGCAACGAGCGTTTCCAGCTGATCGCCAGGGCCACCAACGACGCGGTCTGGGACTGGAAACCGGAGACCGGTGAAATCTGGTGGAACGACAGCTATACCGCCATGCTCGGGATCCCGGAGGACACTCCGAGAAATTTCGAGTCGTGGTCGCAGGGCATTCATCCCGGGGACCGGGAGAGGATCGTGAGCGAGCTCAAGGCGGCCGTGGAGGGCGGCGCCCAGACGTGGGTCGCCGAGTACCGGTTCAGGCGTGGCGACGGCGCCGACGGATTCATTTTCAACCGGGCGGTTTTCCTCCGTGCCGCCGACGGGCGGGCTGTTCGCGTGATCGGGGCCATGACCGATGTGACCGAGCGGAACCAGGCCGAACAGAGGTCGCGGCGGCTGGCCGCCGTTGTGGAGCAGACAACGGGATTGATCGCCTTTCTCGACCTCCATGGCGTCATCGAATACGTCAACCCCTCCTTTACCCAGAACACCGGCTTTTCGCACGCCGACGTGATCGGGAGGCCGTTCGATTTCATGGTCGACCCGGCGGAACAGGCGCTGCCGTTCGCCGAGGTTGCGGCCCAGGTCGGCGCGGCCGGTTCCTGGTCCGGCTGCATCCGGTTCCGCAGGAAGGATGACCAGGGGCTGACCGCCCAGCTGGTGATTTCGCCGATTCGGGACCGCAATGGCGGCCTCGTGAATTACATTGTCGCCGCTCGCGATGTGACCAAGGAGACGAAACTCGAGGAGCAGGTGCGCTTTTCGCAGAAGATGGAGGCGATTGGAATGCTGGCCGGCGGCGTGGCCCACGATTTCAACAACATCCTGCAGATCATCAGCGGCCACACCCAGATGATCCTGGACCTTGAACTCACCGAATCCGAGCGCCGGGAGGGACTCGCCCAGGTCAGGGAGGCGGCGGAGCGGGCCGCCCAGCTGACCCGCCAGCTGCTGGTCTTTGGCCGCAAGCAGCCGCTCCTGACGGAGGACGTGGACTTGAAGGCGCTGGTCTCCGATCTGCTCAGGATGGTCCGGCGGCTGATCGGAGAACACATAACGGTCGATTTCTTCACGGGAGGCGTGCTGGGAAACGTCCGGGCCAACAAGGTGCAGCTGGAACAGGTGCTCCTGAATCTTTGCGTCAACGCCCGCGATGCCATGCCCAAGGGCGGCCGGCTGACGATCGCCCTTGAAAACGTCCGGTACGACTCGGGGTATTGCGAGACCCACCCGTGGGCGCGGCCGGGCAATTTTGTGCTGATGAGCGTCACGGATACCGGCTCGGGGATGGACCAGCCGACGCTCGCCCGCATTTTCGATCCATTCTACAGCACCAAACCCAAGGACAAGGGGACCGGTTTGGGATTGTCCGTCGTCTACGGCATCATCCAGCAGCACGACGGGCTGATCGATGTCCAGAGCATGCCGGGAGCCGGATCGACCTTCAAAGTCTGCCTGCCCGCCGTCGCGCGAAGCGGGAGCTCGGCGGGCGCGGCTGCGGCGGCGGTCACCGAGCGCGGCTCGGGGACGATCCTCCTGGTCGAGGACGAAAGCGCGGTGCGCCAGCTAGCGACCAAGATTCTGGTCAGGGCCGGCTATCGCGTCCTGGCGGCCGCCGATGGCGTGGAGGCGATCGATCTATTCAAGCGCCACGCCCAGAAGGTGGATCTCCTCGTCATCGACGCAGTCATGCCAAGGATGGGGGGGCGCGAGACCTACGAGCACATTTCCGCGATGCGTCCGGGCATTCCGGCGCTATTCTGCAGCGGGTACAGCGCCGACGTGCTTGAGCCGGATTTTGCGCTCGGTCCCGGCGTGCAGCTGCTCCAAAAGCCCTATTCCGCGGAGGAGATCTGCCGCCGAATCCACGATCTGCTCCGCGCCCAGGGGGGCGTCAAGCCAGCTTGAGTTCGCGCAGTGTCGCCCCGACGGCGCTGAGATTCTCCGGCCGCATGGCCGCGTGGCTTGTGGAAATGACCATGCCGACCCCTCCGGCCCGGAACACGGCCTCGACCGCAGCCCGGACGCTCTCCGGGGTACTGTTCTTTTCCTGCACGTCTATGCCCAGGCCCGGGCAGATCCGCGTCCTTGAGCCCGCGACCCCGTCCACCGCGCGCTTTGTCTCGCCGTATACATAATCGCTGGAGAAGCGTGCGAACCCGCGACCGCCGGCCCCCGGGCCGCCGACAATCTCGGCGTACGACTTCTCCTTCAGGCCCATGACCCGGTATTCGAAGTCGAGCAGCTCCTGCCGGCTCAGGTCCCCGAAGATATTCTGGCTGAGGCTGTCCACAAACGAGGTCATGCGCTCGCCGGCCGGATTGTCGTAGACCACCGGCTTCAGGAAATCGGAATACTCCGTGTAGGGGCGGTAATCCTGCTCGGCCCGGTAAATCGGGTTGAATGCTATGTTGTGCCAGATGTGGAATCCCACCTGCACCTCGGGCCGGATCGACTTCACCTTGGCATAAAACTCACGCTGCATTTCACGCATGCTGTCCGACCAGAACGTCTCCCAGACCAGCAGTTCGGGGTATCGCAGCAGGAGCCTCCAGAATTCCACATAATAGCCATCCGTCGGGCGCTTTCCCGCGCGGCCGTTGCGGACGTACGGCTCCAGGGCGAGATAGGCCGCTTTCACCCGGTTGAAGTCTATTCCCTGCTTAGCAGCCTTGGCGGCGCAATGCTCGCAAAAGCAGGACGTGCGGCCGGGATCGCTCTTCGCCCCGTGATGCCAGGCGCCCAGGGCGTTGCCCAGCGGGCCCTGGCGCTCGGAGCCTCTCTGCAGCCCGTCGACATCATAGGATCGGATGTAGTCCTCGATCGCCCCCGCGATGAGATTGCGGTAATAGGGATTGTTGAGGCAGGGCCCCCCCGGATGCCCGCCCGTTCTGCGCCCATGGAGATCGACCTCGTAGAGCTGGTCCATGCCCTTGATTCTCAGGGGCGCCCGGTTGTCCTCCTCCATCCAGCCGAAGATCTGGATGCCGCGCTTCCGTGATTCCGCGGTGATTTTTGCCATCGCACCGGGCATGTCGAAGTCGCCCTGGACCAGGCCGCGGGGCTGCATGAAAATGTCGCGGTAATACTGCGGGTGGGCCGTCGCAAACGCGCCGGCCGGATTCGCGCCCCTGTCCATGCCATTCCACGAGGCGTCGTATAGGTTGCTGTGCAGGAAGACCGCATTGACGCTCGCGCGATTCTGGACGTCGTCCAGAAAGCGCGCGATGCCGTAACTCATGAGATAGGTCACCTCGGCCTGAAACCCGATCAGGGGCTTCGCAGCCGGGGCTTGATTGGCAACAGCGGCATGCGCGGTCTTCAGGCCAAGTCCGGCCGTGCCCGCGGCCGCCGCCAAGGCGACAGTTTGCACAAAGTCGCGGCGGGATATCGAATCGGGATCGGCATTTGGATTTTTCATGGGAAAGCCTTCGTCTGCGTTGGGGTGGCCGGCGTGAAGCCAGACGCATAGCGGCCGGCGAAGTTGTCCCGATTGTCTGGCGGTTGGGCCACCTGCGATCTTCACGGTGGAGTCGACGCATCGCAGGCCGCCTTGCGTTTGCCCTATTTGCGCCTTAATTCGGAGGGTCTGCTTAGCCGGGTACCGGCCGGTCCTATTGTTCGAATGGCTCGGCATTCGATTCGGTGATCCCGGGCATTCCCCAACCCCCATATCCCCAATGAAGACGCTTCATTTCTTCCTGGCGGCCTTCGCGGGCCTCGCCGTCACCGCCCGCGCCCAGAACCTGCCGCGCGAATGGGTCGATCCCGACACGGGTCACCGCATCGTCCAACTCTCGACCGACCGCGGCGAGGAAAGCCTCTATTTCACGCAGTATTCGTTCACGGCTGGCGGGACCAAGATGGTCATGATCGCGCCGCAGGGCAACATCGACCTGGTGACGCTGGGCACTGGCGAGATCGAGCACGTCTACCAGGGCCACGGCGCCCGAATCCTGCATACCGGCCGGAAGACCGGCGCGATCTTCTACACGAAGGAGGGGGCCCTCTATGCCCTGGATCCGGCAACCAAGGAGTCGCGCCTTCTTGTCAAGGTGCCGGAGCACGGCGACCTAGTTGCCGTCAACTGCGACGAGACCCTGGCTGTAGGGACGATCACCGAGGGCGGAGGCGAGAGGCAGGGCCGCGCCAAGAGCGCGCAGGCGGAGCCCACGATCCTGCCCGGCGGCATTCAGCAGGGAGACATCCCGAGCCAGGTCGCCAAGCACGACATGATGGACCGCCGGCTCGCCGAGCGCATTCCGACGACCCTGTACACGATCAACCTCCAGACCGGCAAGATCACCAACCTCGTGCACGGGACCGATTGGACGAACCACGAGCAGTTTTCGCCGACGGATCCCACGCTTCTGATCTTCGCCCACGAGGGCCGCCAGTGGAAGGTCGACCGGGTCTGGCTCATCCGGGCCGACGGCCGGTCCCAGCCGAAGCTGGTCCATCAGCGCACGATGA
>CAZSEH010000025.1:0-41310 GCA_964605835.1 uncultured Opitutaceae bacterium
GACAGGCCTCGCCGCAGGCAATGGCTGCAAAGACTCCGGCGGCTCCGCCGCCGACCACCGCGATTCGCATCTACTTTCCCCACTCGCGCGCGAGGAAAAGATATCGATCCCTGAATTCGTCCGGTCGCGCGGCCGCCGGCGAATCCAGGTGCATGACCCGCCATCCTCCTTCATCAGAATAGGCCGGCCATCCCGGAAGGCCGGGCCCGTTCGGGTCGGCCGTCCGCGCAAAGTTCGTCCAATACGATTGCATGAGGGCGCTCACCTCGCGGTCGACGGGAGTCCATGACACCTGGGGCTGCGCGTCGAACGAGCCGAAGACATAGAGGATATCCGCCGAATGATAGGCTCCGGTCTTCTTCCCGTAGAAATTGGTCGGGGGGGCCCTGTCAAAATGGTACCGGAAGACCGGCTGGCCGCCCGTTCTTGCCTGCGAATCGATCCACGCCCAAGTCGAGAACGCTATGAATCGATCGCCCGCAAAATCCGCCGCCGAACGCGGAGCCTCCTGCTCCGTGGCCGACGGGTAAAGCCGCAGAAACTCGCCCGCCTCCTTCCCAAACTCGTCGCCTGCGGTCTTCCTCATGCGTTCGATGGCGTCGGCGCCATTCGCGGAGGGAAGGCCCCCCTCATCCCGGTTCCAGCCCGCGAGCAGCGGGACATCGTTCTGCTTTCCCTCGGCGAACAGGGCGGACACGGCTTCCGGCAGAAAATACCCGTCCACATCGAGGCTGAATCGTAGGCCATTCCCCGATCCCGACGGACTTGACACGGCGTCGAGCAGCGCCTGGGCCGGCATCGCGCGAAGCTCCGCCAGCGTGCGGGCGCCCGTCCTCTTGCCGACAGATTCGGCAAGCTTTGCCGCGTAAGCGCCAGCGGGTTCCTGGGGAAGGCCGCCGCTGAAGAACGCTCCGCCGCTCTCCCCGATTGCCTTCTGGAAAAGACCCTTGGCCAGGGGCGAGGCCATCTGCGCCGAGACGGAAAACGATCCGGCGCTTTCGCCAAACAGCGTGACATTCGCCGGGTCGCCTCCAAAGGAGGCGATGTTGTCATGCACCCATTGGAGCGCGGCCAGCTGGTCCATAAGCCCGTAATTGCCGGCCGCGTGATGGCTCGATTCCCGGATCAGCTCCGGGTGCGCAAAAAAGCCGAACACCCCCAGCCTGTAGTTCATCGTCACGACGACCACGCCCCTCTCGGCCAGATGAACCCCGTCCTGGCGCTGCTCGGAGGTTCCTCCCGCCAGAAACCCGCCCCCGAAAATCCAAACCATGACCGGAAGCTTCGCCTTTGCGTTCTTTGATGGCGTCCAGACATTCAAGGACAGGCAGTCCTCGCTGCAGCCCGGATCCCTGAAAACCATGTCCTTGTAGACCGTTGGCTGCATGGGCCGGGGCCCGAATTCCCTGGCCATGCGAACGCCGTCCCACCCAGCGGCGGGAAGGGGCGGCTTCCAGCGCAGCTCGCCCACGGGAGCAGCCGCATACGGAATCCCCAGGAAGGCCCTGACCGAACCCTGTTCCTTCCCCTCCAGGACGCCGGCCTGGATCGTCACTCGGAGGTCCGTCTCGGCTCCGGGCAAGGACAGCGAAGCAAGCAGGCTCGCAGACAGGAACGCAAGGGGCGGCTTCATGATCCATCTTTTCTGATTTCGAAAGGCGGAATTGGCCAGTCTCCTTTTGCCCCGCGCCCTCCGCATTCACAGAGCAAAAAGACGTGAGTTCTGCGCCGCGCTCCGCTTCAATCGCCGAAGTGGACCTGACACCCTACCGCGCCCTGATGGTCGAGATGGCCGTGCGAAGCGGCGAATTCATACGCCCTTACTTCGCCAATCCCGCGCTGGAAGTGAAGATCAAGGAGGACGACACTCCGGTCACGCTCGCCGACCGCGGCGCCGAGGAACTCATGCGACGCATGATCGAGGCGAAGTTTCCCGGGCACGGAATCATCGGGGAGGAACTCGGATCGAAGGACCCGTCGGCGGAATTCGTGTGGGTGCTCGATCCGATCGACGGGACGAAGTCGTTCGCCTCCGCCTGCCCGCTCTTCGGAACCCTGATCGCCCTCATGCACGAGGGCCGGCCGGTCCTCGGCGCGATCCACCAGCCCGTCCTCAGGCAGCTGCTGATCGGGGACGGAAACACGGCCGAGCTCGACGGCCGCAAGGTGCGCCTCAGGCCCTGCGACTCGATCGAGTCGGCAACGCTCCTGACAAGCGACGCCCGGGATCCGGCAAAGCACCGGAACGGCCCCTGCTTTGACGCGCTCTCCCGCCGGGCGCGCCTCTCCCGCACGTGGGGCGACTGCTACGGCTATCTGCTCGTGGCCACGGGCTGGGCGGACATCATGTGCGACGCCATCATGAACCCCTGGGACATACAGGCCCTGGTGCCCGTGATCCGCGGAGCCGGCGGCGTGATCACCGACTGGCGCGGGGGCGATCCCGTCAGGGCCGATTCGATCGTGGCCGCGGGCCCCGGCCTGCACGCCCGGGTCATCGCCGCTTTGAATCCCACTCCGCCGTAATTACGGAGGTGATTCCGCCCCGGCCCTTCCACTCGCTGATCACCGTCAGCCGGCGGGGCGCGAGGCGGGCCCCCAGGTCGTCGCAGATCCGGTTTGTGACCGCCTCGAAGAATATCCCCTCGTTGCGAAACGCGTGGAAGTAGAGCTTGAGCGACTTGAGCTCGACGCACTTCCTGTCGGCCACGTAGCGCACCGTTATCGTTCCGAAGTCCGGATGCCCGGTCATCGGGCAGACCGAAGTGAACTCGTGGTGCGTGTGCTCGATGACGTAATCGCGCCGCGGCTCCGGATTCGGGAATGTCTTCAGAAGCTTTGGATCAGCCATGGCGGGAACCGGGCGTGGCCTCTTCACGTGGCCGTCTCCGTGAACCGGTTCTCCCGGATGACGGTGATCTTGATCGTGCTCGGGTACTGCAGCTCGCTTTCGATCCGGCGGCGGAGGTCCTTGGCCAGCTCCCGGGCCCGGTCGTCCGTCACATGCTGCGGCGAAACGACGACCCGGATCTCGCGCCCGGCCTGGATCGCGAATGCCTGCTGGACGCCGTCGAGCGACATCGCCAGCTTCTCGAGGCGCCCCAGCCGCTGGATGTAGCTGTCCATCGACTCCGCCCGGGCTCCCGGCCGGGTCGCCGAAATCGTGTCGGCCAGAATGACCAGGCCCGCGTAGATTGTCTCCGGCTTCACCTCCTCGTGGTGGGCGGCCACCGCGTTCGCAACGATCGGAGTCTCGCCGTGCCGCTTGATGAAGTCCGAGCCGATCGTCGCATGGCTTCCCTCCAGATCGCCCGACACGGCCTTGCCGATGTCGTGAAGCAGCCCGGCGCGCTTCGCAATATTCGGGTCGAGGCCGACTTCGCTCGCCATGATGGACGCGAGAAACGCCGTCTCGACCGAGTGGTCCAGCACGTTCTGGTTGTAGGAGAACCGGTATTTCAGGCGGCCGAGAAGCTTGATGATCTCCGGGTGCAGCCCGTTGATGTTGAGCTTGGCCACTGCGTCCTCGCCCGCCTGCGTCGTGACGAGCTCCAGGTCGTCCTGCGCCCGCTTCACGAACTCCTCGATGCTCGCCGGGTGGATGCGTCCGTCATTGATCAGGGCCTCGAGGGCGCTGCGGGCGATCTCGCGCCGGACCGGGTCGAACGACGAAAGCAGCACGAGCTGCGGCGACTCGTCGATGAGAAGGGTCACCCCGGTTGCCGCCTCGAAGGCCTTTATGTTCCGGCCCTCCCGGCCGATGATCCGCCCCTTCATGTCCTCGCTCGGAAGGTGGACGAGGGTCGCCGTCAGGTCGTTGTTCGGCTTGCTCGCAATCCGCTGCATCGAGGCGATGATGATCCGGCGGGCCGTGTTCTGGTTCTCCTGCTCCGATTTTTCGAGCGTTTCGCGCCGCAGCGCGCGCAGCTCATCCTGGCATTCGAGCATCACCTCCTCGCGCAGCTGCCGCTTGATTTCCTCGGCGTCCATCTGCGAGACCCCTTCGAGGCGCTTGCGGAGGCTCTTTGACATGGCCCGGATCGCGTCGCGCGCCTGCTTCACGGCCGCGCCCTCGCGGTCCAGCCGCTCCTTGCGCTGGTCCAGCTGGTAGTCGAGAAGGGCGAGCGACTCCTCGTGCGCGCGGATTTCGCGCAACTGCACGTCGGTCTCGATCTCACGCCGGTCGAATTCGCGGTTGAAGTCGGTGCGTTTCTCCTGGATCTCGACCTCCGCCTTCTGCCTCATCTCCTCGGCGGCGACCGCTGCCTCGCGCCGCGCCACCTCGACAAGCTCGGTGGCCTGCTCGTGGGCCACCCGGCGCGTGTGCCTTGCGAGAAGCCAGGACACGAGAAACCCGAGGGCCAGGCCCAGAAACGGCATGAAGGCCAGCGACCAATCAATGGTATCGCTCTCGGCGGCCACGAATATGGCTGGGATGACGGCGCTGACGGGTGTCAAAGGTGCGGGAGACTTGCGCCGCCCCGCCGAAAGCTCAAGCCGTAAGCTCATCGTTGCCACCCCCGCCCGGTTATGCTTGGATGCCCCCTCCTGGTGAAACCGTCGCGGATGCCCGATCTGTTCAGCCTGTTTCGCACGACCACGCGCGAGCGGTGGGATTGGGCGACGCCGTTGTCCATGATCGGACTGTCGGCAATCGGGCTTTTCTTCATCTACAGCGCCCAGTTTTCGAGCTCAACAGACTCCCCCGCCCGCGAAACGGCGCTCGCATGGTTAAACCGTTCATACTGGATGAAACAGGCCGTGTTCCTCGGCGTCGGCGGCGCATGCTATTTCGCGGTCTCCCTTGTCGACTACCGCCAATGGGTAAGCATAGCGCATTGGATCTACGTTATTTGCATGATTCCATTGGTCATGGTCCTGTTCGTCGGGACGCGCACCTATGGCTCCCAGCGCTGGATCGATCTCGGCATCTTTCATTTCCAGCCGTCGGAAACGGTCAACGTCGCCGTCCTTCTGATTGCGGCTAGCATCCTCATTCGCAGCAAGATAGGCACCGTGAGCCAGTCGCTCGAGGTGCTGGGGAAATTGACCCTTGCGGTGGGTGGGCCCATCCTGTTGATTTTGCTTCAACCCGATCTCAAGTCGGCGATTGTCCTGCCCCCAATGGTCTTTTCAATGCTCTACGTTTCCAGGTTGTCCTCCCGGTTTTTCGCGGGAGCGCTGGGCGCGTTTCTTCTTATAGTCGGCATTGTGGCGTTTGATACATGGCGATATGCGGCATTCATGGACCGCCTTGGGGCCCAACATGATTCCTCGACTGCCACGAGTCACGAATCCGTCTATCTTCGCGACAAGGGAGCCTATGAGCCCCACTCCTGGGTTCCGCTTCGCGATTACCAACGCAACCGAATTCTCTCCTTCGTCGATCCCAACCGGATCGACCCCATGGGAATCGGCTGGAACCAGCGGCAGTCGCTGATCTCGGTCGGTTCCGGCGGCTTGACCGGCAAGGGCTGGACGGAGGGCACACAAGCCCGCCTCGGCTACCTGCCGCGTTCGGTCGCCCACAACGATTTTATCTTCTCGGTACTCGCCGAGGAGAAAGGTTTCCTGGGAAGCTTAACAGTTCTCAGCCTGTTTGGCGTTGTCTTGTTCAACGGCATACGCATAGCCGGCCTCGCAAGAGACCGGCTCGGCACGCTGCTCGCCATTGGCGTCACCGTGCTGTTCACCGTGCATGTGTTCGTGAACATCGCCATGACCATCGGGCTGGTGCCCATCACGGGCATTCCGCTTCCCTTCATCAGCTACGGTGGCTCCTTTGTGCTTAGTTGCTGCTTGCTGCAAGGACTGGTCCAGAGCGTCTATCGCTTCCGGAAGGACTTCCAATGACACGTCCTCCTTCCCGCGATAACGACCGCCCTGCCGGAATTTCCTGCGCCGCAACCC
Source organism: uncultured Opitutaceae bacterium (assembly GCA_964605835.1). Taxonomy (GTDB): domain Bacteria; phylum Verrucomicrobiota; class Verrucomicrobiia; order Opitutales; family Opitutaceae; genus Palsa-1447. The sequence continues at coordinate 5,911 of CAZSEH010000025.1, forward strand.
ACGCGCTCGGGCGCCCCGTGCAAAAAACAGAAAGCACGCACCATGAGCGACCAACCTCAGCAGAACGAAACCGTCCCAGCGGACGGCACCCAGGCCTATGACGCGGACATGGCCAATCCGCCGTCCGTCCGTGAAGTCGACGCCGCCAGCGCGGCCGAACTGAAGACGGGCGCGCAGGAACGCGCCCAGCAGCGCCCGCTTCTCCAGAAGATCCTGTCGGTCTTCCGGAAGGAAAAGGGCTCCTACCGGGAGCTGATCATCAATTCCGAGCCCCTCGAAAAGCGCGTGGCGCTTCTCGTCGACGGCCGCCTGGAGAAGTTCGAGATCGAGCGCGAGTCCGACAACCGGATGGTGGGCGGCATCTTCAAGGGCCGCATAAAGAACCTCGATCCCGGCCTGAAGGCCGCCTTTGTCGACATCGGCTACTCGAAGAACGCATTTTTGCACTACTGGGACATGCTTCCGGCCGCGGCCGACTCCTCGGTCGAGGTCGTCCGCGTCAACCGCAAGCGGGACGCGCAGCCCAAGGGCGACGTCACCGTCAAGGACATCCCGAGCCTGTACCCGCCCGGCACCGACATCGTGATCCAGGTCACCAAGGGTCCCATCGGAACCAAGGGACCCCGCACGACGACGAACCTGTCGATCCCCGGCCGCTACCTCATTCTCACGCCGTACAGCGACGGCTGCGGCATCTCGCGCAAGATCGAGGACAACAACGAGCGGCGCCGCCTGAAGCAGCTCATCAACGAGCTGACGATCCCCGAGGGGATGGGCGTCATCGTCCGCACCGCCGGCGAGGGCAAGAAGTCCCGCTATTTCGTGCGCGACCTGCACATCCTCCTGAAGAAATGGGAGGAGATCACGAAGAAGATGCAGGCTGAACGGGCGCCGACCTGCCTTTACATGGAGCCCGACCTGGTCGAGCGCACGGTGCGGGACTTTCTCACCGAGGAGGTCGACCGCGTGCTCATCGACAACAAGGACGACTTCGAGCGCACCCAGGCCCTCGTCTCCCAGATCTCCAAGCGCTCCCGCTCGCGGATCGCCTTTTACAACGACAGCATCCCCATCTTCGAGCGCTTCAACATCGAGCGCCAGATCGAGCAGACCGGCCAGCGCAAGGTGCCGCTGCCGAGCGGCGGCGAAATCGTGATCGACGAAACCGAGGCCCTGATCGCAATCGACGTCAACACCGGCTCCCACAAGAACAAGGCCGGCGACGAGAAGAACACGATCTACGCCGTCAACCTCGAGGCCGCCCGCGAGATCGCCCGCCAGATCCGCCTGCGAAACCTCGGCGGACTGATCATCATCGACTTCATCGACATGAAGGAGCGCCGCCACCGCAATGCAGTCTACGAGAAGATGGTGGACCTGATGGCGACGGACAAGGCGCGCAATCACATCCTGCCGATCTCCCAGCTCGGCATCATGCAGATGACCCGCCAGCGCCAGCAGGAGTCGCTCTGGTCCAATCTCTACACGGACTGCCCGTACTGCCGCGGCCGCGGAATCGTCAAGTCGGCGACCACGATGTCGGTCGAGCTCCAGCGCCGCCTTTCCTCGGTCGCCCGCCGCCTCCAGCTGCGCAAGGACGGCAAGGAATACTCCCTGCGGGTCCTTGTCCACCCGGGCATCCTCGAGCGGCTCCGAAGCGAGGACGCCGACCTCCTCGTCCGCATGGAGACCAGCTACGGCGTGAAACTCGCCTTCCGCGCGGACCCCGCCTACCACGTTGAGCACTTCAAGATCATCAACGCCGAATCGGGCGAGGAGTATCGCTGAGGCTTGTTAGCGGGTAAAATTCACGAGGACTGACGGAAAAATTCACGGGGAGTAGCGGGGACGTCGCCCCTGCTCCCCAACATCAAACTCAGTCACAAGTCTCCGAGCTGCATTCCCTATTAGCTCGGAGATCTCGTCACGGCGGATCGAAGGCGCTCTCCGCCTTCAAACGATCGAGTTTGACTGCGGCGCAGCGCGCTGGAAAGGGCGCCGCAGCGTTCATGCTGACCAAGCTTGTCGTGGTCGACAGCGTTTACAATTTTACCCGGAATCCGATGTCCTTGGGATATTATGCCGCCTGTGTCGGCGTAGGCCTGCTTGCTGGATCGACCTCAGTCACCGTCGGGGTTATCCTGGGGGTGATTCCCGTTCATGTTTTCAATTTGAAATATTTTGAAGAGACCGAGCTGGATCTCCGCTATGGCCAATCCTATCGGGAATACAGGCAACGCGTTCCCTTTCTGATTCCAAATCTGGTTCGCAGTTGCGCGGTGTCTTGAGGCCCGGTGCCATCCGCCGCTAAAACCTCTTCCTTCGTCACGAAGTGGCAGCCGCGGCTCCGGGGGGTAACATGTTCACCACAGACATCGTCGTGACGCGCTGTCTCGCGAACGTGCTGTCTGACGAACCGATCAACGTGAAATACAAGACGCACTCGATGAACCCAAGGGGTTGCCATCGGCAACGCGTCGAAGAGATCTTCCGAGACGCTCAGCGGGAAGCGGCTGAGCCGCGCCCAGCGACGAGCTAGACTAAGTGACGGAACTAAAGGGCAGTTCGCGGTCAGATTGCGCCCTGCCGAAGCGGAGGCTGACATGCAATTTTGCAGATCGCACGTGACCAGGTCTCGAAATCCGGCCGATTGCATCGAGAAAATCTTCGCCGGCGGCCCTATGAAAGAGGAAGGGCTTCACAGGCCCCCTCCGAGCAGCGTTCTGTTTTTCCAGAGCTCTGCCGGGTGGTATTCATGGGAAATTCTGCGTATTCTCATTCCGCTCGGAGCGCCTCGATAGGATTGACGCGCGTGGCACGGAAAGCGGGGAGAAGGAAGGCGACGCCGGTGACGGCGAGCAGCAGCAGCCCGACGCCGGCGAAGAGGCTGGGGTCGTGCGGCGTCACGCCGAAAAGCAGCGTTTTGAGCATCTGCTCGATCGCCAAGGATCCCGCAACGCCGAACACAAGGCCGAGCGCGACGATGCGAATGCCGTCTGCAAAAACCAACTTGAGCACATCGGAGCGTTGCGCGCCGATCGCCATGCGGATGCCAAACTCGCGGCGGCGTTGCGCAACAGCGTAGCTCAGCACGCCATAGGCGCCCACCGCAGCCAGCATCAGCGCTGCCGCGGCAAACAGGCTGGTGAGCAGCGCCGAGGAGCGGCGCTGGACAAGGCTCTCGTCGATGCGGGCCTGCATGGGACGAAGATCATCCACCGGCAGCTCAGGATCGATTTGCCGTACGGTCTTTCGGAGGATCGGGCCCAGGGCCTCCGGCGGCAGACTGGTGCGCGCGATGAGTTGGATGCTGCTCTCGGCATCAAAGCGATAGGGGAAGTAGACCGCCCCCAGGGCGGAGGTTTCCGCAAGTTCGCTTGTTTTCACGTCTCCGACAACACCGACGATGGTAAAGGCCTCTGCAGCCTTAAAGGTTGCGTCCTTTATGAGCCGGCGGCCGAGCGCGCTGGATCCGGGCCAGTAGCGTCTGGCGAATGATTCATCAACGACGCAGACACGTTTTTCGCCGCGCTGGTCGGCGTCTTCCAACAGCCGGCCGGCCATGAGCGGAATTCCAAGCGTTGGCCAGTAATCGCCAACAATCCAATGGCAAGTGTGGGCGCGGAGAGAATCGCCCGGCTTTGAAATGGCACCTTCCACCGTGACGACGGATCGATTGCCGGTCGCCCGGGGGGTGAATGGCGCCGAGGTCGAGATGGCCGCAGAGCTCACTCCGGGTAGTGAGCGAAGTTCGCCCAGAAGGCGCTCATTGAAGGCAAGCAGGCCCTGCGCGTCCCGATATCGGCTGGCCGGCAGGGTGAGTTGGCCGGATATGACGTGTTCGGGCTGAAAGCCAGGCGAGACCGCAAGAACACGCCGAAGGCTGGAGCCGAGCAGACCGGCACCCGCCAGCAGCATGAACGCCAGGGCGATTTGCACCACAATGAAACCCTGGCGCAGACGCTGTGCCGCGCGGCTGGCGGTCCCGCCATAGGATCCGGGCTGGAGTGCGACTACGAGGCGATTGCGCAGGTTTAACCAGATTATCGGCAAGGCCAGGGCGACGCTCACGACGAGCGAGCCGAGCCATGCAACCGCGGCCACGCGCCCATCGCAGGCCACCCGTGTGCCGAGCGGAAGTTCGGAGGTGCCCAGAACGGATAGCAAGTCGATGCCAGACGCGGCTGCGATGAGACCAAGCGTGCCTCCCAGGGCGCCGAGCAAGACTGTTTCTGTCAGGATTCCTCGGACCACATCACGCCGACTGGCGCCGAGGGCCTGGCGCACAGCCAGTTCCCGGGACCGGCCGCTATTGCGGACAAGCAATAGGTTGATGAGATTTGCGCCCCCGATGAGGAGCAGAAACAGCGCACCGATTTGCAGCAGAAGGAGCGTCGGGCGCACGGCGCGCACTTGGTCGGCGTGGAGCGGCGAGACGGATGCATGATATCCGGCTGCCTTCAACTGGGTGACATAGGGGTCATTCTCCAGTTGGCGGGCTTCGAGGGCGCGAAGCTGCGTCTGGGCGGTGGCGACGGAGAAGCCGGGCGCGAGACGTGCGATCACTTTCAAATCGTCGTTGTGACGGCGGTCGGCGGCGCGATCTCTCGCGCTGGACGATAGGGGAAGGAGAAGTTCCGCGCGGCTGGAGAGATAGCGAAAATCGGCCGCCAGTACGCCCACAACGATGCAAGTTCGACCATCGATACGAATGCTGCTCCCGAGGATGGCCGGATCGGCATCGAAACGACTGCGCCAACAAGCGTTGGCGAGCACCACGGCACTGCTCTGCGGACTGTCCATCTCAGCCTCGGTAAAAAATCGCCCCATCGACAGCTTGACGCCCAAGGTGGTGAGGAATTCTGCGGTGGCGCGTTCGCAGAGGACGCGACTGGTCGAACCGGCATTGCCGACGATGACGCTATCGCTGCGAATGGCAGAAGTGGAGGCGAAGCCGGGAATGCCCTTCCGCCAGTCGTAGTAGTTGGGTAGCGAGCAGTCCATCCGGGTCAGTCCAGCCCCGGGGTAATCTTTTGTGACGATCACGAGCCGGTCGGGCTCGGGAAACGGCAGCGGTCGGAGAAGCACGGCATCAACAACGGCGAAGATGAGAATGTTCGCACCGATGCAGAGTGCGAGTGTGAGGACGGCCGTGACCGTGAAGGCGGGACTCTTGGCCAGCTGGCGGAGGGCGTATTTGAAATCGGAGAGCATGTTCGAGCGCTGCTTATGCCGTTGCTTCGATATGCTTATCCTCAATCCGGCCGCGAGGGCAGGACATTGAGGTTTGGTTCCAGCCCTTTCGTGAAAAGGCGGTCATTCCCGCGCGCGTTGGGACGGACTTCATGGTCTGGACTTGATGTGCATGCGGCGTGCCACGGTACAACGCGTAGTGTAACAACCCAATCAAGAACGACTAACAAACCACCGTTGGCAGATCCATGGACCAGTCAACGCCGGTTGCGGGATGCAGGAGTCCCAAAAGCGGGAAGAACATGACATGCAGCCAGGCGGCGCGCAGCCGCCTGGCACCATCGAGCGATGAAAATCCAATCGAAGCTCGCCCACCAAATCCCACTCCCGGGAAATCGCCGTTTCACTTTCGGAGATGTTCCGCACAGCCGCCGCTCGCCGCAAATTCCAACCACTTGACTGGCCGTTTCTAGCGGAACGCCCTCTTCCACTGGCACGCGGTGTGCAACCCGCATCTGCCGCCGTGAATCATCGTTTCAGTCCGCGAGCGGCGATCCACCTTCGATGCACTCCAACCTGCGCCTGGCTTCACGCAAGTTTGCAAAATCGCCCGGCTTCACCGCCATCGTCGACCTCACCCGCACACTCGGCAATAGGCGAACTCCAAGCAAGAGCGGCTCCCGTGGCCCTCGCATCGTCGGCAGGACAATCAGTTTTTCCCTGACACTCCTTTTCTTCGCCGCAGCTGCCGCCCAAGCCTGCACGATCTTCGTGCTCACCGATGCCAATAAAACGGTATTCTGCAACAATGAGGATTGGCTGAACCCCGGGACGAGGATTTGGTTCGTTCCGGCCGGCGCCGGATATTTTGGCTGCGCCTATGTCGGTTTCGACGACGGATGGGCCAGAGGCGGACTGAACACGGAGGGCCTCGCCTGCGACTGGGTGGGAGGATTCAACGAGGAATGGAAGTCGGGTCCTGCCTCGCTTTGCGTTCGTGGGAATCCGACTGAACGCCTGCTCGAATCCTGCACCACCGTCGGGGATGCCATCGCTTTTTTCCGGAAGCATCCGGAACCTGATTTCGCCCGCGCTAAGATACTCGTGGCCGACCGGTCGGGAGCCAGCGCCATCATCGGCGCCCGGGCTGGAAAATTGCGAATCGAGCAATCAAGCAAGAGCCGTGGATTCGGATATGCATTTCGGACGCTCAACCCGATGCTGGCGATGTCTCCCGAGCCCACCGTGACCGATGGCGCCAGCATCCTGCACGCCTGTGTGCAGAGGGGGCAATATGCCACCAAATACTCCAATGTGTTCAATCTGAAGTCCGGCGAAATCTTCCTGTACCCGCTTTCGGACCAGTCGAACGAGGTGAGATTCAGCCTGGCCGCCGAGCTTGAGAAGGGAGGGCATTATTACGACATGCCCCAAATCCGACGGCAGCTCGCCCACGCGCCCCAGCCATTGCTCACCAACATGCGCCGGTTCTTCCTGGATGAACTCCCGCCGATTCCCGGGCAGGATTCCAATGTAACGAATCATCTCCGAGCCACGATTGAAGATGCGATGCGGGGCACCATGCGGCCTTACGACTATACCGTCGAGTTTTGGAAAGAGATTTCCACCTCGCAGAAGGAGATACAAACCGATTTGATGCGATACGGCGAGTTCGCATCGATGGCGCTGGTCGATCAAAGAACCGAAGACACCGGGCACGGCTATCGCTACCGCGTCGAACTGGAGAAGGCCACGTTGCTCGTGCACTACGTCCTGGATGAACGACACCGGGTCGCCCTCATCCAATCGGAAGGCGCGGAACGGAAACCCGGCGCGGACCTCGGAGGCGATTGAAGCATTCCGAAATCTTCGCCTGCCACTCATGCCAGCACTCAACCAGAAACGTCAGAAACCATGGTCCTCCTATTCTCCGCCATCCGTCCGATTGCTGTCGTCGCATTGCTTTACTGCCCGTTCGCGCGCGCCGGCACCCAGCCCGAACTGAACAGGATTGCCGACGCCGCCGCTTGGCGCGTCAGCAACCGCACCGCAATGCCCAGTGAACACGACGGCCATCCCGCCGTCCACCTTGGCGCCAAGGGCGGCGACGGCTTTGCGTGGCTTGTCGGATCCGGCCTTTCCGAAGGAACGATCGACGTCGACCTCCGCGGCGCGAACAGATCAGGCGAGAGCTTTGTAGGCATTGCGTTTCACGGCGTGGACGACACGACTTTCGAGGCCGTCTATTTCCGGCCGTTTAATTTCAAGAACCCGGAGATTCCGCGCCGCGAGCACTCTGCGCAGTATGTTTCCCACCCTCAATTCACATGGGAGAAGCTGCGCAGGGACAATCCCGGCAAATATGAGGCTGCCGTGACACCTGTGCCGGATCCCGACGGATGGTTTCACGTCCGCATCGTCATCGAGGGCGGGAAAATCAGCGTGTTCGTAAACGATTCGTCGACGGCCTCGCTGGTCGTCACCCAGCTGTCGGACCGCAACAAAGGACTTGTCGGCCTCTGGGTCGGCAACGGCTCCGGTGGCGACTTTGCCAACCTGAGGATCACGCCGCATCAACGCTAAGCCTTGGGCGTGATCCGACGGGTTGAGGTCACCTCAGCGTTCCGAGATAGTTGCCGTAGCCGACGATCAAAATGTGGGAAAGTCGCTCTCCCAAGTTGAGCATAGGGCATCCGATTGAGTGAGAACCGGATGCTGACCATGATTAAGCGGTGTGACCAACGAACGTGGTCGGAAGCTTCCTCGCGAAGGCGGCCCCCGAGCTTCGCCCTTCCTCCGACCCACAGGGGGTGGGTCAGTTTTAAACGGGCGTTAGTGGGTCAGTTCTACGCGGGCGTTGATAAGATCGATGACCGTCTTCATGGGCTCGTGGCACTCAGGTTCTGCACGACGGGCTGCATCCATTGGGGAAGCTGCGGGGCCAGCTTCAGCAGCTCTCGCTTGGTGGCGGGTTTCAGGCTCTTTTTGAGGCGCTCGGCCTGGGCGGGCTCGAGGCCCTTTGGTCCCAGATACCGCACGGCCTGGATCACGGTCCCCGCGGTCGTGCCGGCGCCGATCAGGCTGCTCGGCGCCACCCTTTGGAATTTGATCTGGGTCTTGCCCAGGTTGACGGGGGGAACGCTGGCTGTCGTCTTAATGACCAATTGTCCCGGCACCTGCTCGGAAAGGCCGAGGAGATTCGCAGCGAAGGCGCCCGACACCTGCCAAGGGGCGCTCCGGGCTTCCAGCATCACTTTCGCAACGTCCATTGAACTGGATGGGGTGTTGCCGATCAACGGGTGTGCCCGAGGCCGCTCGTAGAGACCTTGGCGGATCCGCCGGAGCTTGCCCGCCTTGGTTAGGCGGGCCAGGGCCTGGCGGACGGCGGCCGGTTTGCCAACGCCGCGCAATACCTTTGCCGTTATTGGCAAAGGATTCCTGCTGGACCAAAGTTGTCTTAGTATTTTTATGTCAATTGGATGGCTTGTATTCATTACTAATCTAATGTCACAAACTATGCATTGTTTTTGTGACATTGCGAGCCGGAAACTTCGATGCACCATAATGGGATAATGGTGCATCGAATCGATTTTGGACGCCGCTTTGTACTATGAAGCCCCCCAGAGCGCCCCAAAGCTTCCACTCATCGAGCGCACTCCGCCTCGGAAGAGAGATGCATAACGTTGCGCATGGCGAAATCTCTGCCTTGGGGATAGCTCGTGACCTGCCCCCGTAGCTCGAATGCCAAAATGGGAGTCACGGCCAGCAGGAAGACTATCCGCACACGTATTTATTATCGCCACGACAAAACGGTCCCCTCTGAGATCCCAAAGGCGCCCACACGAAATTATTTTCTCGGGCCAGAGGCTGGTCGGCGACGTTGATCCCGTTTCAGGACATTGGTCCTGTTTCCTGGCATCAGCGCCAAAGCGACCGGTGGTCGCGGACACCAACGTCGCGACCGCCTCCACGCAGCCGTTCCAGCATTCACTCCAGCGTTGACGACGCGGCCTCAAGCGCAGCGGAGAAGTTGGCCAGCTTCTTGCGTCGGGCATAGTCTTGAAAGCGGCGCACGGCCGCGGGTGAAAGCTTCACGGTCTTGCGCAACTTGCCGGCGGGTTTTCGGCCTGCGCCAGGCCGTGCGCCGCCGTGGGTTACCAGCGCCCGGGAAGCATCGAAATAGTCGAGCACATCCTTGCCGGCATCGAAGCGGGCTTCAAGGTTGGCAGCCGTCGTGCAGGCCTTAGCCAAGGAGTTGTTTGAAGAGGGTTTTTTCATTCTTACGGGACCGGCGGGCGGAGATGAGACGGAGCCTGTCGCCGCGGGGGGCGTAGACTACTGTCCAGTGGCGGCCCTCGATCAGGCCAATTGCGAGATGCCGCTGCTCGCCGGGATGCATCGAGGGCAGAACAGCAACCGGGCCCGCCCAAAGCGCCGAAGCGGAGACAAGGCTGAGGCCGTGCTTCGCTTCGTTGCTCACGCTCTTGCTTGGATCCCAGTCGAAATTTAATGTTGAATTAATACTCACGATTTCAAGATCAGCAAGCTGCTTTTGCAAAATTCGACCGGCGGCATCCTCGGGCATTCGAATTATAGCAACAGCGGCCGGGATGTTTTCGCAGTCGCCCAACGGCAGCGAGGCCGCCCGTGCCCCGCTAGCACAGGACACGGCCACCATGCCGGAGGCTGCCTCGCGAACCGCGCGGGATAACCCGAAACAGGCACCCACTCCGGCCGGAAACTGGAGGCGCGGGTCGGAATCGAACCGCCGCCAAACAGTGGCTCCGTTCAAATCTCACCTCTCGACAGAATCAAATCTCGCAGCCAGTGAACGGGTCAAATGTCACGAAAGAAAGGCTCGTTGTGAACAATTGAAGTCGGTGCAGGCTCAAATCCGCCCTTCTCGTGGCGGATGGCTCACCGTGTCAGCACTTCAATGCTGCCGCCGCTTGAACGCAGCCTGAGCAGCGGCCCGCCGCCGTTGACGCTTCCGGCGAGCTCGCCCCGGCTGGGGCCGCCTTTCGCGACGGAGATTGACAGGCCTTCAATCTCGACATTGCTGCCGCTCGTGACGGCATCGAGATTGAACGCAGCAGTCCGGTTCACCGTGAGGCGCATGCTGCCGCCGGAGGTCTGGAGCTCGCAGTCACCCTTGAGCCCGCCGGAGATGGCGGCTTCGATGCTGCCGCCGCCGGTCGAAACCTGAAGCGTGTTTTCTGCCGACTCAATCCGGACGCTGCCACCGCCGGTCGTGGCTTCGATCCCGCCGGCAATTCGGCCGAGGTTGAGTTCACCCCCGCCCGTGTGCGCACGGACCGAACCCTCGAGATCGCCAACGGTGGTCCGGCCGCCGCCGGAATCCAGATCGACCGCAAAACTGGCTGGCAAGGTGACGAGAAAGTCAACCCCCACGGGCGGCCACGACTCGGAATGGAACATCGGACGAGCCCCTTCGAATTTTGCCCGGGCGGTGATGTCGTTGCCTTGCTGCGCAAAGCTCAACGCAAGCCCCTTCAGGATTTTATCGGCATCCGCCTCGTTGCCGGCGTGAATCCTCTCCTTCGCGAGGATCGTCACGACCAGGTCATTCGAGGTCTGAACGCGGATACTGCCGCCTCCGGTCTCCAGATGAAGTACGCCGCCGCGCGCGACGGGAAAGCTCTTCGCGATGGTGCGCTCGATCACGCCGGGTTCGGCGGTCGCGAAAGAACGACCGACCAAAATGGCCGCGAGGAAAAGACCTGATAGGAGGCAGAGTGAACACTTCATAGGATTGTCTTATTGGAACTCTCGCGGATTACCATTGGGCCGGTGACGACGGCGAAACTTTTCGTGCGCGAACGATACCATTTTGCGCCGGTCGTCCGCATGTGCCGGTCGTCATGGCCGCGACCATGACCTTCGGTTGCGAACATCAGGGCACCAATCCTGTTTCCGGCATTAGTTTTCTTTCTGTTCGGAACGGACCCGAAGAAGTGGGGCACATGAAAGGGCAAGGACTGCCAAAAAAGCCTAGCACTCCAATTCGGGAGCGGTGAACTGGGCCGCCCCCTTTCGCCATGCCGTCAAACCAGCGCCGCGCGGCCGTTCCGTTCATTTTGTTCACGGTCTTCCTGGACGTCCTCAGCATGGGCGTGATCATCCCCGTCCTGCCCAATTTGGTCCTGGGTTTCGCAGGAGGAGCCACGGACCAGGCTGCGCGGATTTACGGGTGGTTCGCGACCGTGTGGGCGCTGATGCAGTTCATCGCCTCGCCGGTCCTCGGGGCCCTTTCGGATCGGTTCGGCCGCCGGCCGATCATCCTCCTCTCCTGCTTTGGGCTGGGCTGCGACTACCTGGTCATGGCAAACGCGCCGAATCTTGCGTGGCTCTTTGTCGGCCGGATGATTTCGGGGATCATGGCGGCAAGCTTCCCCACCGCGATCGCCTATGTCGCGGACGTGACGCCGCCTCAGGAGCGCGGGGCCTGGTTTGGAAAGATCGGGGCGGCCTGGGGCCTCGGCTTCATCGCCGGGCCCGCCATCGGCGGATTCCTGGCTGTGCTCAGCCCCCGGGCGCCGTTTTGGGTCGCGGCGGTCCTGACGATCCTCAATGCCGCGTACGGGTTCTTCATCCTGCCGGAGTCGCTCGCCAAGGAGATTCGGCGGCCGTTTTCCTGGGGGCGGGCCAACCCCGTGGGGTCGCTGCGGCTGCTCTCCGCCCACCGTGAGCTGCTCGGGCTCTCGGCCGTCTATTTCTGCCTCTATCTCTCGATGAACGTCCTCTACACGGTGTACGTCCTCTACGCCGGGTACCGGTTTCATTGGACGCCCGGCCTCGTGGGCACAACGCTCGCTTTTGTGGGTATCTGCAATGTGGTGGTGCAGGGGGTGCTGGTGAAGGGGATGCTCGCGCGCCTCGGGGAGCGGAAGGCCCTTCTCCTCGGGATAGGCGCCGCGGTATTGGGCTTTGCCCTGTACGGCTTCGCGCCGACAGGCTGGTTCTTCTGCGCCGCGATCCCGGTCTTTGCGTGGATGGGGCTCTTCGGCCCCGCGGCGCAACAGATCATGTCGCGCCACGTCTCACCCTCCGAGCAAGGACAGCTTCAGGGAGCGAACATGAGCCTGAACGGGATTGCCGGGATAACGGGGCCGTACCTGTTCACCGGAGTGTTCGCCTATTTCATCCAACCGGGAAAATGGCACATTCCGGGGGCGGCCTTTTACCTCGCGGCGGCCCTGTGCGTGGCGGGATTTTTCGTGGCCGAGGTTGTGACCCGGCGCCTCTCCGCGCTCGATGCCCGCGCGATGGATTGATTGGGAAGTTGAACCGCTGCAGCCGCGGCGGCGGGAACGACTTGGCAGCCATTTGCGCATTCCCATGAAACAGGATTACTGTGTCCGACCAGAGATTGGTCCGGTCCCAATCGGTCCCAGTCACAAACATAAACCCCCGGGTTAATCATGACCAAACGATTCCTCGCATTGCTTGTTGCCGCCGGACTGTTCTCAACCCTGGCCTTCGCCCAGACGACCATGCCAGCGCTGCCCAAGCTGTCGTCGTGGGCCGCACGATACACCCTGAATCCCAATCTTCCAACGCTGTGGATCGTCGGCGCCTCGGCCGTCCGCAACGGCCATGACACCGGCAACGACGGACAGTGGGGCTGGGGCAACCCGATCGCCTCATTCTTCGACCGGAGCCGGATCAACGTCGTCAATTTCGCCCTCGGGGGCACCAGCACCCGGACCTACCGGTCCATGGGGCTGTGGGACCACGTGCTGGCCGACATGAAGCCTGGCGACTACCTGCTGATTCAGTTCGGAAGCAACGATTCGAGCCCCGTCAACGACAAGGCCCGGGCCCGCGGCACGCTCCATGGCAATGGCGAGGAAACCCAGGAAATCGACAATCTGCTGACCAAGAAACACGAGATCGTGCATACGTTCGGGTGGTACATCCGCAAGTTCATCACCGATGCCCGGGCGAAGGGCGCCGTCTGCGAGATCGTCCTGTCACCCGACCCGAAGAATGCCTGGAAGGACGGCAAGGTCGTGCGCTCGACGACCTTTCCCGCATGGGACGAGGCGGCCGCAAAGCAGGAGAACGCCCTGTATGTCGACGCCGGAGCCCGGATCGCGGACAAGTTCGATGCCGCGGGACAGGACAAAGTGACGCGGGAATATTATCCCGAACACGAGACCGAGCACACCGACTGGGCCGGCGCGATCCTCAATGCCCGCTGCATAGTCGAGGGCATCGGCAAACTCGATCCGTGCGGCCTCGTGAACTACATTCTCCCCAATCCTCCGGCCGATCTGCCGCTCCCTTCGGGCAAGGCCCGCTGAGGGGCACGCGGGCGCCTACGCCACGGCACTGCGCAGCGCCTGATCGATGTCCGCGAGGATGTCGCGCGCGTCCTCCAGTCCGACCGACAGGCGCACATAGTCGTCGGTGACGCCGGTCGCCCTCTGCTCCTCGGGCGTGAGCTGCTGGTGCGTCGTCGTGGCGGGATGGATGACCAGGCTCTTCGCGTCGCCGATGTTGGCGAGGTGCGAGAAAAGCTTCACCGAATTGATGAACTTTCGGCCGGCCTCGCGTCCCCCCTTTATCCCGAAGCCCACGATCCCGCCGTAGCCGTTGGCGAGGTACCGCGCGGCCATCCCGTGGTTCGGATCGTCGGGCAGCCCCGGATAGGTGACCCAGCCGACGAGCGGATGCGCCTTGAGGAATCGCGCGACCTCGAGCGCGTTTTCCGAGTGCCGGCTCTGGCGCAGGTGAAGCGTCTCGAGGCCCTGGAGGAATAGGAACGAGTTGAACGGGCTCAGCGCAGGGCCGAGATCGCGAAGGAGCTGCACGCGGACCTTGATGATGAAGGCGATGTTGCCCAGGCCGGGAAAGGCGCCGAAAACGTCCCAGAACTTCAGCCCATGGTAGCTTGGGTCCGGCTCGGTGAACTCGGGGAACTTCCCGTTGTTCCAGGCGAACCTGCCGCCGTCGACAATGACGCCTCCGATGCTCGTTCCGTGGCCGCCGATGTATTTGGTCGCGGAGGCGACGATGATGTCGGCGCCGTGCTCGAACGGGCGCACCAGGCCGACGCCGATCGTGTTGTCGACGACGAGCGGAACGCCCGCGCCATGGGCGATCTCCGAGAGCGCCGCGAAATCGGGAACATCGAGCTTGGGGTTGCCGATCGTCTCGATGTAGAGGGCGCGCGTCTTCGGCGAAATGGCGGCCCGAAAAGCCCCGGGATCCTTCGAATCGACGAACTTCACGGTGCGGCCCAGCTTCGGCAGCGTGTAGTGGAAGAGCTGGTAGGTGCCGCCGTAGAGGTTGTTGGCCGAGACGATCTCGTCGCCCACCTGGGTGATGGCAAGGAGCGCGAGCGTCGTCGCGGCCATGCCCGAGGCTACGGCGAGTGCGCCGCTGCCGCCCTCGAGCGCGGCCATCCGCTGCTCAAACACGTCGGTCGTCGGATTCATCAGCCGCGTGTAGATGTTGCCGAATTCCTTCAGCGCAAAAAGCGCGGCCGCGTGATCCGTGCTCTTGAATACGAAGGATGACGTCTGGTAGATTGGGACGGCGCGGGCGCCTGTCGTCGGATCGGGAACCTGGCCCGCGTGCAGCGCGAGCGTGGCTGGATGGTATGTCGGGGAACTCATGGAAGAAGGTTGTGGGCGGGGTGCCGCCCGGATCGGTCAGGAGCCGGCCTTGGGCTGCGCCCCCTCGAGAAGCCTCCGGACGAGGGCGGTCAACTCATCCATGCCGAAGGGCTTGCGCAGGACACCGTCCACGTGAAACACCTTTGCCATGTTCAGGTACATCTCGGCGCTCAAGATGCCGCCTCCGGTCATCGCCACAATCGGCAGCCCGGGTTGGTTCTTCCTCACGGCGCGAATGAGCTCAATTCCGTCCTGATCCGGCATCAAAAGGTCGGTCAATAACAGATCGAATCCACCCGCGGCAATGATCTTTCTCGCCGGACCGGCTTCGGACGCGCAGAGAACCTCATAACCGGAGTCCTTGAGGTGCAGTTGGATGACATCACAGAGGGCCGGATCGTCATCGACTACGAGAATCGTGTGCACAAAGGAATTCTAGCATTGCCCGCGCCCCGATGGCGATCGTTTCCGCACAACGGCTTGGGTTCGAATCAATTCCGCGCGAACTGCGCAAGATAGGCGCGCGGTCCGCTGTCCGGCTCGTAGCCGGAAACGCGTCGGATCTCCGCCCCTGAACCGTCGGTGACGATCACCGTCGGAAATTCATCTACCTTGAACTGCGCCTGCAAAGCGGCGTTTTGCTTCCTCTCGGCCTCCGGCAATTTCTTTCCATTGGGAAAATCCAGGCAGACAAGGACATAGTCCTTGGCGAATGCCTTGAACTCGGGTGTCGAGAAGACCTCCTTGTCGAGCTTCTTGCAGTAGGTGCACCAGTCCGAGCCCGTGAAATCGAGAATGACCTTTTTGCCGGATTTCGCGGCGGATGCCTTTGCGGCGTCGTAATCGGTCGTCCATCCCGTGCTCGGTGCGAACACAAGATAGGCCGCGCATACAAGTGCGACGGAAGCGGATACCAGAAGGATTTGGGGAAATCTCATGGGTGGAAGCGAGCCGCAAGGTACGCAGGCCCCGCGGCCCTGCAAATCAAAACCCAAATCCCGGCGAAGCCGCCGTTCAGTATCCGGAGGCGGGGACCTTTTTCGAGGCGATGAATTCGCGCAGGACATCCTGCCGGACCCGGCTGCGGTCGTCGGCCGCGATTTCCTCGGGCGACCGCTGCCCCTCCCGCTTTTCGATAATGCGTCGCATCTGCTTCAGGGAGATTTGCTCCAGCTGGCGAATCCGCTCGCGGGTCACCTTGAATTTCCGCCCGACTTCCTCGAGGGTCGCCTCGTCGCGGCCGTCCAGGCCGAAACGCAGCCGGATAATTTCGGCTTCACGATCGCCAAGCGCGCTAACCGCTTCGCCGAGATCCGATGAGAGGTTCTTTTCGCGCAGGAGGTCGGAAGGGTTCGTGGCGCTGTCGTCGCGCACGACCTCGCCGAGCGACGAGGAGTCGCCCGTGTCGCCGAGCGGAGCGTCCAGCGATGCCGGTTGGACCGAAACCGACCTGAGATGCGCAAGTTTCGCCAGGGGCATCTGCAGCTCGGCCGCCAATTCCTCGTCCGTCGGGTCGCGCCCGAATTTTTCGGCCAGGGCCCGGGTTGATCGGCGGATCTGCGAGATTCTCGCCACGGCGTGCACGGGAAGGCGGATCGTCTTTGACTGGTTCGCCAGCGCCCGCTGCATCGATTGCTTGATCCACCAGGACGCATAGGTGCTCAGTTTCCCGCCCTTGGACGGATCATACCGGTCGACCGCCTTGATAAGGCCGATATTGCCCTCGCTGATCAGATCGAGCAGCGGGAGGCCGAAATCCCGGTAATCCATCGCAATCTTAACAACCAGCCTGAGGTTCGCCTTGATCATGTGCTGCCGGGCTTCGTTGTCGCCCTTGCGGATGCGGGCCGCGAGCTGGATTTCCTGCGCGAGGGTGAGCAGGGGCGTCTTGCCGATTTCTTCGAGATAGAGCTTAAGACTGTCGTGGTCCGGGGGCTCTTCGCGTTCAGTCGCAGGCGCCGGACTATCTGGAAAGCTTTGGTAATTATTTGTGATCATTATTATGCAAAATTAGTGTTTGAATTCCCGATCAAAGTGCCGGCCATCGGCACTCTTTCATGCCCCATATCAATGTTTCATCATGCTCGGATATACGGCTAAAGTTCAATAGTTGACTGGTTAGTTAGTAGATAACGTCAAAAAAAAGTTCCCTCTACAAGACGCTGTTCAAGACAAGCACCGACGAGGCTGGGGATTCCGTTGCCTTAACGCGGAGAAGGTCCAGGACCATAGCCGGGAGATTCTTGATAATTCCCGGGTCATTCATGATTCGACCCTGACATATAATGCCCTCTATCAATGCAATAAGGCTCGCCGTCTTCTCGGCCGCGTCGCAGGGTTCGATTGAGCCCTGGGCGATCGCATCGCGGATCGCCGTCTCAAAATAGCGTCGTTTTTGACCGCAGATCTCCCTGACCTTCGCGCCCACCTTCTCGTCCTGTGTGCTGATCTCTGATCCGACCGAGCAAACCGGGCAGCCCAGCACCTTCCCGGTCCTCTCCCTGAACTCGACCTGACGCTCATACACAGTCTCAAGGTAGTGCGTAATCCTCTCCAGGGGATCAATCGAGGGAGAAAAAACGGTGTCGAAATGAGGCTTCCAACTTTCTTCCCACAAGCGAGTTAGGGAAGCAACAGCCAAGTCGGCCTTTGAGTCGAAAAAGTAGTAAAAACTCCCTTTCTTGACCCCCGCACGCTGGCAGATGTCATCAATCGTGACCGCCCCGTAACTCTCCTCCCACACAAGGTGGAGAGTGGCCTTCATCAGACGCTCTCTGGCATCGCTTGTTCTACCCATGGCGGTAGATTGTTTACCTTTTAGTCAACTTGCAAGCAAAAACGTCTATTGGGCCGGTTAGCTGACTTGCAGTCCGGTCCGAAGCCCTAGCGAACCTGAAGGGTCTCGGCTTCGAAACAGAGGCCAAGCGACGGCACTTCGACCGCCTTGCGCTGCCCGTCTTTCCGGACCCGGCCCGCCGCCCAGGCCTCGCAGCCGGAAGCCGTGGCGGCCGCCACCGCATCCGCGGTTTGGCCGGCCGGCACGTACGCGGCAAAACCTATCCCCATATTAAACGTGGCATAGGCCTCGCGGAGGAACACCGGCCCCTTTTCCATGACAAAGCGGAATATGGGCGGCAGGGTCCCGAGCTGGGTGATTTCGTAGACAAAAGGCTCCTCCAGGCGCATGAGCTTGCGCCAGCCATGGCCGGTCACATGCGCAACGTAGTTCAGCTTCACCCCGCGACGCTGGCACTCGCGGACAAATCCGACGTAGATGGCTGAGGGCGCCAGGAGGGCCTCTCCGTAGGGGGTTCCGTCCTCGAGCCGGGTCTGGAACCCCTCGGGCAGGCGGGCGGCCAGCTGGCGGCACAGGGTCAATCCGTTGGTCTGGACCCCTGAGGAGGCCAGGAACACGATCGCGTCGCCCTCGGAAACGTCCCCCATGATGCGGTGGGACTTGGGGGCGATGCGGCCTATGGCCGAGCCCGCCAGGACGATCGCATCGGGCGAAATGAGCCCGCGCAGGGTCGGCGTCTCTCCCCCGCCCCAGACCGCGCCCGCTTTCCGGCAGCCCTCCGCAAACCCCTGGACGAGGTCCCCGGCGCGCCGCTCGTCGGCAAACCAGCCCGAATCGCCGACCGCAGCGTGCATTGCGACCGAAATGGGGAGCGCTCCGCAGGTGACAAGGTCGTTCACGATCGTGGCGACAGTGTCTATGCCGATTTCCCGGTAGAAGCACCGCCCGGTCGCCTTCTCGACCGCGTCCGCCACCAGATTCTTTGTGCCCAGGCCCTCCTCGACGTGGGCCAGGTAATGGTCGTCGGCCTCGATCAGATAGGCGCTCTCGCCGCGCACGGCGGCCGGTTCGCGGTAACCGTGGTCCTTCAGCAGATCGACCGTGCCGCTGGCCTCGCGCTGGCACGCCCGCTTGAAGGCGTCCAATCGGTCGTAGCGCACGCCGGATGATTCATAACTGAGCGACATTTTCAGTAGGAACGCCCGTCGGCCTTTTCGTAATAATTGATATACGCCTGGTTAACCACCCGGTACCCCCCGGGGGTGGGATATCTTCCCGTGAAATACCAGTCTCCCGTGTGGTTTGGCACCGCGTTGTGCAGGTTCTCGATCGTCTGGAAGATGACCTGGATCGGGCCCTGCCATTCGATCCCCTTCGGCCGGACGAACTCCGCTATCTTTGCCGAGATCTGCTCGGGCGTGAACGGCTCGTAGATGCGGCGCACATGGTTTGTGAGGATCGTGCCCACCGGCCGGGTGATCTCCTCCCGGCAGGCCCGATAGACGTCGTCCAGGAGCTCGAAGCGGCCGCTTTCCTTCAGAAGGGTGATGGCCGCCTCGAATGCTATGAAGTTGCCCAGTTCCGACATGTCGATCCCGTAGCAATCGGGATAGCGAATCTGGGGAGCCGTCGAGACAATCACGATCTTCTTGGGATTCAGGCGGGAAAGAATCCGCAGGATCGAGCGGCGGAGCGTCGTTCCCCGGACAATCGAGTCGTCGACGCACACAAGATTGTCGGTCGGCTTGATCGAGCCGTAGGTGATGTCGTAGACATGGCTTCCGAGCTGCTTTCGCAGGTTCTCCTGGCCGATGAAGGTGCGCAGCTTGATGTCCTTGCTGACCACCTTCTCCCCGCGCGGCCAGTTGCGCAGGATCAGCTCGTCCAGGACGGTCTCCGTCAGGCGCCCTTCCCGGCAGGCGTCGATTATCGCCGACTTCACTTCGTCCCGCCGCTTGACGCGCAGGGCGGACATGAGCCCGTAATAGGCGGTCTCGGCCGTGTTGGGAACAAAGCTGAAGACCGAGTTGGCCCAGTCGCCGTCGATCGCGCGCAGCACCTGGTCGGCGAGGTTGCCGCCCAGCGCCTTGCGCTCGCGGTATATGTCGATGTCGTTGCCCCGGGAAAAATAGATCCGCTCGAACGAGCACGACGTCCGCGGCAGGGGCGCCGTGAAGGGATTCACGGTGATCGTGCCGCGGCGCTTGATGACGACGACGTGCCCCGGGGGCACCTCCCGCACGTTCTCGACGGAGACGTCGAAAACGGTCATCAGCGGGGCGCGCTCGGAGGCGAAGGCCGCGACCTCGTCGTTCTGGAAATAATGGCATGGCCGGATGCCAGACGGGTCGCGCGCGACGAAGGCGTCGCCGTTGCCGATGAGGCCGCAGAGGACGTAGCCCCCGTCCCATTTCTGCGATGCGCGGGTCAGGACGCGCGCCAGGTCCAGGTCCTCGCTGATCCGCTTGGAGAGCTCCTCGCCTGCGAGCTCCCTCTTGCGCAGGAAGCGGTAGATGTCCTCGTGCTCCTCGTCCAGGAAGAAGCCGATCTTTTCCAGGATCGCCTGCGTGTCCGTGGCGAATATCGGATGCTGTCCCATCGCGATCAGGCTTTCATTCAGCTCCCGCGTGTTTGTCAGGTTGAAGTTTCCGCAAAGGGCCAGATTGCGCGTGGGCCAGGGGCTGCGGCGGAAGAACGGATGGCAGGCGCTCAGATTGTATCCGCCGCTCGTTCCGTACCGCAGGTGCCCGAGGAGCAGCTCGCCGCCGAAATCGAAATGGCTCTTCACCGTCTGCGCGAACTCCGGATGGATCAGCCCTTCGGCGACCTTCTGGTTGTACTGGCCGAGCAGCAGCTTGAAGATCTTGTCCAGCGGCGCGGTCTTCACGTTGCGCTCGCGGAACATGAACGGCTCCCCGGCGGGCATGTCGAGCTTCACGCAGGCCGCGCCCGCCCCGTCCTGCCCCCGGTTGTGCTGCTTTTCCATCAGGAGGAAGAGCTTCGTGAAGCCCCAGAGCGGAGTTCCGTATTTTTCCTGATAATACGACAGGGGCTTCAGGAGCCGCACCAGGGCGACGCCGCATTCGTGGGAGAGGAATTCGCTCATTGCTGGTCAGTCGAGTCCGGGGCGCGCCATCGCCGATTCAATACTCGTTTCCCACACCCGGCGCAACTCCGCCACGCTCCAGGCGGCGGAAACCGGTCCGGCGGCGACCGAGAGTTTCCGGCCGCGGGTCACCCGGCCGATCACCGACGCCGGCACGCCGGCCAAGCAGGCCGCGGCGAGGACGGCCGCCTCGTCCTTCACGGCGACGACGACGCGGCCCTGGCTTTCGCCGAAAAGAAGGGCGTCGACCCGCGGGGCGGCCAGGCCGCCCAATTCGAGGACTGCACCAAAGGCCGGCGGAGCCGCGCCCTCGGCAGCGGCCGGGACAAAGAGCATTTCGGCAACGGCGACCAGAAGGCCGCCCTCGCTGAGGTCGTGGGCCGCACGGATGCGCCCCCCCTCCCTTATCTGGCTGAGGAGGAATTCGTCCAGGGCCTTTTCGGCGGCGAGATCGATCCCGGGGGCATCGCCCGTCTTGAGGCCGTGGACAACCCCCAGGTACTGGCTGCCGCCGAGTTCGGAGGGCGCCCCGCCGAGGAGGATCAACTTTTCACCGGAGGCCCGGACAAACTGGCGGGTCACCTGGCGCTCCTTCTCGATCAAGCCGACGACCGCCACCGTCGGGGTCGGGTCGATCGCCCCAGACGGCGACTCGTTGTAGAGGGAAACGTTGCCGCCCACGACCGGGACGTCAAAAAAGCGGCAGACCTCGGCCAGGCCGCTCACGCACTCGCGGAGCTGGAAGAAGTTCTCGGGCTTGTACGGATTGCCGAAATTGAGATTGTCGGTCATCGCGAGCGGGGCGGCCCCCGAGCAGGCGAGGTTTCGCAGGCATTCGGCCATCGCGATCATGGCCCCGCGCCGTGGATTGAGGGCGCAGTACCGGCCGTTGCAGTCGTTGCTGATCGCGATGAATTTCTTCTTTCTTCCCAGGCGCAGGCGCACGACCCCGGCATCGCTGCCGGGGAGGACGACCGTGCCGTGCTGGACCATGTGGTCGTACTGGCGGTAGATCCACCGCTTCGAGGCGATGGTGGGGTGCCCGAGGAGCCTTGGCAGCGCGGCCAGCGCCCCCGCCGAGTCGAGGTCGGCCAGAGCCGCGGGAGTCCAGGCCCGGGTGACGGCCAGCGAGGCCGGTTCGAGCGCCTCGCGGCTGTAGAGGGGCGCCTGGTCCGTCAGAACCCCCGCCGGGATGTCGGCCACGGGGACGCCGTGATGCAGGACGACCATCCGGCCGGTGTCGGTGACTGTGCCGACATTCGAGGCGTGCAGGTCCCATTTGGCAAAAATCTTCTCGATCTCGCGCTCGCGCCCCCGCTGAACGATGACAAGCATCCGCTCCTGGGACTCGGACAGCATGATCTCGTACGAATTCATGCCGCTCTCGCGCTGGGGCACGCGGTCGAGCTCGATCTCGATCCCCGCGCCGCCGCGGCTCGCGGTCTCGCAGGTCGAGCAGGTGAGGCCCGCGGCGCCCATGTCCTGGATGCCCACGACGAGCCCCGGGACGGCCATCATCTCAAGGCAGGCCTCGATCAGGAGCTTCTCCATGAAGGGGTCTCCCTTCTGGACGGCCGGCCGGTCGGCGGCGCTCGCCTCGCTGAGTTCCCGGGACGCAAACGAGGCGCCCCCGAGCCCGTCCCGGCCCGTTGCCGCGCCGACATAGTAGACGGGATTGCCGAGGCCGGTCGCCTTTCCGAGCCGGATCTGATCGTGGCGCAGGACGCCGAGGCAAAGCGCGTTGACCAGGGGATTTCCCTCGTAGCTCGGATCAAAATAGACGTCGCCTCCGACCGTCGGGACTCCCACGCAGTTCCCGTAGTGCGCGATTCCCGCAACCACGCCGCGCAGGAGCCGCTTTGTCACCGGCGAGCCCAGATCCCCGAACCGGAGCGAGTCGGTAAGCAGGACGGGACGCGCGCCCATCGTGAAAATGTCACGGATGATCCCGCCGACCCCGGTCGCCGCACCCTCGAAAGGCTCGACTGCGCTCGGGTGGTTGTGGGACTCGATCTTGAAGGCCACCGCCCAGCCGTCGCCCACGTCGATTATTCCGGCATTTTCCTCGCCCGCCCTGACGAGGACCCTCCCGAAGTCCTTTGTCGGCCGCATCTTCTCCGTGGGAAAGCCCTTGAGCAGCCTCCGGCTGTTCTTGTATGAGCAGTGCTCCGACCACATGACCGAGAATATCCCCAGCTCGGTGAGCGTCGGATCGCGGCCCAAGCTGCGGCGAATCAGCTCGTACTCATCCGGGAGGAGCCCGTGCTTTCGCACCAATTCCTCCGTTATTGTCTTGTTTAGAACCGGATCCGGATTCGGAGGAAGGGGGGCGGAAACCGCCGGTGTCGGATTGCTGAGGGTGATTTGCGCTTCGGCCATCGGAATGGTTCGGGCTGGAGCCTACCCCTGCGTCGAAACCGGGATGACCGGGGGTGCGGATTTGGCCGAGAACCCGGAAAACCGGGTCGCCAGGACAGCCCGTGCGACCGCCAGTCCATCGCGGCTCGAATGGAATCGTTCGAAGGCCCGTTCGGGGTGCGGCATCATGCCGAAGACATTGCCCTGCTCGTTCCGGATTCCGGCGATTCCGGCTATCGAGCCGTTGGGATTGTGGACGTACCGAAACAGGACCTGTCGATTTGCCTCGAGCCGCGCCAGGCCCGCCTCGTCGATCCGGTAATTGCCCTCCCCGTGCGCTATCGGAATCCGGACCGTCGCGCCGAGGGCGCCCGGGTTGAAGGAATCCGTGCTGTCCTCCACCTGCAATTCGCACGTCAAACAGCGGAACTCGAGGGACGAATTGCGGATCAGCGCCCCGGGCAAAAGCCCCGCCTCGCAGGCGATCTGGAATCCGTTGCAAATGGCGAAGACAAGGCCCCCGCGGGCGGCGTACTCCCGAACGGCGCCCATGACCGGTGAAAACCGCGCGATCGCGCCGCAGCGCAGGTAGTCGCCGTAGGAGAAGCCGCCCGGGATGACGACCAGGTCCGCGTCACCCAGGGATGTGTCCTTGTGCCAGACGTAGCGGGTGGGAAGCCGAAGGCCGCTCGCGAAGATATGGAAGGCGTCTTGATCGCAATTCGACCCGGGAAATTGCAGGACCGCGACATTCATCGGGGCGCGATCTCGTAGCGAAAGTCCTCGATGATGGGGTTGCTCAGAAGATCCCTGCAGACCTGGTCCAAACGGGTGCGAAATTCCGGCGTGTCCTCCGCCTCCACCTCAAGCTCGATCAGCTTGCCGATTCGCGTGCTCTTCAGCCGGGAAAAACCAAGGCTTTCGAGGGCATGACCCACCGCCGCTCCCTGCGGGTCCAACACATTTTTCTTTGGCGTAACAAATACATTGATTTTCACAGCCGTTAAAGCCGAACCATGACGCCGTGAATCCCAAAACCGTCAAGGGGTTTCTTGCGAATCGCGCGCTGCGCCGGCGCATTTTGCAAGCGATGTCCGCCCTACGCACGGGGCGCCGGCGGCTCAGTCCTTCTAAGCCGGAAAAATGCCTGTAATAGTTCCCGGCACTCGTCCTCGAGAACCCCGCCGGCAGTGATTTCAAGGTGGTGGTTCACCTGGGGGAGATCGTTGAGGTTGGCCGCCCCGCCGAGGCAGCCCATTTTCGGATCGGCAACGGCGTAGCAGACCCGCTTCACCCGTGACATCAGAAGAGCGCCCGAACACATCGGGCAGGGCTCCTTGGTCACGAACACGGTGGCTCCCTCGAGGCGCCAGTCGCCGAGCCTCGAGGCCGCCTGGGTCAGGGCGATCATCTCGGCATGCGCCGTCGGATCGTTTCCGCCCTCCACCTGGTTGTGGGCCGCCGCCACGACCTCCCCGCCGATCTCGATCACGGCCCCTATCGGAATCTCCTCCTCCCGCCACGCATCGATTGCCTGGTTGTAGGCCAGGCTCATGAAGAACTCGTCGCCTCGAACGAGCTGCGACGGAAACCGCTTGTCAAAAGGGGGAGTCACCAAATGAAGGATAAGTGCTTCGGGGCCTGCCCGGCCTAAAACCTTGACTTAGGGGCTCATTTCGCACCTTACAAGGGGCTTTTCGCGGCCCTTCGACAATTGCGCACGATGACCCCGCCAACCCACCCCGGCCGCCTTCCGCTCCTTCGTTGACCATGTCTGACGGCAACGCGATCGAAGTGGAGGGAAAAGTGGTGGCCGTACTTCCCGGCACGATGTTCAAGGTCCAGCTTTCGAACAAGCACGTCGTCCTCGCCCACATTTCGGGGAAGCTGAGGAAGAATTTCATCAAGATTGCGGCGGGCGACACGGTGAAGATGGAGATGAGCCCGTACGATTTGGAAAAGGCGCGGATCACGTTCCGGATGAAGGAAACCAATCCGGCGGCGCGCCCCCCTCCGCGCAGGCGGTACTGATTGTTTGGCGGTGGCGTTCGGCATCGGATATTCGCGCTGCATGGCCCGCCGCCCAATGACCGACCGAGTCGCCGCCAGCAAGGCGCCTGCGGCATTTGCCGGCGACATCGATGCGCTGATCGCCTTCCTCGACCTCGAGCGCGGCCTGGCCCGCAACAGCCGCGAAAACTACCAGCGCGACCTGGACCAGGCGGCGGCGTTTCTCGCCGGCAGGGGCGCGGCGGACTGGCGCACGGTCTCCTCCGCGCAGGCCGGGGAATGGCTTCGCTCGCTGAGCCGCAGGGGCCTGTCCCCCGCAAGCCTCGCCCGGAAGCTCTCGTCCCTGCGCATCCTGGCGCGCTTCCTCGTGCGCGAAGACCACAGGAGCGACGACTTCACCGCCCTCCTGGCCGGGCCAAGACTTTCGCGGCGGCTGCCGGACACGCTTTCGCCCGCGGAGATCGGGCGCCTGCTCAGGGCGCCCGTCGGCGGGGACCCGGCGGCCCTGAGGGACCGGGCCCTTCTCGAGCTCTTCTATTCGAGCGGCCTTCGCGTCTCGGAACTCGCCGGCCTCACGCTGCAGCAGCTCGACCTGCAGGAGGGTTTCCTCCGCGTGTTCGGCAAGGGCTCGAAGGAGCGGGTCGTGCCGGTCGGAAGGCGGGCGTGCGACGCCATCTCGGCCTATGTCGAATCCGGCCGGCCTCATTTCCTCAAGCCGGCGACGGGAAGCGAGCTGTTCCTGAGCGCCCGCGGCGGAGCGCTTTCCCGGGTCCGGCTGTGGATGATCGTGAAGATGCACGCCCGGCGCGCGGGAATCTCCAAGTCCGTCAAGCCCCATCTCCTGCGGCACTCGTTCGCCACCCATCTTTTGAGCGGCGGCGCCGACCTGCGCTCGATCCAGGAGATGCTCGGCCACGCGAGCATCTCGACAACCCAGATCTACACGGCCGTCGATCCGCGCCGCCTCCTCGAACAGCACGCCCGCTTCCACCCGCGAAACAAGTGAGGGGCCGGGCAATTTCCGGTGGCGGCACAGCTTGAGGGAAAGGGCCTCCGCAAGAGACGTTGCGAGCCTCCTGCCCGCCTCAGGGGCCAGGACGGGCTGGGATCCCGCCTGGCCCGGCTTGGCGGGCATGCAGGGCTTCGGCGAGCTCAGTCTCTTGCGGAGGCCCTTTCCCTCAAGCTGTGGCGCTTCCAACAATCCGGGTCATTTGACCTTCGCTCACTACGGTGCTTTGGTTTGTCCCCGCAAACAATAAACCCAAATCACTCTGCCCATGGCCTACGAACTCCCGAAACTGCCCTACGCCTACAGCGCTTTGGAGCCCCACATCGATGCCCGCACGATGGAGATCCATCACACGAAGCACCACCAGGCCTACATCAATAACGCCAACAACTTCCTGAAGGACCAGCCGGCGCTCGCCGCCCTTTCGGTGAATGCGCTGATTTCGGACCTCTCCAAGGTGCCGGAGGCGATCCGCACCGGCCTGCGGAACAATGCCGGCGGACACAGCAACCATTCGTTCTTCTGGCTGGCCATCGGCCCCGGAAAGGGCGGCGCCCCCAAGGGGCGGCTCGCCGCGGACATCGACGCAACCTTCGGCTCGTTCGACAAATTGAAGGAGGAATTCGGCAAGGCGGCCACGACGCGCTTCGGCTCCGGCTGGGCCTGGCTCGCCGTCACCCCCGACGGGAAGCTTGCGGTCGGCTCGACCGCGAACCAGGACAGCCCCCTCATGGGCAAGGCGGTCGCCGGCTTCGGGGGCAAGCCCGTCATCGGGCTCGATGTCTGGGAGCACGCCTATTACCTCAACTACCAGAACCGCCGTCCCGACTACATCGCGGCGTTCTGGCATGTCGTCGACTGGGACGCCGCCGACGCGAACTACGCGGCCGCGCTGGCCTGACGCGGGGGCGGTCAGGGGGCCCAGACGTTGGCCTGCTGGGCCGCGCCGAAGCTCGCCGGGCTGACCGGCGTGCTTTTCTGCGTATCCGTGTCAAGTATACAGATCCGGGTCGTCACGGAATTCCGCGCGGTGTAGACCAGGTGCCGCCCGTCCGGGAGCCACGAGGGCTCCACTCCGTCGAAGGACGCCTTCGAGGCCTGCTCGGCCGTTCCCTTCGAGAAGGAAAAGACGCCGATCTGGAAGCGGCCGCCCGAACCAAACGTGAACGCAACCTTGTCCGGATCGGCGCGGCTCCAGTCCGGCTCGGAACAATAGGAGCTGAAGCCGCGCGCAACGCGCTCCATTCCGCCCCCGCCCGCCGTCATGATGTAGAGCTGGGGTCCGGGCTCCTGGGCGAAAATAAGCCGGGAGCCGTCCGGCGACCAGCAGGGCGAGGCCTTGACGGTGTCCGCATGGGTCCAGCGCGAGGGACTGCGCCCCGCGGCGTCGCTAACCCAGATCTCCGGGGAGCCGCTGCCGGTCAGGATCATCGCGACCCGCCGTCCGTCCGGGCTGTACCGCGCGCTGATGTTCGTCCCCTTGTAGCTGGCGAACGCCCTGCGCTGGTTCGCAGCCAGGTCGATGACATAGATGTCCGGAGCCCCGTGAAGGTAGCTCGTGTAAATGACCTTGGACCCGTCCGGCGACCAGCGGGGCATGAGGGCGTCCGCCCGGTCGCCCGTGATGCGGCGCACCTCGCCAAAGAACAGGTCGCCCTCATAAACCTCCGGATGCCCGGTGCCCCTTCCGATGAAAACGATCCTCGAGGCGAAGTAACCCTTGAGCCCCAGCCCGTTCGTCCTCTCGACGGCAAAGTCCGCCGCGCGCAGGAGCGCGTTGCGGTCGCTCGTCCCCGGGACCATTTCGGAGGCAACCGGTTCGCCGTTCCTTTTCGTGACATCGACCCTCACCTGGCGGGGCCCCGCGAGCGAGAAGCGGATGTCATAGGCATAGCCGCTCGCAAGCACGCGGTAGCGGCCGTGGGACTGGAAAGCCTGCAGTGCAAGCGCGTTCAACTGGGGGGCATCCGCGGAGACCCGGACCGGTATCGTCTTGCTCACGGTGACGATGTCGACGGAGCCCAGATCGCGCTGGGCATGGGCGGGCGCGATGGCGCAGATGAGGAAAAGGAGAAAGGAAGTCGTTTTTTGCATAATCAGCCTCCTCATTTCTATTTGCGCGTCGCCTTTGCATAACAACTCTTATTTGCTGAAGATTGCATTTTCCCAGACGTGACCGCCGACGAAATCAAGGAACTCCTCAAGCAGGTCCGGTATCCCGGCTTCAGCCGGGATATCGTCTCATTCGGCCTCGTGCGCTCGGCCTCCTTCTCAGGGGGCACCGCGCACGTGGAACTCACCCTGACGACGACCGATCCCAAGGTGCCGCTGCAAATCCGCGCCGATGTGGACAGGTGCCTGCGGGCGGCCCCGGGCATCGAGCGGACGGAGATCTCCATCGCCGTGCAGCCCATCCGGGGAGCGGCCGGCGGAGGGGATTCCGCGGGGGCGGGCGGCGCGCCGAAGCAGATCCGGTACGCGGTGGCCATCGGATCGGGCAAGGGCGGAGTGGGGAAAAGCACGTTTGCCGCGAATCTGGCCTGCGCCCTGGCCCGGAGCCAGACGGCGCGCGGGCGGCCGGGGCGCGTCGGCCTCCTCGACTGCGACATCTACGGACCGAGCATCCCCCTGATGATGGGGCTGCAGGGCCGGCCCGGGATCGAGGGCGACGGCGCGGAGTCGCGCCTCCTGCCGATGGAGCGGCACGGGGTCAAGGTGATGAGCATGGGGTTTCTTGTCGACGACGACACGCCCGTCGTCTGGCGGGGCCCCATGATCATGAAGACCATCCAGCAATTCGTGCAGAACGTGAAATGGGGCGAGCTCGACATCCTGATCGTAGATCTGCCGCCGGGAACGGGCGATGCCCAGCTGTCCCTGGTCCAGACCCTTCCCCTCGACGGGGCTGTGATCGTGACGACGCCCCAGCCAGCGGCGGCCAACGTCGCGCGCAAGGGCGGGCTGATGTTCCAGAAGGTCAACGTCCCGCTCCTCGGTGTCGCCGAAAACATGAGCTACTTCATCGATCCGGCGGGAGGGAAGCACACACTGTTTGGCGAAGGCGGGGGGTTGATCACCGCCGAGCGGCTGGGCACGGTCCTGCTCGGCCAGGTGCCCCTGCTCTCCGCGATCCGGGAGGGCGGGGACCGGGGAGAGCCCGTTGTCGTCGCCTCGCCCGACGGCGAGGCCGCGAAAGCCTTCCAATCGATTGCCGAGGCGCTGATGCTTCGCCTTGCGAATCCCGCAACGGCGCAAATGTGACAAATTGGCGAATTTGCCGGCATTGACAGCCGCGGGTCCGTCTTATTTTCATTTACCGCCGCATGACATCGACTCCCAAAGAGCCCGACACTTCGTCGCGCGAGTTTGTGAAGCAGTCCAGCCTCTACCAGGAATTCCTGGCTGAGCGGGAGGAGATCCTGAAGCACAAATGGCTGGAGTCCGAACGCCTCGGCTACGACATCGGGTTTGAGCGGGCGCTCCTGGACTGGATCCGGAAGCACCGGGAGGGCTGGAGGGCGGCCCGCCGCCAGCAGCTGGCAGCCCAGCAGGCGGGGAACGCCCCGGCGGGAAAACAGGCGGGCTAGCCTTACTTAATCTCTTTATGCAGCGTGTGCCGCCGCAGATGGGGATTGTATTTCTTCTTCTCGATGCGCTCGGTCACGGTCTTCTTGTTGCGCGTCGTGATATAGCGGGAAACCTGTTTGCCTAGCTTCTTGGCTTCAGTGCACTCCAGCGTGACGAGTTCTTGCATGGGTAAATTTTGTTGAGGGGTTAACGAAACCGAAGCCCCCACCGCCTGCAACCTCAATCGCTCGGTGGACAGTGGGCAAGTCTGCTCGACCTGCAGCCTAGAGGGCCCTGCGCAGCTCACGCGCATCATCCGGGCGTCGGGAACGGCGGTACGCCAAGGGGCCCGACGCCGGTTTTGATGCGCGTCTGGGGCCTTGCGAGCACCGGCCCGGAAGGCTGCAGGTCGAGCAGACTTGCCCACTATCCGCCGGCCTACCTCCGCTTTTCCGTCAACGGCAGCATTACCCCGCGCCGGAACAGGCTCACCTGCCCCGTGCTCGAGGACACGACAATAGAGATGCAATCGGCCGTCACGCTGATCGCGGCCGCCGCTGCGTGGCGGCTGCCGAGCCCGCTCGGCAGGGCGTGATCGCTGTCGGTCGCCTGGACCAGGCTGCCCGCCGACTCGACGACGCCGTCGCCCCGGATGATGAAGGCGCCATCGATGGACGAAAATTCCTTCACGGTCTCGTCCATGAACGGATTGAGGATATTGCGATCCTCCTCCTTGTAGCCGAAGAAGGGATTGAGGACGAGGGGCTTGGTCAGTTCCGCCACCTTGACCGTGTCGCCGACGACGAAGAGGCACCCGACCGGGCGCCCCTCCCGGCCCTCGACGGCGAGTTCCGTCGCCACCGCCACGACCCGCTCGAAGACCTCCGGCTTCACGTCCGCCGGAAGCAGGTCCGACGTCGGGCCCGAAAGCAGGGTCTGGAACTCCCGCTCAATGTCCACGACCACAAGCGTGTCGAACTGGTTGCTGCCGGTCATGCCGCCGATGCAGCAGATCCTGTCCGTGAAGGCTATCACGCCCCGGGTCAGGGCGACAAGGATGGCGCTGCGCAGCTGCGCAAGGCGCTGGCTCGAGAACGAGCGCACCTGGATCGCCTCGGCAAACTCGTTCTCGCCCTCGATCGCCTCGATCGGCGTCCGCGTGACGAGGATCGTCTTCAGCTTGGATCGGATGGCCCCGTGCTCGATGCCGCCGATGAAGGTGTCGCCAAAGACCATGATCGCCCCGCAGCCGGCGCCGCGCGCCACGAACTCGGCTTCGCGGAACATCAGCCGGTTGATGCGATTCTGCTGCACCTGAACCGGGCGCAGCCCCCCGAATCCGCCGACCAGCCGCTCGTAGAGGACGTCCAGGTCGGGCGCGTTGACAAAACTCTCGACGAGCTCGGGCTCCCTCACCTGGCGCGCGATGGCGGCGAGCACCTGCAGGTAGTCGCGCGCCTTGTCGCCCGCAATCAGCATCACGATCAGGCGCACCGGCTCGTCGGCGATCGAGCCGTCGTGGCGGACACCCGCCCGGCTGCGTCCGATCGCGAGAATGTACCGTCGGGGCATCTTCACCCGCACGTGCGGCAGGGCGACGCCCAGGCCGAGATAGGTCGTCATCGTGCTCTCGCGCGCCAGCAGCCCCTTGAGCAGGGCCTCGCGCTTCAGGTCGGGAAACTTCGCGACCGCGACGCCCACGAGTTCGTCCAGCGAACCCTCGAGATCGACGCTTCGCAGATCGATGACCCGGCTGCGGGCGATGACTTTATCGAGCCTCATTGAAGATCATTCCGCAGTTTGTGAAACCCGCCCCGCGGCGCGCCCGGGATCCGCCCCGGTCACCTTTCCCACTCGAGTGCGCCCTTCTTGATTTCATAAAGCAATCCGAGGACGAGCACGCCGATGAAAAACAGGACGGGGCCGAGGATGGCGATGTGGTTGGCGAGGAAATCGCGGTAGACGAAGGTGAGCGGGATGAGGATCACGACCTCGAGGTCGAAAAGCATGAACAGGAGCGCCGTGACGAAGAACTTCACCGAAAACCGCGCGTGCGTGATCCCGCCTCCGGCGATGCCGCACTCGTACGGGCTGTCCTTGATCAGGGAGCGCTTCGCCCGCTGGCCGAGCAGATTGCTCGCGGCGACAACACCCCCCGCGATGACCGCGGCCAGCACGGCCTGGACCAGGAAGGGCAGATAAGCGGCGCTCGACATTACCCTAAGAAAAAGAGTGCAGCGCCACCAAGAGACAAGCGGTAATTTCGGGGGACCGGCGGATCGGCCTCAGTCAGCCACCGGGATCAGCTTCGCATTCTGCGTGCGCGTGGAGCCGACTCCAAGGGTTTCGGCAAACTCCAGCGTGCGGATGTCGTCCGAGATCGCCTCGAAGCCGTCCCTGCGCCGCCAGCGGTTCATCCTCTCGCGCATAAGGGCGTCCATCATCACCGGGTCGGTGCTCAGCCACAGGTACGGCTCGGACGCCGTGTAAAGCGAATTGAAGTACGGCCCCCCGATGTACTGGTACGCCTCGAGGCTCGCGATCGTGAACACCCACGTCTGCCTCAATTCGGGAATCGCGCTCATCTCGGCGACGGCGGCCGGGGCGTTGGCCGGCGAACGGAAGAACCGCGCCGTGTTCGACGCGTTCCATAGCGTCGCGTTGACCAGGGCCCCGTTCACGCCAAGAACCATGTGGTCGGTGTAGACGGGAAGGTTGATCCAGAAGTCCGAATCGAGGAACAGCGGCGTCGCGAGGAAGCTCTTGCGATCCTCGTCGGTCGTCGAGGTGTTCGAGTAGTCGCGCGTCTGCTGCTGGGCCACGATCGGGTCGAACCGCTCGGGCAGCGGGCTGTCGTAAAACCAGACCGGGTCATAGTACCGCCCGGACTCGAGGACGTACACCGGATTGCCCTCGAAGGGCGTCTTTCCGGTGACGAGCGAGGGAAGGTATCCCGTCATGCGAAGGCGCAGCTGGTTCAGGCCGACCAGGAATATGCTCCGGTTCTCATAGCCGCGGCGCCGGAGCGCCGCTATGACGGCCTGCACAAGCGGGATCGGCGTGGCCAGTCCCGGGCCGGAGTCGGAGTAGATCTTCAGCCCCACCCTTTTCTTGGCCCCCGGCACAAGCTTGTGCCCGCTCGAACGCTCGTAGTTCGAAATCAGCGCCTCGACCGCCCTGTCGTAGTTGGACCGGTCGAAGTCCGACAACCGGACCTGCCAAACCGGCTCCTTTGGGGCCTGAGGCCGGATGGGAGCCATCGGAGCGCCAACCTGGCAGAAAGACGGGCCGGCGACGGCGGCCAGGGCCGCTCCAAACAGCAAAAGGCGGGGAAAACGGATCATAAGGTAGATATGTCGCCCGAAACCGGGCAATGTTTCATCGCACGAGCGGCAAACTTGACAGTACCACCAACCGGTTGAAAGTGCATTCTTCATCCGTTGGCCCGCATGAATCCGGGCCAGGCGTTCCATGCCAGTCATCAAACCCACCTGCCTCCGCGACTTGAAGTTGCGCATCAACATCGCGGACGTCGTCTCGCGAACCGTGACCCTGCGCCGGTCGGGAAGCCGCCTGAGGGGCCTCTGTCCCTTCCACAACGAGAAAACCCCCTCCTTTTACGTCAATCCGGACCGGGGGTCGTTCAAGTGCTTCGGATGCGGAAAGGCCGGCGACATCATCGAGTTCGTGCGCGAGACGGAGCAGCTCGGCTTTACGGAGGCCGTCGAGGCCCTGGGGCAGCGTTTCGGCATCGTTATCGAGTACGAGGAGGGGGGCGGTCCCACGCGCGAGGAGCGTTCGCTGCGCCAGGAGCTGTACGACCTGCATGAGCAGGCGGCGGATTTCTATCACGAGGTCTTCAAGGGCGGCGTCCCGGCCGGGGAGTACATGAGGGAATACTGGGCCGGCAGGCGCCGTTTCCCGCCGGAGCTGGCTGCCGAATTCAAGATCGGCGCGGCGCCCGCCGACGATGCCGGGCTCGCCGCCCGGCTTTGGAAGCGCAAGTACTCGGAGGATGCACTGAGGCAGTGCGGCCTGTTCTTCGTGCGCGAAGGGGCGCTCTTCGCCCCGGGTGCCCTGCGGCCCAGGTTCCGCGGCCGGCTGATGATTCCAATCCGCGACTACCAGGGCCGGGTCGTCGCCTTCACCGCCCGGCAAACCGACCTGACCCCGCAGGACGATCCCGCGCGCGAGGCCAAGTACGTCAACTCGCCGGAGACTCCCATCTTCACCAAAGGCCAGCTTCTCTTCAATCTCGACCGCGCGCGGTCCGCCGTCGGCGAAGGCCGCCCGTTCCTCATGGTCGAGGGCCAGCTCGACGCCATGCGGTGCTGGCAGGTCGGCGTGAAGACGGCCGTGGCGCCCCAGGGCACCTCGATCACGGAGGGCCAGCTCGCGCTCATCCGCCGCTACCACCCCCAGATCGAGTGTTTCTTCGACAGCGATTCCGCCGGCCAGAAGGCGGCGCTGCGGCTCCTGCCGATGGCCCTGAAGACGGGGATCGAGGTGCGGTTCCTGGCGCTTGAAGGCGCGGAGAAAATCGATCCCGATCTGCTCTTCCTGGAGCGGGGCCGGGCCGCCTACGACGAACTGCGCAAGGGCGCCATGAGCGCCATGGCATTCGCCTGCCGCGCCCTCCTTCCCGGGGAGGGAGAAGTCTCGCCCGAGCAAAAGAGCCGCGTCGCGAACGCCGTCATCGAGATCATCATGGCGGCCGAAAGCGAGGTTGCCCGTTCGGAATTCCTGGCGGAGGCCGCCGTCCACCTGGAGTTGCCCCAGACGGCCCTCCGCAAGGACTTTGAAACCCTGCTCAGGCGCAGCGAACGGCAGGGTCGGCGATCGGCGGAACCGGCGACAGTCCCGGGCGTTCGCCCGAACCTGGGAGGACCGGCCGGCCCTTCGGGCAGGTCTGCGACGCCCGAGGAGGACCTCTTGCTGATCTGCCTGCACTGCGAAGCGCTCGGCAAGCCCCTGAGCGCCGCCTTCCCGCATGAGTGGATTGACACCCGCCACACGGCCGGCCAGCTCCTCAACCGCTTCCTCGCGGAATTCGAACAGGGTGGCTGGCCCGGCCGCGACAGTCTCGACGAACTATTGGAAACTCCTGAAGAGAAGACGCTTGTCGCCTCCCTTCTGTTCGATCCCCCCACTTTTGACGATCCCTCCAAGGTGGCCCGCGAGGGGCTGAACCAATTGCGGGCCCGGGCGCTCGAACCGCGTTTGCGCCAAATTGAACTTGCATTAGCCAGGACCCCGGCTGACAGTAAGGATGACGCAATTTCTCTGCTGAGGGAGAGCCTCGAACTGCAACGCCAACTACGCCAGCCGCTGGCCCTAAACGTTGCGGGGTGAGGCTTTTTGTCATTTTTATCCACTTTTTTCCGCATCCATCTCATGCCGCGCAAGCCCAAGTCAGCAACCGAACAATCCGAGGCCGTTGAAGAGGTCCTCGCCAGCCCGCCGGCCCCGGCGTCTCCTGAGACCGGAGAACTGCCGGAGGGCGTGGAGGCGGCGGCTCCGGGTGGCATAAACGAGAAGATTCGCCAGCTGATCCGGCTTTCCAAGGAGCAGGGTTACCTGACCTTCGACGACATCAACGAAGCCCTTCCCGAGTCGGTCGAGAATCAGGAGGAGATCGACAACGTCCTTTCGATCCTGCAAAACCTCGAGATCGAGATCCTCGAGCCCGACCAGGTCGAGGACTACAAGCAGCGCC
>CAZSEH010000026.1:0-36290 GCA_964605835.1 uncultured Opitutaceae bacterium
GCGGCCGATGCCCCCCTGGTCGTTCCCCTCTGGACCCAGGGCGCGCCCGGCTCGGAGGCGCGCGCGCACGAGGCTGAGGTCGTCGGGATGCACGACGCCAATACGCCGATGGTCTATAATATCCACAATCCGTCGCTTACGGTTTACCTCCCGGCGGCGGGCAAGGCTACGGGCGCGGCGATCATCGTGGCTCCCGGCGGCGGGCACCAGTTCCTGTCCTACGTCCATGAGGGCAGCGCGGTGGCCCAATGGCTGAGCGAGCACGGGATCGCCGGCTTTCTGCTGAAATACCGGCTTGCGCGGGATCAGGCGGGCAATTCGCCCTACAAGGTCGAGGTCGATGCCCTCGCCGACGCCCAGCGTTCCATCCGGCTGGTCCGCAGCCGGGCGGCGGACTGGGCCGTGAATCCGGCCCGGATCGGCATCCTGGGGTTCTCCGCGGGAGGCGAGCTGGCCGTGCTGGCGAGCATCCACTCGGACGCCGGAAAACCCGACGCGGCCGATCCCATCGAGCGCTTCAGCTCGCGGCCCGATTTTACGTGCCTGGGCTATCCGGGCATCCGCGAGGAAACCGTCACGATCACAGCGGACATGCCCCCCGCCTTCATGTTCAGCGCCTACGACGACGCCCGGACATCAAAGACCATCGCCTCGCTGTTCCTGAAGTACAGGGCCGCGGGCGTCCCGGCGGAAATCCATATCTTCAACCGGGGCGGACACGGCTTCGGCATCCGCAACAGCCCGAGGCCGGTTTCAAGCTGGCCGCTGCGGCTCCAGGCGTGGATGGACGACCGCGGATACCTGCGCTGAGTCCAGCCCGCGGCGCCTGATCAAGGGGGCCACCTCCGGGTCCTTTCCCGCGAATTCCCGGAACTGGAGGCCCGGCTCCGCGCCATCGCCCCTCGAAAGAACAAATGTGCGGAGCCGATCGCCATTGGCCCGCAGCAATCCGCCGTTTCTCTCGAACCACTCGACGCCTTCCGCGACAAGAATCTCCGACCAGATGTAGGAGTAATACCGCCCCGCATACTCGTCGGTGAAGGCGTGCACGAAATAGGTGCTTCGGTACCGGGGCGGGATGGGCGCGAAAGCCGCGTTGCATCGGGAAAAGGTCTCATCCTCAAAGGCGCCCACGTCCGCCGGGCCCTGGCCCGGCTTCAATGCATGCCATGCCTGGTCAAGCAGCGTGGCCTTCAGGTACTCGGTCGTGGCAAAGCCCATGTTGAATCTTCTCGACGCAAGCATCTTGTCCAGCATCTCCCCGGGCATCGCCTCCCCGGTCCTGAAGTGCCTTGCGTAATTCCTCACGACCTCGGGCCAGACCGCCC
The DNA here is from genome assembly GCA_964605835.1 of uncultured Opitutaceae bacterium. GTDB lineage: Bacteria > Verrucomicrobiota > Verrucomicrobiia > Opitutales > Opitutaceae > Palsa-1447. The sequence continues at coordinate 1,329 of CAZSEH010000026.1, forward strand.
ACATCTCGTGGATCTGGGACGGAAACTCGGCGAAATCCTGGGGGACGTTTGTCCCGGAAAGGAGCGGGCACTTCACATTCGAGAAAATGCCGTGAAGGGCGTGCCCGAACTCGTGAAACAGCGTCGTCACCTGATCATACGCCAGGAGCGCCGGCTGGCCCTCCGGCGGCTTCGGTATGTTGAGATGGTTGGCTACCACGGGCTTGGTCCCCATCAGGCCGGACTGCGGGACGTAGGCGCTCATCCAGGCGCCGCCCTTCTTCGATGGGCGCGCAAAGAAATCCATGAGGAGCAGCGCCAGGGGCCGGCCGTCGGACTCAAACACCTCGAACACCCGCACATCCGGGTGGTAGACCGGCAGGTCCCTGCGCTCCTTGAACGTGATGCCGTAGAGCCTGTTCGCGGTGAAGAACAGGCCGTCCTCGAGCACGCGGTTCAGCTCGAGGTACGGGGTCAGCAGGGATTCGTCGAACGAGTAGCGGGCCCTGCGGACCCTCTCCGAGCAAAACGACCAGTCCCATGCGCAAAGGGGGAAACCGCCGAGTTCCCGGTCGATGACAGCCTGAATCTCCAAGGCCTCGCGCCCGGCCTTCGCAAGGGAGGGGGCCGCAAGCCGGGAAAGGAATGCGTCGATTGCACCCACCGTTCCCGCCATCTGGTTGGCGGCGCTGTAGGCTGCGAAGCTTTCAAACCCTAGCAGCGAGGCCAGCTCGGCGCGCGCCGCGGCGATCCGCAGGACGATCGCCCGGTTGTCATGGGGCCCGCCGCGCCCGCCCCTCGCGAGCGAGGCTTCCATGACGCGCTGCCGAAGGGCGCGGTTTTCAAGCGAGGCGAGGGCCTCCTGGCCCGTCGTATTGCCAATGGGGATCAGGAACCCCGCGGGCTTTTTCTCAAACCTGGCCGCCAATTCCAGCCGTTCCACTTCGGCTTCGGAAAGGCCCGCTAGCTCCGACCGGTCCCGCACAAGGACCGAGGACGCATTCCTCTCATCGAGGACGTTTTCGTTGAACGCGGTGCCGAGGCCCGCCAGCTCGGCGTTCAGCGCCCGCAGCCGGGCCTTCCCGGCGTCGGAAAGCAGCGCGCCGGCGCGGACAAAGACGCTGTGATAACGCTCGACGAGGCGGCTCGACTCGCCGTCGAGCCCGAGGCCGGCGCGCTTCCCGTAGACCGCGCGGATCCGGGCAAAGAGCGCCGGATTCAGGTGGATCGCATCATCGTGGGCGGCCAGCCGCGGGGCCATTGCCCTGTCGATCTCGCGAATCAGCTCGTTTGTATGGGCCTCCTTCAGGTTCGAGAACACGGACTTCACCCGGGAGAGCAGCTGCCCGGACCTTTCCATGGCCACGATCGTGTTCTCGAAAGTCGGCTCCCCGGGGGCCGAGGCGATCGAATCGATCTCCTCAAGCTGGTCGGACATTCCCCTGGCAAAAGCGGGCAGGTAGTCGGCCTCCCGGATCAGGTCGAACGGGGGGAACCGGTACGGAAGCGGGCTCTCGGAGAAGAACGGATTGCCGCCCGACATGTCAGGGCGAGGGCGGCTGCGGCACGCCATCGACCCTCAGGTCCCGGACGTCCTTGAAAACGAAGGGCTTTCCCGACTTCACATCGATGCGCACGCCCTGCAACTCGACGTCGGCGGCGTGATCGCACGCGAAACCCGCGGCGCCGGTCGCCACGACGTCGGTGAAGCGCAGCTGCCGGATCGGCATTTTCGCGAGGCCTTCGATCGTCGCCACCTGGATCGCATTGACGATCGTCAGGTTGCTGAACGCCAGGTTGCGGAACACCGGCGTGCGTTCGGAGACCTCCTCGTTCGACGAGCGGACGGCGCCGTTCGAATCCGTCTTGTCGTGGTAGAGCGCCGTGATCTCGATGGCAACCACGGTGGGATCCTCGATCACGAAATTGTCGAAACGCATGTTCTCGATGACGCCTCCACGGCCCAGCATGCTCTTGATGCGGATGCCCCGGTCCGTCCCGCGTGCGACGATGTTGCTTGCGACCACGTCGCGGATGCCCGCGGCCGTCTCGCTGCCGATGACGATGGCGCCGTGGCCCTTGTACATGACGCAGTTGGTGACCGCCACGTGCTCGGTCGGCCGCGCCGTGCGCCGTCCGTCGGCATTGCGGCCCGACTTGATGACGATGCAGTCGTCGCCGGTGCTGAAGAAGCAGTCGGAGATGCGCACATCCCGGCAGGAGTCGACATCGATGCCGTCCCCGTTTGGCCCGGTCGAGATGAAGGAGACGCCGCGGACGGAAACGTTCTCGCTGTAGACGGGATGGAGGAGCCACATCGGCGACTCGGTGAGCGTCACGCCCTCGACAAGGACGTTCTTGCAGCCGTAGAACTGGACGAGCGAGGGGCGCAGGTATTCCGCGGCCAGCCGGAATTCGGCGAGGCCGGGCTTCTCACCGGCTTCGATCCGGTCGTAGAGCCTGAGCCACGCGCTCACGGCGGGTTTTGTCGCCGCCCCCCGCGCCTTGTCGTAGACGCCGTTGCGCCACCACCAGTTCCGGCCCTGTCCGTTGATCGTTCCGCGGCCCGTGACCGCGATGTTCTCCTTGCCGTTGGCGTAGATGAGCGGCGCATGGGTGTACGCATTCGTGCTCTCCCAGCGCGACTCGACAATCGGCGAATCCGCCGGATCGCCGCTGTAAAGCAGCTCGGATCCCGCCTCCAGCCACAGCGTGATGTTGCTCTCGAGCGAAATGGATCCCGTCAGGTAGTGGCCCGCCGGAAAGCAGACCGTCCCCCCGCCCGCGGCCGAGCACGCGGCGACCGCCCTGGCGATTGCCGCCGTGTCCTTCGCGCGGCCGTCGGCAACGGCCCCGTAGTCGGCGACGTTGAATAGTGCGGCGGGAGCCGCCGAGAGCGGCAGCGTCAGGCCCAGAAAGGCGACAAAGGCGGGTTGAAGGTTCATCAGCTTGGCTGGAGTATGGCGAAGAAATCGGGCAACGTTCGGAATGTCCTCGAAATTCGGCGAGCGCAAGTCAACCTCATTTTAGGACACGTGTCCTGATATTACGCAAACTCCGCCCACCATGAGAATCACGCACAGCATGAACAGGCCGTCGCGGGAATGGGCGGCGGCCGTCATCGCGCTCGGGGCCCTCCTCCCCTGCGCCCGGACCGCGTCCGGCGACCCGGCGGCGAAGCCGGACGCAGTCGTCGCAGCCGACGGCAGCGGCCAATTCACGACCGTGCAGGCGGCGATCGACGCCGCGCCCCAGCTCAGCCGGCCGTCCCCGCCCTGGATCATCCGGGTCAGGGAGGGCACCTACCGGGAGCGGATCTACGTCCAGAGGGAAAAACGCTTCGTTCGCCTGGTCGGCGATGATCCCGAACGCACCGTGATCGCCTTCGACCTCTACGCAAAGGTAACCGGGCCGGACGGCAGGCCGATAGGTACCTTTCTCACCCCGACCGCCTGGATCGACGCCGACGATTTCTCGATCGACAACCTGACGATCGCCAACACGGCCGGCCCCAAGGGACAGGCACTCGCGCTGCGGGTCGACGGGGACCGGGATGTGTTCAGGAACTGCCGGTTTCTCGGCTGGCAGGACACGATCCTCGGGAATCGGGGCCGCCACTTCTACCACGGATGCACGATCACGGGCGCCGTCGATTTCATTTTCGGCGCGGCGACTGAGTTCTACGAGTCCTGCGAGATCCGGTGCCTGGGAAACGGCTACATCACCGCCGCCTCGACGCCCGCCGGCGAACCCTTCGGATTCGTCTTCTCGAATTGCACGATCTCCGGGGACAATCCCGGCGTGCGCACCTATCTGGGCCGGCCGTGGCGGGCCTGCGCCAGCGTCACCTTCATCAACACCCGGATGACAGAAGTCGTGCGGCCTGAAGGCTGGCACAACTGGGACAGGCCGGAGCGGGAAAAGACCGCCCGCTACGCCGAGTTTGCCAGCACCGGCGCGGGAGCCCGTCCCTCCGCACGCGCGCCCTGGAGCCGGACGCTGACGGCCGCCGAGGCCGGGGCGATCACAGTCGGACGCGTGCTCGGGGGCCCGGACGGCTGGAAGCCCTGAATTGCGGAACCTCGCCCCTGCGGACCCTCATCTCAGCGCCTGCAGGACAAGCCAGAAGAATCCGAGGATCGCCGCCGAGATGCCGCAGCACACGAGAAACCCGGCTGTGTCCACCCGGTCCCAGCGTGTGAACTCCCAGTCGGAGCGGGGAAAGATCTTGAGGTGCTCGAAGCGGCGCGGATTGCGGCGGGTCTCCTCGAGGCCGGCGGCCTCGAGTTCGGGCGTCGCGCCCACCGGCGTCTTCATGATCCCGAAGAATTGATCGACGGTTTCCGGACCGGGGGGCCGGGTCAGCAGGCTTGCGCCGATCAGAACGGCCAGGGGAAAAACGGCGTCGAAGAAGAACTGCACAGCGAGCAGGCCGCTCGGGCTTGCACCGGCAAGGCTGAAACCCGCCCGCTCCAGGATCCACGCCTCCAGATTGAACCGGCCGCGTCCCTCCAGAGGGCTCGCCGCATTGGCCGGGTCCCGGTGCCCGATCGAATCGAAGAACAGGGGAAGCGTGCCCTCGAATCCGCTGGCCTGCGAAAAGACGAGGAGCGAGGGCGACGAGCTGAGGGCCGGCACCTCCTGGACGCCGAAAGGCGCGACAAAAACGACGGCAAAGGTGAGAACCACGCACGCCCAAACGGCTGTCCGTGTCAGGCGCCGCCAGAAGAACATGAGCAGCAGCGCCGCCCCAAACGGCAGGTTTATCGTGAGGATGATCTTCAGGACCGTCACCGCGTGGCTCATGGCCAGCGCCGCCGCAACGCTGATGGCGAGCGCCGCCGCCACGGCGAGCCGGCCGACGAGGACCGCCCTTGCGTCGCCGACCCGGGAGGCGAACGGGCGGTACATGTTCCGTACGAACAGGGCGGACACGGCCATCGTCTTGCTCGCCGTCGAGGGCATGTTCGCGGCGAGGATGCCGGCGAGCATCAGCCCGAGGAATCCGGGCCCCAAAAGCTGCCGGGAGAGGACGCCCCAGGCCAGGTCCGGGTCCGCCAGGCGGGCCGGGCCCCGGCAGACGGCTGCGGCGATCAGGCCCAGGAACGCCCAGAGCACGATCATGATCCGCTTGCCGAAGGTGCCGGAAACCGCGCCGAACCGCGCCGCGAATTCGTTCCGGGCCGATCCGCCGAGGCCCATGTTCGCGACGTTGCCGTTGACCTGGACGGCGCTCACCGAGAGAAGGGCCAGGACGGCGTACCAGGTGTACTGGTCCCCGCCCGGGGCGCCGAAAAGATCGAACATCCGCTGCGGAAGCCGCTCGCGCAGCGTCTCGGAACCGAGCGCTTGCCAGCCGAATGGCAGCAGCATCACGGAAAAGAAAAGGACCAGGAAGACCTGGAAAGCCTGGGTGAGGACGGTCGCTACGACGCCTCCCATGGCGAGATAGAGGCCGATGATCGCGACATAGCCGGCATAAAAGGCGAGCGGGGGAATCCCGGGCACCAACGCCGACATGATCTTGTACGAAATGAAATTGCTGAACCCGATGCCCATGATCGCCACTCCGATCTGGAAGACCGCATAGGACCACGCCAGCCCGCGGCTCCCCATCCGCAGGTCGAAGATCTCCGCCGTCGTCATGAGTCGGACGCGGCGGAACCAGACGTTCATGAACCAGTAGTAGGGGTTCAGGAAGATCATCTGCAGCGGGAGCCACGCGCCGGACGCTCCCTCGCTGTAGACGAGGCTGACCGTGCTGACCGCGGTGTTCGCCTCGGTCGTGTTGCCGAAGTTGAAGAAAAATTGATACAGCTTGCCAAATTTGCGCTCCGCGAGAAAAAACGCGTCCTCGCTCCGCGCCCCGGACGCGCCCCGCCGTCCGAGCAGGAGGACGATGCCCAGATAGGCGGCGACGATGGCGAAATCCAGGGGGTGCATTTTTCGTCCGGTTCCGGTTCGACAGTGGCAAACGGCGCGGCCGAGGCGACGTTTGTTTTGACGTTTCCCGGATTCCGCCTTGCCTGCCTTCCTCGTGAGCAAGCCAGCATCCCCCCGCTCCGCGCCGCCGGTCATACGTTCCGTTGCCGAGTTCGCGCGCTACGTGGGGCTGGCCCGGACCACCGTTTCGCGCGTCATCAACGGCCAGCCCGGCCTGAAATCGAAGACGATCACCCGGGTGCAGCAGGCCATGGAGCGGACGGGGTTCACTCCCAATGCCCATGCGCTCCACCTCAAGGGCAAGCACACGGCGACCATCGGCTTTTGCATGGAGACGCTGCTGACCTCGACGGCCGTGCTCAAGGTGGCGGGCCTGCAGCGCCGCCTGCACGAGCGCGGGTATTCCTCGCTCATGGAGGTGCTCGAGCCCGGCGACAGCCGCCGCGTGATCCGCCACTTCCTTTCCCTGCGCGTGGACGCGGTCATCTTCATCGGGCATTTCGTCGAGGAGGAGATCGCCCAGCGCGTGCGCGAGCTCGAGACCCACGCGACGCCCAACATGGTCATCGACCAACTGGGCATCCCCGGCGCGAACACGGTCGCGCTGGACCGCGCGCGGGGCATGCGCGACCTCGTCGGGCACCTGCTCAAGTTCGACCACAGGCTGTTCGGCCTCCTCGGAATCACCGGCATGACGCGCTCCATACGCGACCGGGTGACCGGGATCGAGGCGGCCCTGGCAACGCGGGGCCTGACATTCGCCGGGGCCACCCGTTCGCTCGATCCGCTGCACGCGCGGGAAAACGACTTCGAGTACGGGCGCGTCCTCGCCCACAGTTTCGCACGGGAAAGGGACCGGCCGACGGCCTTCATCGCGCTGAACGATGAAATCGCCATCGGCGCCCTGCGCGGATTTCAGGAAATGGGCGTGCGCGTGCCCCAGGACGTCTCCGTCGCGGGCTTCAACAACCAGGATCTGTGCCTGATGCCCACGCCCGCCCTCACGAGCGTGGACCAGCAGATCCAGCGGACGGTCGAGACCGCGGCCGATCTCCTGCTGGGGAGGATCGGGCGGCCGCCCGGCCCCCGGATCCTCGTGCGCCTGATCGAGCCGCTCCTCGTCGTGCGGGAATCGACCGGGCCGGCGCGCCGCTGAGCCGCCGGCCACCGGACCGTTTCCCGGGACAGCGGGCGGCCCTCCGGCGGGGATAACCCGGAACATCCCGCCCGGACACCGGATTGACGGAATCGGACGCTTGCTCGGATACGTGTCTTCTCCTCTTGGGAGGAAAATATCTCTTGACTAGGACAGGTGTCCTAAATATCGAAAAACACACCGCATGAAAACACCCCGCAATTCATACCCCGGACTGCTTGTGGCCGCTGCCATAGCCCTCGCCATACAGACCGGACGCGCCCAAGTCGCCACTTCGGCCGCAGCCGCCAATCCCACCCCGTCGAACGACCAGGTGGTCACCCTGTCGGCCTTCGAGGTCACGGGAAATGGAGAGCACGGCTACGTCGCCTCCGAGTCGGAGACCGGAACGCGCATCGCCTCGAAGATCGCCGACCTGCCCTTCTCCGTGAATGTCATCACGAGCTCCTTCCTGGATGACTTCCAGGAATACGACATGAACTCACAGCTCGCGTTCGTTCCGGGCTTCACTCCGTCGGAACTGTCCGCCCAATACCAGCTGAACGGCTTCCCGCAGACCGTGTCCCTCGTCGACGGATTCCGCCGCATCGGCCTCGTCGACACAGTCGACATCGACCGCATCGAGGTCATCCACGGCCCGGACGCCTCCATCTATGGAGCGACCGCGCCGGGCGGCGTGATCAACTTCCTCACCCTCCAGCCGACGACGACCCAGACCGACAAGCTCGTGCTCGGCGGCGGATCGGACAACTTCTACCGCGCGGCGCTGTACTCGTCCGGCCCCCTGGGAAACAGCGGAAAGCTGTTCTACCGGGTCGACATGGCCAACCAGTTCAACAAGTACTCCGAGGAGTTCGCGAGCAAGCACAGCAGCTACATCTCCGGCAAGCTGGTCTACAAGCCCAACACCGACACGAGCCTTACCCTCTCTGTGCAGCATTCGGAACTCTATGAGCATCCGTTCGTCCAGGTGCTCACGGTCACCGAGAAGCAGACGATGCCCTGGGCGGCGAACAACATCACCGAGAGCCAGTACTACGGCATGACCACGACCGGCGGCCTCCTGAACTACAATTATGCGGGGCCCGAGAGCTACAATCACAACCGCGTGTCCAGCGCGACGATCGCCCTTGAGCACCGCTTCAATGACAACTGGTCGATGAAGCTGGGCGCCAACGAGTTCATCAATCCGTACAACGACCAGGCGATCGGAAGCGGCGCCTACTATCCGTACGGGACTGGCAATGTCACCCTGACCAACGGCGTTGTGAACCAGCCCTTCGCCCCGGTCGTCAAGGACCAGCCGCTGGTGGACTGGAAGCCTCAGCGCGGCGGCGGTTTTCAGCTGGACAATCTGTTCTCTTTCGACACGGGACCCATCAAGAACAAGTTCCTGCTGACCGAGGACTACTATGAACTGACGCAGAAGGTCGTCACCAAGGACATGATGTTTGCCGTGGGCACGCAGGCCACGGACTACTACGCGCTTTACAGCCCCTACAATGCCTCGGGCGCCTCCTACTACACCCCGTTCACGCAATGGACCCCGGCGACGATGGGCTACGGGTGGAACACGACCATGTACAGCCAGAATCCGGGCCTCTACAGCGGCGTCGCCACGGATTCGTGGATCGCGGACGGGGACTACGGCCTGTTCGGGAGCGAGCGGGCGTCCCTGTTCAACGACCGGCTGATCCTGATGCTGGGCGGACGCGGCGACTATGTGAAGAACCAGGTCAAGAATTACAATCTGGCCGCATCGGGAACCTCGCCCGCCCTGGGGGCAGCCGAGCCCGCCGCCTACCAGGCCTTCGATTACAACACTTCGGACTGGACCTATCAATTGGGCGCCTCGTTCAAGCTGGCCGACGGATTCAATCTCTTCGCCAACAAGAGCACGGCATTCAATCCGCAGCCGCAGATCGACACCGCCACGGGACTTGCGCTGCCGAACAACACGAGCAACGGGTATGAATTCGGCTTCAAGGCGGCCTTCCTGAAGGGCCGGGTCAATCTTGAGGTCAGCCGGTTCCTCATCAACGAGTACGACCTTGCCGTGACCGAGACCGATCCGGTCACCGGGGTGAAGGACACGATTCTCAACGGCCAGGAGCAGTCCAAGGGATACCAGGGCGACCTGAACTACCAGGTTTCCAGCGACTTCTACATTCAGGCCGACTGGGGCTATGCCGTCGCGAGGACGATCAACGGCGCAGCGCTCACCTTCTATGACGCGCTCCCCGTCCGCCGCGTTCCCACCGACAATGTCGGCATGGCGGTCCGCTACCAGTTCAGCCGCGGCCCCCTGAACGGCCTTTTCCTGACCGCCGACGCCAAGTATTTCAGCAAGTCTCTGGTGAATCTTGGCTCGGGAAAGAGCCTTATTCCCGGACCCATGAGCGCCACCTCGGGATCCACGCTCAGCATGTACTACGTCGCCGCAACCAACACGACGTATGCGTACGCGGCCGGAACCGATCCCAAGATCGCGGGCGAACTCAAGCTGACCGCGACCCCGATGAACAATGTCCCGCTCCCCGGAAACGGCCTGCTTCCCTACCCGAACCAGCCGCAGAATGCGCTGATCAATTTCCCGGTGGGACCCGGCGGAACCGCACTTCCGCTCGTCAATGCCGCGGTGCCCGGAGTCTACTCGGGGGCGCCGACCGGCGTGTACGTTGACGACGGCCGTTCGGTCAACTTCAACGCACCCTACGCGGTGTTCGACGCGGGCATCGGGTACAAGTGGAACCTCACCCGCAAGGACACCAGCACGGTTCAAGTGGGCGCCAAGAACCTGCTGAATCGCGCCTACACCTATGGCTCCGGCGCTTCCGGCGCGCCATTCCAGATCGTCGGGACGTGCACGATCAACTTCTGATCCCGGCATAGGCCGGTTCTCGAACGCGAAAATCTCGTGCGTTAGAACGCAAAATGTTTAGAACGCGGGAAGGATGGACCTCCAACCCGCGCCCTCGGAGTGGAATGGGATCCGCAAGATCATCTTCGGATCCCTTTTCGTTGCCGCCGTCGCCGCCGTCTTTCTCGCGCCACCCGATCTTCTGATCGGCTCATCCGGCACGGACATCGGGCAGCAGTTTCTCGCATGGCGCGCCTTCGCAGCCGACAGCCTGCGCGCGGGCCACGCTCCGCTTTGGAATCCATACGCTTATGCGGGTGAGCCCTTCCTGGGCGGGTTCCAATCGGCCCTGTACTATCCGCCCAATCTGATCTTCCTGGTTCTGCCCCTGTGCCGGGCGCTCAATCTCTCGCTTGTCCTCCATCTGTTCCTTTTGGGCGCGGGCGCGTACCGCTGGGCGGCGCGGCGGGGCCTTCATCCGGCGGCGGCCGGGCTGTGCGCACTGGCCCTTTCCCTGAGCGGGCCCGTGTTTCCGCATGTTTTCGCCGGCCACCTGCCCAATCTCTGCACGCTGGCCTGGGCTCCCTGGGTGTTCGCAAGCCTGGAGGACTGGTATGGGGGCGGCGGCTGGCGCAGCCTGCTTTTCGCAAGCGCCTCGGTCTGCATGCAGATTCTCGCCGGGCAGATGCAGTATGTTTTCTACCTGGCCGTCGCCGCGGGGATCCATGCGGTCGCCTTTTCGCTCACCGAGCCCGGCGCCCGGCGCCGGGCCCTGCCGGCCGTCGCGTCCATCTACGCGGCGGCGGCGGCCCTGTCGGCGGCGCAACTCATTCCCGGACTGGCGGCCGCTGCGGAAGGCCTGCGCAGGACGCGCCTGGATTATGGGTTCGTGGGCCAGTTTTCGCTGCCCCAGGAAAACCTGCTGACCCTGATCGCACCGGGCTTCTTCGGCGACCCCATCCGGCACCTCTATTGGGGCCGGTGCTACCCGTGGGAGATGTCTGTTTTCGTGGGAGTTTCAGGCGTCGTCCTCGCCGCGGTCGCCCTGGCGGACCCGCAGCGCCGGCGATCGGCGGGGCTTTGCATCGGCATTGCGGTCCTTCTCCTGCTGCCTGCCCTTGGCCACAACACCCCCCTTTTCCGGTCCCTTTATGATTTCATGCCCGGGTTCGACCGTTTCCGCGGCTGGGCGAAGTTCACTGCGCCCGCCGCCGTCTTTTTCACCGTGGCGGTCGGGATCGGGGCAGATGCCCTGCTGAGGCGGCGCCCGCCGGGAAGGGTAGTGTCTTTGGGCGCACTGGCGATCGGTCTCGCGGCCGCCGCGGCGGGGCTCTGGCTTTGGTCCCATCCCACGGCCATCGCCCCGTTTCTCGTCTGGATTCGCAACACCAATGAAAGCTACCTTCCGGCCGCCACGTTCACGGATCCCAGGACAATCCGCGACATTGGCGTTCAGGCGGGCAGGTCGCTGGAAATTGCAGGCGCGCTGGCCCTTCTCTCGGGTGTCAGCCTGGCTCTCGCGAGGCGAAGGCCGGCCCTGGGTTGGGTCGTCCTCTGCCTGCTGCCGATTGAGATGGCCTGCTTTGCCGCGACCCAGATTGACCATTTTCATCGCGCGGAAGTCGATTCGCCGGAACTGACAGCTTTCGTGGCGGCCCACCCGGGCGACTACCGGGTCCAGAATCTCCTGGAACCCAACAACGGATTTCTCCTTGGTGTGCCGGACATGTGGGGCGACGACCCGGGCCTGCTCGCCCGCTATGCCGAGTTCATCACCTTCACCCAGGGAGGAAATCCCGACAAGGCCACCCAGAATGTCACGTTCCGATTCCCGTCGCCCCTCTATTGTCTCGTGAGGCTGCGGTACGTCTTCACCGAGGTCGGAAAGGAAGTGAAGAAGTACGAATACCAGGAGCCGATGGGGCGGATTCAGCTTTTGTCCGATTACCGCGTCCTGCCCGATCGGGACGCGATCTTCTCAACCCTGAGCCAGCCCGACTTCGATCCGCGCCAAACGGTGCTGCTGGAAAGCCTGCCAGGCTTCAACTCGTCGCGCAATGTTCATCCCGGCTGGGCCAGAATCATCGACTCCTCCACAGACTGGATGACTGTCGAAGCCGACATCACCATTCCCTCTCTTCTTTTTGTCACCGACGCCTACAGCCGGGACTGGCATGCCCGGCCTCTCCCAGGCAGCAGCCAGGCCCACTACGAGGTGATGCCCGCCGATTACGCATTGCGGGCGACCCCGCTCGCCGCGGGACACCACCTGATCCGCTTCGAATATGTGCCGTCCGGTCTCTGGACCGGCATGACGATCTCCGCCCTCGCCTGGGCGGCCTGGATTGGGCTGTTCCTGTTCGCCAGGGGCCGGGCGGGCGCATCCTGAAATGAGCGGCCGTCCAAATCCTGCGCTTCGCACGGGCCTGAAAGCTGCGGCGATAGCCGCGGCCGCGGGGTTCGCCTTTGCCCCTGCCATCCGGGGAGGCTGGCTGTGGGATGACCCTTCGGCCATCGCGGAAAATCCCGTTCTTCGCGATCCGGCCGGACTCTGGAGGATCTGGAGCGGGCAGACCGGGCTGGATTTCTTCCCGCTCACAACCTCGGTGCAATGGATCCAATGGCACCTCTGGCAGGGAAACGTGGCCGGTTATCACGCCACCAACATTGCCCTGCACATCCTCAGCTGCCTTCTACTCTGGCGCCTGCTGCAAAGGCTGGGCTCGGGCGCGGCATGGCTGGGAGGATTGCTTTTCGCCGTCCATCCCCTGGTCGTTGAATCGGTCGCGTGGATGTCGGAACTCAAGAACACGCTGTCCCTGCCGCCGCTCCTGCTTGCGGCTTTGGCCTACCTCAATTTCGACGAGGGAAGGACCGGGCGGCCGGTTGTCGGGAGCGCGGAGCGGAAGAAGCCGTCCCCCTTCCCTCACCCGATGAACTCAAATGTCCGGAGGTGGTATCTTTCATCCCTGGCCCTGTTCATCCTGGCCATGCTCTGCAAGAGCTCGGTCGTCATGTTCCCGGTGATCCTGCTGCTTTACGCCTGGTGGCGGCGGGGCCGCATCGGAGGAAGGGACTTCGCGGCAGGCGCGCCCTTCCTTGCCGTCTCGGCCGTCCTCGGCGCGGTCACCATCCATCTCCAGGCAACGAGGGCCATTGCGCACCTGCCCATGCCCGCTGAAAGCCTCCTGCACCGCGTCGCGGCGGCCGGCCCGGCGGCGGTCTTCTACCTTTTCAAGGCAGTCCTGCCGGTGGGCTTGGTGCCCATATACCCGGATTGGAGCCTGGACGGCCCCATCCCGGCGAAGGCGTTGGCCTGGTGCGCCATCGCCGCGGGACTGGGCTGGTGCTGGATGAGGCGGGCGACTTGGGGCCGGCATGCGCTTTTCGGGTTCGGATTCTTCCTTTTGAACCTGCTTCCGGTGCTTGGGATCGTTCCCATGGCGTATCTGCGGATTTCGCGGGTTTCGGACCATTTCGCCTACCTGCCGCTCGTCGGCCTGATCGGGCTGGTTGCCGCGGCCGCCGGGCGCTGGCGCTCAACGGCCAGTCCTCCCGTTTTCTGGACCTGTGCCATCCTCGCCGCCGCCTGCTGCGCCGGAGCCAGCCGGCACTATGCCAGCGTGTTTGCAAGCGAAGAGACCCTTTGGACCTACACCCTGCGGCACAATCCACAGGCATGGCTCGCGCACAACAATCTGGGCATCGTCCTCGCCCAGTCTGGGCGCCTCGACGAGGCCGTCTTCCACGGCGAGGAGGCAGTGCGCCTGAAACCCGGCTTCCCCGAGGCCCGCAGCAATCTGGGCCTGTCCCTCACGGAGGCCCGCCGGCTGCCGGAGGCGATCGACCAGCTCACGGTGGCCGTCCGCTTGGACCCGGACCTAGCCGGGGCCCGCCTCAACCTGGGGCGGGCGCTGCTCGCGGCCGGCCGGGCGCCGGAAGCCGTCGTTCAACTTGAACAGGTCCTCCGCCTGCAGCCCGCAAATCCTGAGGCGAAACGAAACCTGGCCATCGCCCACAACAACTTGGGCAACGCGCTTGCCCGAGCCGGCACCCTGCCCGCTGCGGTCTCCGAATTCGAAAAGGCCCTCCAGCTCGACCCAAACAACAGCGGCACCCGTCGCAATCTCGGCCACGCCCTGCAGGCGACCGGCCAGACCCGCGAAGCATCGGTTCAGTTCGACGAAGCGGACCGGCTCGACCAGAATCGTTGACCCGGGGGACAGGCCCCCGTTCCTTTGGCGGCGTCCCCGCCGTCTTTTCCAACATGAATCATCTTCCCCGTTTAGCATTTCGGGCCGCCTTCGCCGCCGCGGTCTGGATTGGCGCCCTGGGCGCTTCCGCTTCCGCGGCCGACCGCGCGCGCGTCACCCTGCTCTGCACAACCGACATGCACGGGCACATCTATCCGTTCGACTATTACACGGGGAAACCGGCCGATCTGGGCGTCGCCAAGATCGCGACGCTTGTCGGGAAGGCCCGGCGCGAGTTTCCCCATCTGCTCCTCGTCGACTGCGGGGACACGATTCAGGGCACGCCGCTCGTCTACTATCACAATCGCAAGGACAATGCCCCGGTTGACCCGATGATGCTCGTCATGAACGAGCTGCGATACGACAGCATGACCGTGGGCAACCATGAGTACAATTTCGGCCTCGCCGTCCTCGGGAAGGCCCGCAGCGAGGCCAGGTTTCCCTGGCTGTCCGCAAACACCTACAGGACCGGAACCGGGGACACCGCCTACGCGCCCTATATCGTCAAGGATGTGGACGGCGTTCGAATCGGCATTCTTGGCCTGACGACACCCGGAATTCCGGCGTGGGAAAATCCGGAAAATTACGCAGGCCTCGAATTCCGAGACCCGGTCGCCGAGGCGGCGAAATGGGTGCCGATTCTGCGCGCGCGCGAGCACGTCGACGCCGTCGTCGTGGCCATGCACATGGGCCTCGAGGAGGATCTTGGCACGGGCAGGGGAAAGATCGGCGACGTTCCGCACGAGAACGCGGCTCTCGCCATCGCCCGCCAGGTGCCGGGAATCGACCTGATCCTCCTGGGCCACACCCACCGCGACGTGCCCTCGCTGGTCGTTGCCGGAGTCCTGCTCACCCAGGCGGGCAGGTGGGCCGACCATCTTGTGGAAGCAGACCTTTATTTCTCCCGGGAAGGCCCCGGCGGATGGACCCTGATCGGCAAGGCCGCCGAGTCCCTGCCGGTCGACAGCAGCGTCCCCGCCGATCCCAGGATCCTGGCGCTCGCCGAACCGTATCACAGGGAAACCCTGGCGTGGCTGAACAAGCCCATCGGGACAAGCGACCGCGCGATCGAGACGGGCGACCCACTGCACGACTCGGCGATGATCGACCTCATCCAGCGCGTGCAGCTTGAGGCGGGACAGGCCGATGTTTCGCTGGCATCCAGCTTCAATCCGCACGCCCGAATTCCGGCCGGGCCGGTGACCGTGCGCGACATAGCAGGCCTTTACGTCTACGAGAACACGCTTTTCGTGATCGAGGTCACCGGCGCGCAGCTGCGGGCCGCCCTCGAGCACTCCGCCCGGTATTTCCTGCCGTTTCAGCCGGGCAGGTCGCCGATGGAGCTCATCGACCCGACCGTGATGGGCTACAATTTCGACGCCGCCGAAGGCGTGACGTACGAGATCGACATCACCCGCCCGGTCGGCGAGCGCATCCGCAACCTCAGCTTCAAGGGGGCTCCGCTCGATCCCGGAGCGAAGCTCAGGCTGGCCCTCAACAACTACCGCTTCAACGGAGGGGGGGGCTACGCAATGTTCAAGAACGCGACTATTCTGTCCCATCCGAGCGAGGAGATCCGGGACCTGATCATCGACTGGGTCGAGCGCCACCACACGATCCCGGCCGAACCGACCGGAAATTGGCGCGTTGTCTACTAGAGGGTATCCGTCTCGCTAATCCTCCGACTTTGGTGATCGCAATCCGGCGGCGGATGCGGTAGGAAATCGGCCGTCAGACAGAGTTTCACTCCAGCTTTCCCGATTATGCACGCCACGTTTTTCCCGAGGGCGGCGCTTGTTCTACCCCTGATCGCCTTGCTAACCGCCTGCGGCGGGCCCAGGCAAAGCCCCGAGACCCAGCGCTATCTCCAGCAACTGACCGCGACGATCGGCCAATTCAATGGCGATCTCGCCAAGGAGGCCGCGCCCAAGGCCCCGCAGGTGCCGAATCTCGTCAAGATCGAAACGCCCGCCAACATGGAGGAGTTCGTGCAGGCGAGCAAAGACCTCAACGCCTACTATGCGGCAGTGGGCCAGACGATCGCCCGGGTTTCGGCGGTCTGCGACCAGCTTCAGGCTAGTATCCACAAAGGTGATACTGCTGGCGTCGATCCCGCGGCCATCAACCTGTGCGACCGCTACGGCAGCATGACCGACCGCCGGTGGCAATTGTCGGTGAATCTGAAGGCCTTCATCATGACGCAGCAGGCGGGCCTCGCAAAGGGACGGATGTCGCTGTTCGCGTCGAGGCTGGTTGCCTCCGGCGTCGCCGCCCTTCTGGCTCCCACCAACGGTGCCGGCGGGAATGAGTTCAAGCCCACGGCCGAGGAAAAATCCGAGATGGATTCGCAGGCAGGCTCCGTGCAGCAGGCAGTCCTCCTGTTGCAGGGCGACGCCGCAGCCATCACAGCCTCCAGGAAGGATCTCGGCGCCGCGCTGAAGGTCCAGTTCCCCGGGACCGATTGGAGTTTCCTCACCGCCGAATAGGCGGTATCGTCCCTGCATGCGTAATTTCGGGCGCGGCGGAATCCGGGCTTTGGCGGCATTGGCGATCGTCGCGGGGGGGGTGCGCCTGCGCGCGGACGGGGACAACCACCGCATGATCCTGATCACCGACCTCGAGGGGGAGCCGGACGATTCGCAGATGATCGTGCGTTTGCTGATGTATGCGAATGAAATGGACATCGAAGGCCTTATCGCCGTCAGCATCAGCGATCCCGGATACCCCGCCCGCCCCCCCTCCGAGCCGCACCGGATCGGCGTGCACACGGAGGGCCTGGTCAGGGACATCAACGCGTACGCGCTTGTGCGTCCGAGCCTCTTGAAGAACGCCCCTGGCTGGCCGACGGCCGCTTTTCTCATGAGCAAGGTCGCGGCCGGTCCGTACGGATATGGCATGGCCGCGGTGGGGGACGGTCAGGACACGCCCGGGACCAGGCTCATCGGCCGCGCGATTGAAAAGCCCGACCCGCGTCCGGTCTATGTTTGCATCACGGGCGGCGCCAATCCGCTCGCGCAGACCCTTTGGGACTACCGAAGGACGCACTCGCCGGAGCAGGTGAAAGCCTTCACCGCCAAGATTCGCGTCTACGAGGACTATGGCCAGGACGACGCCGGAGCCTGGATCTGCCATAATTTTCCCGAAATACCCTGGATTCGAAGCCTCGACCAGGTCTTCGGACTGATGGGGCCCGGGCCGCCCCACATACCGCCGGGCCGCTCCCTGACGAACAGGGAGCCCTACGTCTGGCAGCCATATCCCCCAACCGATGAGGGCGAGCATCTCTGGATGAAAGCGCACATCCAGCACGACCACGGCCCGCTGGGCGCGCTCTATCCGGACCGCACGGAGCGGGACGGGCGATTCCGCTATCTCGAAGGCGGCAACACGAGCACCTGGATCGGTCTTGTGAACAAGGGGCTTTACGATCCCGAGCACGTCGAATGGGGCGGCTGGGGAGGCCGCTATCAAACCCGCATGATCCAGATCCCCGCGGGCCAGGGCCGCGTGCGCTACGGCGCAGGCGAAAAGCCCTACGAACCCTTCGCCATGCATCCGGACGCGAGCGACAAGTGGACGGATCCCGAGACCGGAAAGAACTATGATGACGTGTGGACGCCGATTCAGCGGTGGCGGCGCGCCTGCGAAGACGATTTTCAGGCGCGCATGGAGTGGTGCGTGAACGATTTCAAGAACGCCCACCACAATCCGATCGCGGCGTTCAACGGCGACAAGACGCGCACGGTCGCATACCTGACGGCCGGGCCCGGCCAGCGCCTCAGGCTCGACGCGTCCGCATCAAGCAGCCCGGACAATGATTCCCTCGGCTTTCGCTGGTATCCCTACCCCGAGGCCGGCACTTACGCTGGCGATATTCCCGTCCAGCATTCCGACGAGCCGGTGGCGGAGCTCGCGATCCCGGCGAATGGGGCCGGAACGCAGATCCATGTCATCGAGGAAGTCAGGACCCTGAACCCGGCCGTCCAGCTGTTTGCCTACCGCAGGATTGTGGTCACCGTGAAGTGACGGGCCGCCGATCACTGGCCGGCAGCCAGTTTTTGCCGCAGTTTTTCGATCTTTGGCCGGATCACGACGGAACAGTAGGACTGGTCCGGGTGCTTTTCAAAATAGTCCTGATGGTAGTCCTCCGCCGGCCAGAACTTTGTCAGCAGGACGATTTCCGTCGTGATCGGCAGGGAAAGCCCCTTCTGGGCCACGGCCCGGGATTTTTCAGCGGCGGCCTTTTGCTCGCCATCTGAACAGAGGATGATCGAACGGTACTGCGGTCCCATGTCATGGCCCTGACCGCCGACCTGGGTCGGATTGTGACTTTCCCAGAAGTGGGCCAGCACCCCCTCCAGGCTCACCTTGGCCGGGTCGAAATCGACCTTCACCACCTCGGCATGGCCGGTGGTCTTGGTGCAGACCTCCTCGTAGGTTGGATTGGGCTCCGAGCCCCCGGCATAGCCGCAGGTGATATGGGTCACACCCGGCAGAAGCTTGTAGGCGGCGTCGACGCACCAGAAGCAACCGCCGCCGAGAACGATGAAGTCGGCTTTCGCCGGGCCTGAGAGGGTCATGGCAAGAAAGAGGGCAAGGAAGTTGGAAGAACGAAAGGCGATGGTCCGTGGGGTGTTCGATTACTTCGTCTGGGCGGCGCTTTGCGATGCGACCCAGGCCTCGTATTCCTTGCGTGCCATGAACCGCAGCGAGGCCGAATTGATGCAATATCGCTTCCCTGTCGGAGCGGGACCGTCGGGGAACACATGGCCCAGGTGAGAGGAGTCCACCGGACAGTGAACCTCGTGCCGCACCATGCCATGGCTCCTGTCGGTCGACACCTCGACGAAGCTGGCCTCAATCGGCCTGGTAAAGCTCGGCCAGCCCGTGCCGCTCTCGAATTTGTCGCGGCTGTCAAAAAGCGGCGTGTCGCTGCAGACGGAAAAATACACCCCATCCTCGTGGTTGTCCCAGTATTCGTTGCTGAAGGGCCGTTCCGTTCCCTGCCGGCGGGCGACATGGTATTGAGTGGGAGTCAGGAGCTTCTGCCATTCGTCGTCCGAGTGCTGGACAGCCGCCCTGGACATGTCGATTACGACCTTCGACGGAAGTCCGCAGGCTGATTTCGGGCCGTCGATGGCGCAGGCGGCGCCGCTTGCGGGTGTTGAGGAAGGAGCTTTGTCTTGCATCACAGGTAAGACAGACAGCGTAGCGGCGGTTGCGGCGATTGCAACGGACAGAAGCAAAAGCAACCCGGCGCCAGCCGTCAGGGGTCCCAGGCCCGCCAACATTTCAGGCGAACTGCGACCGGGCCGAAGTTTGCATTGCCTGAAGCCGCGCTTCACCCCGCAATAGTCGCCCACGCTCGCATGCATGTCGTCAAAACCACCGCCGGCCTGCCCAAACCCGCCGCCTACCGCGAGCTAAACGGGCAATTGACAGCGGTATTTGCGGGCGAACCCGATGGCCTCGCCAACACGGCGAACATGGCGGCTCTCCTCTATCAGGCCTTGCCCGACTTGAACTGGGCCGGCTTTTACTTTCTGCGGGGCGGCGAACTGGTCCTGGGACCCTTCCAGGGAAAAGCGGCCTGCGTTCGGATAGCCATCGGCCGAGGGGTATGCGGAACGGCGGCACGGCAGCTGAAGACAATCGTGGTCCCCGACGTGCATGAGTTTGCCGGCCACATTGCCTGCGATTCGGCTTCGCGCTCGGAGATCGTCGTGCCGCTCGTGCGCGACGGGCGTTTGCTCGGCGTCCTCGATCTCGACAGCCCGCGCGTCGCGCGATTCGACCGGGAGGACGCCGACGGCCTTGAAGCCGCGGTTGAGCTGCTCCTTCGTCACTCCGAATTGAGCTGGCTGGCCGATTAGCCCGGACTCAAGGCTTGCCGGCGAAAGGGCGCGACCAGGCTATCGCCGGGTTCAAATCGACGCCGAATCCCGGCGCATCGCCCAGGCGCACATGGCCATCGACCGGCACAGTCTCATTTGTGAAAAGCGGGGAGAACATCGGTTCCACCCGGTCGGCCTGGGGCGCCATCATCAGGAATTCCGAAAACGGCGTCACATCGCTTGCGATGGCAAAATGGTAGCTATAAACCGACGAGGCGTGGAGGACGCAGAGCCGGCGCTTGGCCGACGCCATGGCCTTTATCTTGAGCAGCTCCGTCAGGCCGCCGCACCAGTGGATGTCGGGCTGCACCATGTCGACTCCCGTATTCAGGAGGGTCTCGAACCCCCAGCGGGTGTATTCGTGCTCCCCGGTCGAGATCATGATCGGGTGGCTCCGGGACTCCACCAGACGCCGGTAGCCATCGTAGTCGCTCGGCGGCAGGCATTCCTCGATCCAGAGGAAATTGTACGGCCGGAGAGCCTCGATCAGCCGGAGCGCATAGGCCGGGGTCAGCGCCATCCAGCAGTCGAGCGCGAGCTGAAAATCCGGCCCGCATGCCTCCCGCATTTGAGCGGCGAGTTCAATGTTCTTGCGCAGGCCCTCTTCGCCGTGGGCCGGCCCGTAAGGAATCGGGATCTTGCCGCCGATGAATCCCATCTTCTTTGCAAGATCGGGCCTGGGGCCCGTCGCGTACATCGGCTGCCTTTCACGCATCTTGCCGCCGATCAGGGCCCAGACAGGCTCCTGCTTGAGTTTTCCGATCAGATCCCAGACGGCGCAATCCACGGCGGAGATGGCATTGATCGGCAGGCCCTTTCCCCCGTAGTAGAGCGAGGCGTTGTACATCTGGTCGAACATCACCTCCGTGTTGCACGCTGGCTGTCCGACCACAAAGCGGCTGAAATGCTTTTCGATCAGGTAGGCCGCGGGCACCCCGCCGGTCGTCATGGCGAATCCGACCGTGCCGTCCTCGGCCTCCACCTCCACGAGCACGGTTCCCAGGACGTCGATTCCAAACGACCGCCGTGTCGCCTGGTATTCCGGATACTTGCTCATCGGTGTGGCGATCACGGTGCTGTTGATCCAATGGCCGTCAGGTTTGGCGTGATAGTCGGCGCCTTGATCCTGGCCGCCTTGGACCAGGGCACGCAGGGCAATGATTTTCTTCATGGTTTTGGGGAAAGGACTGCGGGAATCAAAGGCTTCGCGCGGTTCAGGAGCAAGAGCGCGGACCCGACCAAGGCGGCCGCCGCCACGCTCAAGCTGCCCGCGGCACCGGAGTGGAACGCGGCATTGGCGGCAGCCCGCAGGTTGGGGGCAACGAACGAGCCCACCGCGCCGATTGAGTTGATCAGGGCGATTCCGGCCCCGGCGCCCAACGCCGGAAGCTCGTCGGCGGGAAAGGTCCAGAACACCGGCTGCGCCCCGATGAAGCCGGCGACCGCGACGCAAAGGGCGGCCAGTTCGATCCCGGGCGGGGAAACGGCCGCCACGGCGATGCCGACAGCCGAAAACGCAAGTGTGCCGGAGGCGACCGCCCTCCGGCCGAGCCTGTCCGCCAGGCGCGGTATTGCGTAGGCGGCCGCCAGGGCGCACAGCCAAGGGAGGGCGCTCACCACACCGACGACGAACCCTGTCTCGCGCCCAAGGAGTTTGGCCACGTCTGACGGCAGATAGAAGGTCACGCCATAGACGCTTGCCTGAATGAAAACGTAGATGAGCCCAAAGCGAAAGACCGCGGGCGTGCGCAAAGCGGACAGCAACCTCGCCCGGCCTGTGCCTTCGGAGGCTCCGTGACCCTCGTTTTGAAGCGCAGTGGCCAGGGCCTGCCGTTCGTCATGCGTCAGCCACTTCGCCTCCGAGGGACCATCCGTCAGCCGGCGCAGGGTCCACAGCCCCGCCAGGCTCGCCATGGCGCCCTCGACAAGGAAAAGCCATTGCCAGCCCTTGAGGCCGGCCGTTCCGTCCAAATCCAATAGCAACCCCGATATCGGCCCTCCCGCAATTTGAGCCAGCGGGGCCCCGAAGTAGAACAGGCCGAAGACCTTTGTCCGCTCCCGGCTGGGAAACCAGAGCGTCAGGTAATAGATGATGCCGGGAAAGAACCCGGCCTCGGCCGCCCCGAGCAGAAAGCGAAGCGTGCAGAACGACGTGGCCGTCCGGGCGAACATGGTCATCGCTGAAACCAATCCCCAGGTGATCATGATCCGGCCGATCCAGAGGCGGGCGCCGTACCGCTGCAGGAGCAGGCTGCTCGGCAACTCGAGCAGGGCGTAGGCGATGAAGAAAACGCCAGCCCCGAGGGCGTATGTCGCCTCGCTCAGCCCCGCATCCCGTCCCAGCATCTCCTTCGCGTAGCTGACATTCACCCGGTCGAGAAAGGCCAGGATATAGAGAAGGAGGAGAAACGGGACGAGCCTCCGGCCGGCCTTTCGGACCGCGGCGGAGACAAGCTCGTCTGCGGGAGGCGATGTCGGGGCGGTGGGAATCATCGTGCTTAACAAACGGGCAGCCGTCGGCAACCCCGACTATTCCTGCCAAAACGAACCGATTCAAGAGCGGTCGCGAGGCAACTCCGAAAATCAAGCGCGCCCGACCGCGCCCGGGATTGGAATCAGAGCAGACTGCCGAGTCCTTCCACGCCGTGATCGGAGACGAGAACGTAGATATGACGGTCGGCGATCCAGGTCACTGAGGACATTTCGCCTTGTTTCTGAAACGCGGGCTGGCCCGGGCCCATCTGGGTTTTGAACTCGCCGGTGCGGGCGATGTAAAGATGGAACACATCGCCCCGCTTGAAGCAGATTTCAAAGACATCGCGGCCGGCCACTTGCACGTCACGGCAACCCTTGGCGCGCAATTCGTCCTCGGTGACATTCAAGCCCGGCGCAAGATGGGTCTTCGGATCGGCCAGCGCAGTCTCCAGGTCGGCCAGCCCCGCGACAATGCCCTCATGCAGCTCCGGTCGGGTCGCGTCGGACAGGGCGAACGAGGTCAGTTGCTGGACATCAACGGAGGCCGCAGGACGAAGTCGCACAAGGGTGAAGAACAGCGCCGCGATCGCAGCGGCAACCCCAAGCCAGACGGGAAGCCGCCAGGTGCGGCGGTGCCAAAGGCCTGCCCGGGCGCCCGCCATGATGTTGTCCTGCAGTTCCAGCGGCGGATTCACGGCACGCAGCTTTGCGGCGATCGCCGCATCGAACGCCTTTTCGCGGGCAAACCACGCGCCCAGTTCAGGATCGCGGTCCGCCTGCGCAAGGGCTTCGGCAAAAAATGGATCGGATGAGTCGGCTCCGTTTGGCCGGTAGGCCTGCAAGATGAACCTTGCCTCTTCGCTTTTCATTTGAGCCCCCCTTTTTGAGCGGGAAACGGAACGATGCCGCCGCCGTTTTTCCGGGCGGCCATCGCCGCGCGCAATTGCGCCTTCCCCCGGGAAAGGCGCGACATCACCGTGCCAACCGGCACGCCGAGGGTCTCGGCGATCTCCAGATAAGAGAGTTCCTCCAGGTAGAAGAGCGCCAGCGGCGCCCGGTGCGTTTCCTCCACTTCCATCAGGCTCTGGACGACCACCTCGCTATCCAAGCGGCGGGCTTGATCGACATCCTCGGCCGCCACCTCCCGCTCGCCCAAGGGCAGGTCCTCCACCGAAGTCACCCGGGCAGACCGTTTTCGCATCCTGAGAAATTCCCGATAGACCGTCGTAAAGAGCCAGGTCTTGGCTTTGGAAATATCGCGAAGGCCGTGACCCTTTGTCGCCCAGATATAAAACGTCTGCTGTGTCAGGTCGCAGGCGTCCGGCTGATTGCGCGCGAGGCTCAGCGCGAAGCGGAAAACGCCCGCGTAATGGTCATCGACCAGGCGGGCAAAGGCCTCATTGGACATGGCGCAATCAGTTCAGGTTTTGCCGAGGTGCAACATTTGAGCGTCAGCCCGGTTCATTTTATCGCATGACCTTGCATTGGATTCAGATAAGAGCATCCAGCCACGCGCAATATTCCCGGCAGGCCCGGCATCCCGCCTGGCGAATGGCTTCCGCGGCAAATTGGCTGGCTAAGGGAGATGAAGAAACGAAGGCTCGGGACGCTGCGTCATACCCTCTCACCATGCTGCTCCAGACCCGCCGTCAATTCGCAAAGCTAGCCCTGGCCGCCCTGCCCGCCTCCGGGCTCCTGATGGCCCAAAACCGGCTCCTCGCCCAGGAGGCCGGGCAACCCAGATCGAAGCCGGATTCCAAGGTGTCCGGCGTGCAGATAGGCCTAAACGTGCCTTACAGCTTTGCCGATCTCCAGATGAGCGGACCTGAGGTCCTCGCCCGCTGCACTCAGCTGGGGATCAGCGGGCTGGAACTGCGAACGCAGCCGGTCGAGGCGTTTCTCGGCGCGCCGGCGCACCTGGTCGGAGCCAAGGCGCTTGTTGCCGCGGCAGCCGGGGCGAAGTCGGTCGACGACCAGGTGAGGCGCTGGCGCCTGTCGGCCCCGGTCGAGCGCATCCCTGAATTCCGCCGCACCTACGAGTCGGCTGGCGTCCTCATCGAAATCGTCAAGGTCGACGGCATATTCAAGATGTCGGACGAGGAGCTGGACTATGTGTTCGAGCTCGCAAGGGCCCTCGGCGCCCGCGCCATCTCGACCGAAATCAGCAAGGATGAGGGCGACCTTAAACGCCTCGGCTCCTTTGGTGAAAAGCACTCGCTCTGGGTGGCCTATCACGGCCACACCGCCGTAACCCCGGCCCATTGGGAGCGGGCTTTCGCCCTTTCGCCGCGCAATGCGGCCAACGTCGACATCGGGCACTTCATCGCAGGCAACAGCTATTCCCCGGTCCCCTTCATCAAAAAGTACCCCGGGCGAATCACCCACGTGCACATTAAGGACCGCAAGCTGCACATGGGCCCGAATGTCCCATTTGGCGAGGGAGACACGCCGATAGTCGAGGTCCTGCGCCTGATCCGGGACAACCGCTGGAACATGCAGGCCACGATCGAATTTGAATACAAGGTTCCCGCGGGTTCGGATCGGATGACGGAAATCGCAAAGTGCGTTAAATATTGCCGGGAAGCCCTGGTCTGAGCCCCGCTGCGGCGTGCCTTCGCAGGCGACGAAAATCGCCCGACTTTAACCTTGCGCAGGAGACATCGCAGGGCGCGTAGTTTCGCAATGAAATGGACATGGCTACGCGCGTTGCCGGTGCTGGTTGGCCTTTTCGGCGGCAGCGCCCGGGCGGAGAATTATCCGGCGCCCTCCGAGGCGGATTATGTCATCCGGGATTTCAAGTTTGCGTCCGGCGAAAGCCTTCCGGCCTTGCGCATCCATTACCGGTCGCTCGGCCGCCTCGGGCGCGGGGCCGATGGCGCAGCAACGAACGCGGTCCTGATCCTCCACGGCACCGGGGGCTCCGGGGCTAATTTCATCAATGCCTATTTTGCGAGTGAACTATTCGGGCCGGGACAGCCGCTCGATGCGGCGACTCATTTCATCGTTATCCCGGATGGGATCGGCCACGGGGGTTCTTCCAAGCCGAGCGACGGGTTGCACGCCCGTTTTCCTGCGTATGGCTATGCGGACATGGTTGACGCCCAATTCCGGCTGCTGACTGAGGGGCTCGGCGTAAAACACCTGCGCCTGGTGCTCGGGACCTCGATGGGCGGCATGCACACGTGGGTATGGGGCGAGCGATACCCCGCGTTCATGGACGCCCTGATGCCGCTGGCGAGCCTGCCGACCCAGATTTCGGGGAGAAACCGGGTCTGGCGCCGGGCTATAATCGATTCGATCCGGAGCGATCCATCGTGGAAGGGAGGGGAATACGCGGTGGAGCCCCCCGGCCTGCGGGTCGCCGAGGAGATCCTTTTCTTCATGGGCAGCAATCCCGTTCGCAGGCAGGCCGATATGCCGACCCTGGCGCAGGCGGACTCGGTCCTGGACCACTACGTCGATCAGGCCGTGAAGACTGACGACGCCAACGACCTGCTTTACGCTGTGTCAGCATCGCGGGACTACAACCCCGGGCCGGGCCTCGGGAAGATCCGGGCGCCTCTGCTCGCCGTGAACTCAGCCGACGACCTGATCAATCCGCCGGAAATTGGAACGCTGGAGCTGGAGATCACCCGGGTGCCGCACGGCAGGGCAATCGTTGTACCGCTGAGCGATGCCACATTCGGCCATGGGACGCATACCCATGCCGCGGTGTGGAAATCATACCTGGCCGACCTCCTCCGCCATTGATCCCCGGTGGCGGCCCTCACGGCCTGATTGGCGGTTGCGATCTGTGGCGCGCAATACGCACGGGTTTTCGTGTGGCCAAGCCCCCCCAGTTTCGGAGATACATGGGGAAAGCCCGCCGTTCGCGTAGGGGTGGCGGGCGCACCGCGCCAATGGCATCCATTCATTCAAACGAGGGCGTCATCCTGCTCGATCCGCATCCCCGCCGGATCGATCGAATCTTCGACGAGCCGACCAAGCGCCGGCTCGAGCGGCTCGGCCGCGTGATCTGGCACGACGGCTCCCCGTGCCCCGCCGAACATGTCGACAGCCACCTGCCGGACGCCATCGCGCTGATCGGCCAGTCGCCCCTGGACAAGGCGCGCCTCGACCGGGCGCCGCACCTGCGGGCGGTGTTCAATGTCGAAAGCAATTTCCTGCCGAACATCGACTACGCCGAGTGCAACCGCCGCGGGATCCCCGTCCTCTCGACCGCCCCCGTCTACGCGCGGCCGGTCGCCGAGATGGTCCTGGCGATGGCCATTTCACTTGCCCGCCGGATGCACGAGGCCGATGCCGCCCTGCGAGTCGGCAGGGAATCCAAGGGAGACAACCACGACTCCTTTCTCCTGCACGGAAAGACGCTCGCCCTGGTGGGGTTCGGCAACCTTGGCCGGGCCCTGCTTCCGCTCCTTCGGCCCTTTTCCCGGGAGATCCTCGTGCACGACCCGTGGATCCATCCGGCGGTGCTCCGGGAATTGGATGTCATTCCGGCGTCGCTCGACGAATGCTTCGCGCGCGCCCGCGTCGTCTTTCTCCTCGCTGCAAACACAAGCGAAAACACCGGCCGGATCGGCCGGCGACAGTTTTCGAGCATGCAGAAAGGCAGCGTGGTCGTCCTCGCGAGCCGGGCCGCGTTGGTGAACTTCCCCGAGCTGCTCGCCGCGGCGGCCAGCGGGCAGATCCGCGCCGGCATCGACGTCTGGCCCGAAGAGCCGATCCCGCCCGGCGAACCGGGCCGGACCACGCCAAACACGCTGATACAGGCCCATCGCGCAGGCAGCGTCCCGGAAATCCAGGCACTCATCGGGCAGCTCGTCGCCGATGACCTGGAAAGCATCCTCGCCGGCCTGGCGCCCCAGCGCTGCCAGCGTTACGCGCTGGAAACCGGCAGCAAGCTGCGCAGCATCCCCGTCGGCGCCTGGTCGCTCCAGGCCAACAGCTCCTAGGTTTTCCGGGAAGACTCTGGCGCCTATCGCATTTTGACGGGAATATTGGCGGCAGCCCGCGGCCTGCGGCCCGACCGGGGCATTACGCCGCGGCATCGCGCTTATAAGATCGGATGGAAGCGTTCCGATTCCCCGACTTGTCCGTCTGAGTTCCCAGGTTCATCCGTCTTGCAATGCGGAATGAATGGCATGTCCGCTGGATACTTGGCAGGGGCGCTGTTTTGCGGCGGATGCTGCGCTGTGTTCGCGGTCCCCGCGGCCTGTTGCGCCCAAGCCGCGTCCGCCGCCGGCCCGGTCGCGATAACGAGGGCGGGTCGGGTGCGGGGCTGCGTCGAATCCGGAATCAATGTCTTCAAGGGAATTCCCTACGGGGCCGATACCGCAGGGCGGCGCTTTCAGGCGCCGCTGTCCCACGATCCGTGGGAGGGGGTGCGCGATGCGGTCGGATTCGGGTCGGAATCGCCGCAGCCGACGGTAAACCCGGATGGTTCGAACGCCGGCGAGCTTGTGCACCAAAGCGAGGATTGCCTGAACCTGAACGTTTGGACGCCCGCGCTCCGGGACGGACAAAAGCGGCCGGTTCTCGTCTATCTTCATGGCGGCGGCTTCGACGGGGGATCCGGAGAAAGCGCCAACGGGCTGTTCCTGAGCAGGCGTGGGGATGTCGTCGTCATCACGGTGAATCACCGGCTCAACGGCTTTGGCTATCTTTATCTGGCCGGGCTCGGCGGTCCGGAGTTTGCCGACTCCGGCAATGCGGGCATGCTCGACCTCGTGCTCGCCCTGCACTGGGTGCGCGACAACGCCGCCGAGTTCGGCGGAGACCCGGCCAACGTCACCCTCTTCGGCCAGTCGGGCGGCGCGGCGAAGTGCGCGGTTCTCATGGCAATGCCGGCGGCGCGGGGGTTGTTCCAGCACGCGTGGGCGATGAGCGGGCCGATGCTCAGCGGACTTCGGCCGGACCAGGCGACGGCACAGGCCCGGGCGGTCCTGAAAAAGCTGGGAATCCCGCTTGATCGCGTCGATGCGATCAAGACAGTGCCAATGCGCGCCCTGGTGGCCGCGATGGATGGCGGCAACTGGGCGCCTGTGACGGACCGCGAGGTGCTGCCCCGCGATCCATTCTCGCCCGATGCCTCGCCGCTGTCGGCGGATATACCGCTTGTCCTCGGCACAACCCACGACGAGATGCACAGTCTCCTGGCGCGGCTTCCTGCGCTCGGCGCATTGACGTGGCAGAGCCTTCCCAAGGCCCTTGAAAGCCTGCGCCCGCCGGACACCAGCTACACCGCGAGCGAAATTTTGGACGAATACCGCAGGCTCTATCCGGATTATTCCCCGAGCGACGTGTTCCTGGCGGCGAGGACCGCCTCCCGGCTCTGGATCGGCATTGTCGCCGAATCCGAAAGGCGCGCGGCTCAGGCCGCCCCGACCTACGACTACTGCGTGAACTGGCCCGGCGGGCTCAACGCCGTGCATGCGATCGACCTGCCTCTCGTCTTCAACGATATAGACTCCAACGCGCTCACGGAGAGCGCCGCCGGGGCGCATGCCCTCGCAGACCTCATGAGCGACTCGCTTGTCGCGTTCGCCCGGACGGGCAATCCCAACACATCCGCCCTTCCCCATTGGCCGCAGTTCAATGTGAGAAAACGCCCAACCATGGTCTTTGACCTGCCGCCGCGGGTTGAAAATGACCCGCGCGCGGATGAGCGGAGAATTTTCGCCTCGGCCGTCACTCCAGGGTGACGAGCTCCGGGTGCCGGTTGGCTAAAGACGTTTCCTGCCGGGGTTCAGCAGGGCTGGTGACCCCAGTCGTTCTCCTTCAGGTGCTGTTCGAAAAGCGCCATCTGCTCCTTGTGGGTCAAGGGCTCGGCCTGCGTTTTCCCCGGTTTGGAAGGCGCCGGCCCGGCTGCAATCGGCTTTCCCGCGGCCGGATCGGGCAGCGGGCCTTCAGTCGGATTCGGTTCCGTCGCCATCCAGCCAACCTACCACCAAAAAGGCCCCCTGTCACGGGGCAGCTGCCGAATGCGCGGGATGCCCGCGCAGATCGCGACGAATCGTTCTCAGGGAGCTGGGATGAGGCGCAACAGCGCAACCCCGTGAGGGGCGACAATGGCCTCGAATTTTCCGGTGAAGGTGCCGATATCCTTCTGGCGCCAGAGATCGCGAACGCGCAGCGCCCCCTGCGCCGCGGTAAGGTCGCCCCAGGGCCCCCAGCGCACCGCAATCGAGGTCGCAGACGACCCGCGATTGAACAAACCAACCGCGAACGAGCCATCCTCCAGGGTCTTTGAATAAACGACCTTCTCCCCGTCGTTCGCGATTTGCGTTGCCTGCCGGCCCAGCGGGTCCTGGTCGATTGCGAGCACTTCGTCGTTGGTCAGGAGGCCCAGCGTGAAGTCGTCGAGGCGGTCCATATCGCAACCGATGATCAAGGGAGCGGAAAGCAGGCACCAGAGGGACACGTGCGAGTACTGTTCGTCGGGAGTCAGGCTGCTGGCGTGAAGCCGGGGTCCCCAGCCTACGAGTCCGACGACCAACATGTCGGGATCGTTCCAATGTCCGGGCCCCGCGTAGCCTGCCCATCGATCCTGGCTGAAGCCAAGCTCGCTCACGCGCTTCCACGTGTCGCGGATATCGCCGGTGGTCCTCCAGGCGTTTGAGAGCCGGGCCCATTCGGGAGCCAGGTCGTAGGACGCCGTGTTCGAAAGGCTGAAAATAATGTCCCGGCCGGTCCGCCTGAGCGCCCGGGCCAGCTCCGCGGCGTGGCGAACATCGTTGGGAAACCAGTCATACTTGAGGTAATCGATTCCCCAACGGCCCCACTGTGCGGCGTCGCGTTCGGCAAATGAAACCCGGCCCAGCTTCCAGTTGCCCATTTTCTCCTGCTTCCAGCGGGCATCATCGCGTCCGATCCGAAAATTGGGGGTGTGGTCGCCCGAAACGATCCAATCGTAGGTGCCGGCCTCGTTGTCGGCGCTCGATCCGATGTGCCCTTCATAGCTTCCCCGCCACGGAGTCGAATAAAGGCCGAACTTCAGCCCCAAGGCGTGGATTTGGGCGGCAAGCCCGGCCATGTCGGGGAATTTCGAGTTGGATTGGATCGCGTTGAGCGGTCCCCCGCGCACGCCCTGCCAAGTGTCGTCGATATTGATGTACGACCAGCCGTGCTCGCTGAGACCGCGGGCGGCCATCGCCTTTGCTGCGGCCAGGACCTTGTCCTGGTCGACCGAGGCGCCCCAGCAGTTCCAGCTATTCCAGCCCATCGGCGGCGTCAGCGCGATTCCGTCTCCCACGACGATCTTAAATGCCTTGTTCGCGGAACCCATTGCGTTGGTCGCACGAAGAATGACCCGAAAATCGCCCGGAGTGGAAAGAATCCCCGAGACCAAGCCCGACGCGGGATCGACCTTCAGTCCGGACGGCAGATTCTCCGCCGAAAAAGCGAGCGGCCGGACTCCCGTCGCCGGAATCGAATACAAGAACAGCGAACCCGGCCGGACGCCAAAAACCGCGGGGCCGTTGATCCTGGGCGCATCCGGCGGCTTGGGAGTGAGGGTTGAGACCCCAGGCACCGACTGGGCATGAATCGTCGGGATCAACGCCCCCAGCATCAACGCGATTGGCATCCAAGTTCTGGTTTTCATTGTGCAGCCGAAAGGCTGGAGTCGGGGGCCGATTCCGGAGCGAAGTTGGCCGGGGTCACATCGTCAGCATCAAGAAGAACCATTGCTGGGCGCGGATCCGGCCTCGATGCCGCGATTCGGACGGCTTTGAACCTTACGCCCCGCACATGCCGGAGGTAGAGGCCGTAGGCGGGCATCACTTTTCCGAACATGCTATATTCTGGGTAGGCCGCTTCCTTCTCGGGCAATTGCACCTGGGCATCCGCCGCTTTGCCGCCGCCGGCCACCGTGATGTCGATATTTTCCAAACTTACCGCTTCGATGGGGTGCCCGGGAATGCCGTTGATGAGCACGCCGATTTGCTTCGCGCCCGCAGCCTTCACATTTTGGATCGTGATGTCGTGAAGTGTGCCGACCGGCTTGGCGTGATCACCGGGACGAAATGTCTTCAGGCGCGCGCCCAGGCGGATGCTTATCGGCACGGTCACGCCGTCCATGGCAACATTGGCGATCTTCACGTCGTGCATTTGCGCGCCGTCAACCGCATAGAGGGCAATGCCGGCCATGCCGGTATTGCGAAACTGACAATCCGTGAGGGAGATTCTGTCGAAGTCACCCAATGACTCGGTGCCGAGCTTGAAGGCGTTGCATTTGGTGGAAAGCCTGCAGCCGCTGACCGCGATGTCACGACAGGGCAGCGGGCTGGTGGCCTTAAGGCAGATGGCGTCGTCACCGCTTTCGATATCGCAGTCGCGGATGCGCACACCTTCGCAGGAATCGAGGTCGATGCCGTCGTTGTTTGCGAGGCCTGTGTCGCGGGTGCGGATGGTGACCCGCTCGACGACGGCGCCGCTGGTCTGGAAGAAATTGAGCGTCCAGGCGCCGGGATTGGCCAGATGGACATCCCTCACGGTGACATCCGCGCAGCGGAGCCAGCGCATGAGGAACGGCCGGACCTTGTAGGGATTCTGCGCAGCCTTCAGCGCCCGGCCCTGCCCGTCAATCGTGCCCGCGCCCACGACCCCGACGTGGCGGGCGCCTACGGCGACGATCAGGGCATCGCCCAGCGGCACGCCGTCGCCGGCGGTGAAGGGATCCAGGTTGCGGTAGTCGGCTGCGTTGGGGCTGCCGAGGAGGACGGCCCGGGCATCCAGCCGGAGGATGACGTTGTCCTTGAGCTGGATCGTGCCGGTGAGATAGTGCCCCGGGGGAAACGAGAGGATGCCCCCGCCCTGGGCGCTGCAGGCGTCGATTGCCCGCTGGAGGGCACCTGTGTTGAGGGTGACTCCGTCGCCGACCGCGCCCGACGCCGTCACGTCCATCGTGGAGCCCGGAGCCCCCTGGGCAGCGCAGGCTGCCGCCGTCAAGAAAAGGCAGGCGAGAAACGGGCGGAGCATGGAGCGTCGGAGGCGGCTAGCCGGTCGTTGCCTTTACCGGATCCAGCCCGGGGGCCTGCTGCGCCTGGGATCTGCCTCGGGCACCCGGTAGGCCTCCAGTATCCCGGTGAATTTCTGCACGAGGGCGCGCAAGGCGGGCATGTCCGGCTGCCCTCGGCGCAGCATATCCACCTGCCGCGTCGGCAGGTCGTGCATGGCGATCAGTTGCGCCGCCTCCAGAAGATTCGCCGACCGCTCGGCCAGGTCCAATCCCCGGTCCCAGGCCGCATCGGGATCCTCGAGCCACTTCCTGCCGTCGGCGACGGCGCGCGTGACCCGCCCCTCGCGATCCGGAACCTCCGGGATCAAATCCGGTCCGCGGTTTCGGTAAAAGCCGAGCAGCGCCGCCACAATCGAGGGATCGCGGACTGTCCCGTCCGCGTAGAGCACTCCGTGCACCGTTCCCCACTGGCCTGTGATCATGAGTTCCCAGATATACCAGCCCGTTCCCGCCTTCGCGTACTCTTCGAGCGCCACGTCGTACGGGTTGGAGCGGGCGATGCAGCCCATCTCGGTGTTCATGACCTGCTTGCCCTCCTTGGCCGCGTACCGCTTCGCGCGCTCGATGGCCGCGCGAATCCCTTCGCGCGTCGAACCGTAGTCGTGGAAGCAGAGCACATCCACGAGGTCGCTCCCGGTCGCCTCCATTTCCGGCTCGGTTGTGGAACCGATCGTGATCGGCGTTATCTTGTCCAGTTCGCGGAAGACGCCGGCCATGTGCCGCGCGAACTCGATGCGCGCCTTTCCAGGCTCGTTGTGAACGTCCCAGAACGCCACGCCGGGTTCCTTTCCGTTCCCGACGGCATTGACCAAATCCGCGGCGTACGCATCGGCCAGGGGCCAGGAGGCTTTGTCCTGGGACCACGCCCTCGGGTACTGGACCGTGGGCATGACGCCGATGCCGCGCTCGTGGCAGGCGCGGATGAAATGCACGAGATTCCTGCGAAAGGCCTCCTTGTCCCTGAGGTAGGCGGTGTAACCGAGAAAAACGCGGACCTGGTTGAGATTGAGCCGCCTGGCGTAGTCCATGTCGCGCTCCGTTTCGGCCGGGTCGTACTGGAGCCACATCTCATTGTGGCCGATTGTGGGGGCGGATTCATAGTTGAATCCCCGTATCTTCGAAACATCCGCGGGGACATTCCGTTGCGCGCCTTCAGCGGCGGAGCCTAAAATTGCGGCGCTGAGCGCAAAAATGACGATGTTTTTCATTCCGAGGGCCTTTTTGAGCATGCCGGCGATCAATTGAATTTTGATTGCGATTCGGGGTCCGCCGGCGGCTGCAAATGGATCATCGTAGGCTGGTCGCGGTCGGCCGTCAGGACGTCGCCGGCCGCATCGTATTTCAACTCGGCCACCTGGATGGAGCTGCGGCGGGTGCCGCCCTCCACCGCCGAGCCTCCGCGGGAACCCGGATGCGTGAAATAGAACAAGTAAGCGCGGTCGTTCGACAGGATGACCTCGGGATGGTGGCCCACGGCCTTGTCGTCCGGCCCGGTTCCCGGCGTTTGCAGCAGCGTTCCCACGCGCGTCCAGTCCAGCGCGTCGCCGGAGCGGTACAAGGCGATGCCGTTGGGGCGGCCGGTGATGTCACGCAAAAGCCAATAGCGGCCCTTCCAGTGGAACGGCAGGGGCGCCTCGCCGGCGCGGTCTGAAAGGCCGGGGCTCTTGCCGCGGTCGGTCCAGTTGTAGAGGTCCGGGCTGTCCGCGAAATGGCAGGCGGAGCCGTCAGCCTCGTCCTTATACCAAAGCCGCCAGGTGCCGTCGGGCATGTGAAGCACGCCGGCGTCGATGTCCTTGTGGTGCTCGAGGGCAAGCGTGGACTGGTAGTCCCAGTTGAGGAGATCCCGGCTCGTGAGATGGAGGATGTCGCGCGGGTGGTTCCAGCCGTCGGCAAAGGTGCCGGGCACGTAAACCACGTACATGTGGTAGAGCCCGTCGTGGTCGACTATCGCGGGTGCCCAGTAAGTCTTGTCGGCGACGGCGTCCTTGTAATTTATCTTGGCCTCGCCGAGGTATTGCCACGACGCTCCCCCGTCCGAGGAGGTGGCGATGCCGATGGGCGTGCCGTGCACCCAGGCGACGCCATTCAGGCCGGGCACGTTCGCGCGGCGGACGGTGTAGAGCATATACCACTTCCCATCGTGGGAATTCCAGATGATGGTCGGATCCGCGGCGCCGTCGTACACGGGATCGCGGAAGAGCGGCTTCGCCGCGAGCCTGTCCGCCGCGGAAAGCGGGGCATCGGCCCGGACAAGGCCCGAGAAGCCGAAACAGCAGCCCAGCAGAACCGCCATCACACAAACCGGGGCAAGGTTTTTCATGGGAACGCGCAGTTTAGCGGGGCCGCCAAATGGAACGAGCCCAATATTCCTGCCCCGGGGC
>CAZSEH010000026.1:36390-40028 GCA_964605835.1 uncultured Opitutaceae bacterium
TCCTTGCAGATGGCAACCGCCACCAGCGCGGAAGCAGCCGGAAGCAGCAAAAGCTCTTGGCCCGGGGTGTACTTGTTTTCGAATGTCGGAAGCAGGTGCTCCTTGTCATACTTCCCAACTGCCAAACCGGGGCGGTAGACTCGCGCCTCGTTATAGGCGATGCCTTCACCGATCGTCCGATCCATTCCGACGACCAAAAGAATGCGGGCTTGGTCGGCTAGCGCCTGAAAGAATGCGTCGGTTTGGGACGTGGCCGGTCCGACCACCATCCCGAGTTTCTCAGGCAGGACAACGACCGTCGCGCCTTGGCGGGCCAATTCCAGCACCGCCGGGCGATAAGCCTCCCATTGCTGCCTGGTCGCCGCGCCCGGTTCGGCCAGGCGCAGATGCTCCTTTTGATCCGAAGCAACCAGGCCCACCTCTACGGTCGGCCCCGGCATTTGTCGGGCCAGCCGCCAAGTGCCCCAGGTCACAGTTGCAAGCAAGATCACGCTGAAAACGCCCGCCGGGACGATCGCCCGCCGACCAGCCCGCAACGCCGCGGCCATTGCGGCGGCAAAACCAAGAACGAGAAACGTGATGCCAGCCGGCCCGGTAACCGAGGCAATTTGCAGGATCGGCAAGCACCGCAGCTGGGAATACGCCAGGCTGCCTCCGGTGCCATGCGGGGAATGTCGCTCGAACCCAACTTCGATAGCGGTCATCAGCGCGGGAAACGACACCACCGCCCAGCCGAAACACCCGCGCCGAGTCAGGGCCCGGAACAATAGTACCGAACCCGCGAAGGCAAAGGCTGGGGCGATCACGAGGACTACAACCGTTCCGATCGGAATCCCCAGTGTTCGATGAAGATAGCGTTCCAGATTGAGGGTGCCCAGAGCCCAGCCGGCCGTAGCGCAGAGCGCGGCCGGTCCCGCCCTGGCCTTTTGCGCGTAGAGCAAGACCGGGATGGGCGCGAGCCACAGCAACGGCCACCAAGGGTCAAGCCCAGTGCCCCACCACACGAAGGCTGCGGTCCCAACCGCAGCGGCAACGCCCGCCGCGCCGGTTGACTTAAGCCAGGAGACCATGGAAATAGGTTTTAAAAGCCGCGTGATAGAGATCGCGAAAGCCTTGCGGGGTGGCGTTAATGCGGCCGCCTAGATAGAGCATGATCAGTCCGTGCGACAGCGCACCCAAGTGGAGGGCAATCTCCCAGGGTTTTCCGCTCCGGAGGACACCTGCTTTCATTCCCGCCTCTATTTCATCCATCAGCGAATTGGTCGTGGGGGAGCGATGCGCCTGAAAGTCCCGCGGATACTGCCGGGCTCCCGGGCGTTTGGTCAGGAACATAAGGTTGAAGAGATGTGGATGGGCCAATGCATGATCCAAATAGACGTCGGACATCCGCAGCAGCTTGGCTTCCCATCCTTTGGGCGATGCAAGTTGCTGCAATTGAGCGGCCAATTCGGCGAATCCCTGATGGGCCAGCGCTGTGAGCAACGCCTCCCGGTCGGGAAAATGACGATAGATCGCCATCGGGGTGATCTTCACTCGCCGCGCCACCGAACGCATGGTAACTGCCGCGACTCCGTCCCGTTCGAGTATCCCGCGGGCTGCCGCCAGGATCTTTTCACTGGTTGTTGGCGTCACCATGTATACAGCGTATACTTTGATGCCGCTCTGTCCAGCTCAATTATTGCCGCCATTCCCCAACCTTACCGTCATTCCGCGGAGCCGGCGGGATTCTGCCGCGCTCTCGCAGGGCCGCGCACGTCGTCCCGGCCGGAATCACCCGGCGGCACGGGCGGCATTTCAGCCGGCAGGTAGGCGCCCACAAAGCCGAGCATGGTGATGGTTTCAAGTCCGTTCTGGGCCGCACCGTTGGTCCCGCCAAAGCCTTCGTCCACAGGGTTGAGCACATCCGGCCCTCCCACGTGCCGGAGGCTGCCGCCGCCTTCGCCGCGCCGATTGCGGCCATGGTCCAGCAGGGCGTTTAGGGCCACCTGCTTGAAGGCTTGGTTGTCCGTCTTGTAAAAGACCCACCCGGCCAGGCGGCCGTCGCGGGCATACTTTCCATCCATGCCCTCCGTGCCGGTCGTCCTATCCTTGATGATCATTTCCTTCGGCGCGCTGTAGAGCCGGCAGTATTGGAGCCACAGTTTGTCCCAGGTGGGATTGTCGAGCATCTGGCTCACCTCGAAGGCGACTTCGGCGCCGCCCATGATTGTGGCGAGATTGTAGACGCCGGCCTGGTCGTCCAACTGATAGAGCTTTCCGGTCGCCGGATCGTACCCCATGAGAAGATTGCGGCCGGTGCGCATGCCAAGCGGCATGGCGGCCATGCTGTCCACGCCGGCCATGATCTTGTCGCGCCACCGGGTGTCGCCGGTGCGCTCCCATTCCGTCATCCAGTTGCCGATGAAGGCCAGCCAGTCGGGCCCAATGCGGACGCGGGTCGGGGCGATCGCCTTTTCGCGCGCGGTGATGGGCAGCGACTCCCGGTTGGGAGGGAAATCGATGACCTTGTAGTCGGCGTTGAGGACATCGCGCATGACATCGCCCGTGCGCTCGTCGGTCGTCAGATAATAGTAGAACCGGTGGTAGCCGGCCTGGCTGATGCGGACCTCCTTCGCGCCGTCGCCCCAGTGGCGGACATTGTGCCGGGAACCCAGCCCGGCCAGCGGACCCAGATGGTAGACCGACACCTCGGCCGTCTGCCGATCCATCGCCTCGGCCATCCGAAACACGTCCGCCCGGCCCGTGTGCAGGTAGCTGTACCAGATCCACATGTCAGTCCCGAGTTCGGAGTTGTCCCAGGCCATCCCGCCCAGGTCGTAGCGCCAGACGTGGCGTTCGTTGTCGTAGGAATGCATGACGTCGCCAAAGTCCCAGAAGCCGTACCAGCGCCGCTGCTCGGGCTGCGTGAGGTAAAAATTGAGGGTGGCGGCGAGCCGGTCCTCAATCGCGCGCCTGGGCGGGGTCGAACGGTCCTCGAGCCCCCAGACGCCGAAGGCCTCCGCATCGTGCAGGGCTTGCGGCGTGCAGACGATCACCGGCGGTGCCACGCCGATCCGGGCCATCTTCGCCGTGTCTTCCTTTGACGGGACTCCGGCGGTCGCAAAGAGCATGAGTTCGCTGGTGCGCGCCACGCCGGTGGCGATGCTCGTATTCAGCTGAACGTCCTCGTAGACGGCCTCCAGACCATGGGGCCGGGTGTCGTAGTGCCGCATGTCCATGCCGGGCGCGTCCGGCGACCACATCCAGACAAACAAATCGGCTTCGCCCGTGCGTGCGTGGCGGACCTCGAGCGAGGCCGGGCAGGACTGCCAGAAATTCTTCAGGCTGACCGCGAGTCCGCCGCTGACATCGCCGGCGAAGACGAGTCCCGAGGCGCGCCGGCCGCCGCCGGCCGTCAGCCAGGTGCTCTCGGGATTGGTGCGCTTGAGCACGGAGAAGCCGTCGGGATTGGGCTGCACGAGCTTGAAGTCGTCCCAAATGGCCCAGTCGGCCAGCCAGCCCTGGCTGCGCGCGCTGACCTGCTCGCGGTTGGGCACGCGCTGACCCTGCACCTGCCGGGGATAGACGTCCGCTCCCGTCTGGGGATCGGCGACAAACCGGCCGTCCCGTCCCTTCATCGGCTGGATCGGCTCGGCCCA
>CAZSEH010000027.1:0-1883 GCA_964605835.1 uncultured Opitutaceae bacterium
GACCGCCACGTTCGCCGCGTTTGACGTCACCGAGCCGAGGACGTTGGACACGACAACGGTGTAACTTCCCCTCTGGGTCGTGCCGATGTTCGCGAGGGTGAGCGTGGAGTTCGTAGCACCCGAAATGTTGGTTCCGTTCAGCTGCCACTGGTAGGTTCCGGCGCCCGAGGCGACGACGCTGAGAGTCGGACTCGCCCCCGCATTGACGGATTGGGAGACCGGCTGGGTCGTTATGGCGGGAACCGCGGTCACCAGGGACAGCGTCGCCGTCTGGCTGGCCGCGACCCCGCCTCCATTGATGGCTACAAAAAAGTAGCTGCCGGCATCCGACGCGCCCACGGTGTTCACGGTCAATGCGCCCTGGGTCGCCCCCCCGAATAGGGTGTACTTTGTTCCCGGGTTGAGCTGCGTCGCGCCCAGTTTGGGGTCGATGAAATACCAGAGATAGGTGTTGCCGTTGGGGGAATTGCCCCCGCCCGTGTAGGTGACAGTGGGGCTGAAGGTGGCGTTGGCGCCCGCGACAACCGAAAGATTTGCGGGCTGGGTGGAGATCGTCGGCGGGGCGATGGCCGGCGAGTATTTGCCCACAACGTAAAAAGTAAGGGTGTTCGCATAGGCGCCGACCACGGTGCCCCCGGGAATGCCGGTCGTGTTCAGGGTCACGAATGTGTAATACTGCAACTGAACCTGGTAACTCATCCCCGCCGTCAGGGTGCCTGCCGGAATCACGTATGAAGTGTAAGGCGTCGAAGACACCGTGGCCTTGGCGACGGGCAATGTTGAGTAGATCTGCTTGAGGTTCACGTTGTCCCCGCCCAAGCTTGAAACCTGTATGCTCTCGTAGCAGCCGACGCCGCTCGACCCATACCCTGTGAAGGTGTTGAGGTTGATCGTGTAATTCTGCGTCGGATCGATCACAAGGACGTTGTTCTGCCAGGTCCCATTGGTCACCTGCGGCGCATTGGGATAGAGGTCTCCGGTGAGGGCGACGGCCGTGGTGGGAAAGGCGCCCCCGGCCAGTGTGTACGTGCCATTGGGATACGCAGCGTCGATGGCCGCCTTTGACGCGTAGGAGCCGTCAATCTCGTAGTCGGTGTTGTTTGAGCTGTAGACCAGGGAAATTGCGGACTGGCCGGGAGGGGTCATCAGCGCCGCCGTGGGCACCTGGCAGGAAAACTGGTAGGCGCCGAGCTGGGTGAAGGGGCTTGGCGCACTCGCGCTTGTCTGGAGGCTGAGTTGCCCCTTTGAGACCAGATACACCTGGGCTGATGCGGAGGCCGCAAAAACGCTCGATGAAATAACGGCGATAGATAAGAGATGCTTATGCATAGTATTACTCCCCAACGCAGCGGAATCCTCTGCTCGCGGCATTTCGCCGGTCAATACCAATCGCGAAGTCCCGCCGCCCTAGTTTTTACGGCAGACGGGAATCCGGCCTTGGCGGGGGGCTGCAGCTGGACGAGAACGTTCGCCACGGTGATCAGACCGCCACCGATCATCAGGTTTGCCGAGGCCGCCTCGTTGCCATAAGCTATGCCGGCCCACCGGGAAAAAATACCGGGCAGGAAGAGAGCGAAGAGCGATCCAAAGATCGGCTCGAAGCAATACATGAGCCCGGCTTCGGTCGCCGTGATCCTCGGCTGCCACTTGGTCATGATCGAGAACGCCCCCAGGGTGCAGAAGACCGTCAAAAGAAGCGTCAGCCCGAGCCATGGGAACGAACACCAGGGCCCGATGATGGAACCGGGACCGGGAGCCGAGGCGAGCGTCATCGAGCCGAAGGCCGCAGCTTCCAGCGCAAGCCACACCAGCGTCACTTTTTCGGGCCGGGTCGCGGAAAACGCCGGATTCTCCAGGGAAAGAATCTGCACCATGAAGAAAAC
>CAZSEH010000027.1:1983-39360 GCA_964605835.1 uncultured Opitutaceae bacterium
CCACGGGCGGGGAGCCGCGCGAAGTCCGGCGTCGGGTCTGCGCGCCCCGGGACGACACTGCCATGCGGCAAGGACGAGGGCGCCAATCAGGAACCGCGGCGCCACGGTGCAGGCAACGGCAAAAGCCGCGTTTCCGGGCGAAAGGCGGGAGTTCAGGAAGAGAAGCGCCTTGATTAGGGGAAAGCTCAGGCCCCAAAAGACATTGGCCAGCAGCAGCATCGCTAGGGCCCGGGTGTGCAATG
Organism: uncultured Opitutaceae bacterium; assembly: GCA_964605835.1. Taxonomy (GTDB): domain Bacteria; phylum Verrucomicrobiota; class Verrucomicrobiia; order Opitutales; family Opitutaceae; genus Palsa-1447. Next base: position 2,226 of record CAZSEH010000027.1, read on the forward strand.
CGTCGGATATCTTCCTCATCGGCGAACGGCCAAGCTGCCTGCGGGCGCGATTGGCGCCAAGCCAATACGCGGAGCTGCGGCGACGCAGCGTCAAGCCCGCGAAGGCGCCGCCGCTGCCGTCTCGAGATTCAAATCCCTGCGCAGACCCCGGTCCCTGCTGGGCTTCCAGATGAACTGGTCCACAAAGTAGTGGTGGCAGGGAAAGCCGAGGAAGAATGCGCCCAGGAGCGTGTCCGTGTAGACGGATCCGAAAAGATGCACCTTTCCGACGATGGCGAAAGTCGGCCCGAAGCACTGGGGCCCGTCAAAAACCTGGATGCTGCAGCCAAAGGAGCGCACGACGAGCCCGAAAGCGACCGCCGTTCCCGCAAAGACGAATACGTTGCGCGAAAGAACGGCGGCCATGCCGGATGCACGCGCGGTCTCCGCGTCGCGGAATCGGTTGCGCTGGTGGCAATAGACGAGAACATGGTACTGGATGTCGTGATAGATCGTGACGAACGCGCTGAAAGTGATCAGGGGCGCGGTGAGCGCCGCCTGCGAAAAACAAACGACGATATGCAGCGGGAGGACCGCGCAAAACAGCAGGATCTTCGGCCCGTTCAGCGGCTCGCCGCGCCGCCATTTTCCGAACTGCCTCCAGGCGAAGGCAAGGATGAGGCAGGCCAGCGTCATGACGCTGGCGCCCTCCGCAAAATGCTCCCACGCGATCCGCCCCTCCCACGAACCCGACATGACCCCGGCGACTCCGCCCAACTCCCTCAGGGAGGGCAGGGCCGGAAAAAGGGGCGAAAGGCCGAAGGCCTGGCGGCTCTCCTTGTGGCGGATCACAAAGACCGCAAACGGCAGCAGCAGGCCAAGATGCATGAGGATCCCGTCCGCCCGCCGGTCCTTGGGGCCCGTCTCGCCGTTCTTGACCTGATACAGCCGCATGAATCCGTAGTGCTGCCGCACAACGTGCCAATAGGCCCAGATGCCAACCGCGAGCACGAAGACCTCGAACGGCGCCATGTAGTTCGCAATGCCAGTCGAGAATAGTGCGTAGCAGAACAGCAGGATGACCGGTCCCGCCGGCAGCCAGAACAGGCTCCCGAGCAGAAGCCTCCGCCGGGCGCGAAACTCCTGCCGGTCGAGATACGTGCGGAGATAGGTGCCGAAGAAGTGGGGCGTATCCAGAAAAGTGATAAATAGCAGGTAAATGAGAAGCATGTCCCATCCCAGGCCCGCGCGCATGAAGAACACGAGGTAGCCCGCCAATGCGCCGCCGATGAAGGCGATGAGATCGACCCGTTTGCCAACGATCCACCTGGTGCTGATCTGCGACATGTGCGTTGACCCAGACGGTGGTCAGGTGACGCCGCTTTTCAAGTCGCGCCGGGAGATATAATCGGCGGCCGCGCAGCCGGCCGCGCTCAGTCCACGCGAAACAGGACTGCGGTCGCGTTGTCGACGCCGCCGCGCGCAAGCGCGAGCCCGATCAGCCTCCGCAACAGGTCTTCCGGCTCCCCCGGCAGTGAAAGGATTCCGGCGATCTCGCCGTCGGAAACCGCCCCGCTCACGCCGTCCGTGCAGAACAGGTAGCAATCGCCCGCAACCAGGGGGACCGAGACGCAGTCGGGCCGCGGCGGCACGGGGCCGCCCAGCCATTGCGTGAGGGCGCGGGCCTGCCGGGGAGGGTAATTCGCGACTTCGCCCATCTTGCGCCTCCGCAGGGCCTCGTTTTCCACGGAATGATCCTCCGTGAGCCGGACAAGCCGGCCGCCCCGCAGCCCGTAGCAGCGGGAATCTCCCACATGGGCGATCCGGAGGCTGCCCCCCCTCACGCAGCCAAACGTCAGGGTCGATGCGATTCCCGTGGCCGGACTGACCGAGGCGCCCATTTCGGCAACGGCGCGGCTGGCGCCCAGCACGATTGCGGGAAGATCGGGCTCCCGTTCCGGAGGCAGCGTCCGCATCGCGCCCAGCACGGAATCGCGCGCCGCCTGGGCCGCCTCCGCACCACCGGGCACGCCGCCGACACCGTCGGCGACGCCGAATACCAGCCACTCGTCGTCCAGGATGAATCGGTCCTCGTTTTCCCGGCGCACCCGTCCGATGTCGGTGAGCGCTGCGGCGCGAATGTGGATCATGCGAAAATAGTCGACCGGCTGGGAGGGCGGCGACGGCCGGACCGGTGCTAGGCGGCCTGCGGCGCGGTCACCCTAGGCGCTTCACGAGCACCTTCGCGTTGCGGCCGCTTTCCTCGTACTGCTTGAGCCGGGCCTCCGGAAGGCTTTCCTTCCCGGTCTCCTCAAAGCCGCACACATTGATGAAGAAACCGAAACTCTGGGTCGACAGGGCGATCACCGTCGTCGCGCCCCTCTCCTTGGCCTGGAGGCACGCGTAGTCGACCATCTTCTTGCCGATCCCCCGGTTGTGGTAGAACGGCATGACATACAGGGAGCCGACCTCGGCCACCTGGGGGCTCTCCGCATAAAAGATGAGCGTGACGCAGGCGATGATGTTCTCGTCGACCTCGAACACGAAGAACTGGTCGATGTTCTTCTCGATCTGCTGCTGCGTGCGGTAAATGAGCTCCTCGCGCCGCACGGCATTGCGGGTCAGGTTGTAGATCAGCCGGACGTCCCGCTTGGCGGCGGTGCGGATCTGCTGGTAGTCATTCCCGTAAACGAGCGAGCCGACGCCATCGTTCGAGAAAATCTCGTTCAGCAGGCCGTCGAAAACGCGGCCGTCCAGGATGTGAACCCGCGGGGTCCCGGTCTCGATTGCCTTGATCGCATGCACAGCCTTGCTGCGGCCTGCCTCGGAAATCTGCTCGGGATGGTTCGCCAGGAGCGCGCGAAGGGCGTCGACGGCGATCTCCCTGCGAACCTCGCCCTCGATTTCCAGGCCGGCGTGCGGGGTCAGGAATATGATCTTTGTCGCCCCAAGGACCTCCGCAAGCTCGGCGGCGAGGAGGTCGGAGTTGACCCGCAGCGACTTCCCGTCGGGGCCAAAGGCGAGCGGCGACACCAGCGGCACGACCTGCTGGGCGATCAATTCGACGATCAGTTCCTTGTCGATTCGCTCGACCTTGCCCGTGAGCTGCTGGTCGACCCCCTTGATGATGCCCACCGGCAGCGCGCGAACGGCGTTTGTGATCACGGCCTTCAGCGAATTCTGGGTGAGGCCCTCGAGAATCACGTGCGAAATCCGCGACGACGAGCGTATGGAGAGGTCGAGGGTCGCCGCGTCCGTCGGGCCGGTTCCGTCCGCGTTGCTGATTTCAACGCCGCGCAGCTTTGCCAGGTCCTGCAGCTGGCGGCTGATCCCGTGGACGAGGACCACCTTGATGCCCAGGCTCCGGAGGACCGCGATGTCAACGAGCAGATTGCCGAAATTCTCATCGTCGACGATCGAGCCGTCGATCGCGATAATGAAGATCTGCCCCTGAAATCGCGGAACGTACTTCAGGATGCCGCGGAGATCCGTCGGTTTGATTATGGTCGCCTGCGCCTGCGAGGCATGCGGCGCAGGGCCGGGGCCGTTTCCGTTGGTCATCGTTTGTCGGCAAGTCTTTTCGACCATGGCAGGCGTCGCGTCAAGGTGCTAACTGGATTGCCGCCCATGTCACCGCACCTGAAGATTCCAGCTTCGCGAGCCGCCCTGGCCGACAAGAGTGAAGCGATATTTCCCCGGATCGAAGGTGCCGGGCGGGATGTCGATCTCCACCGTTTCGACATCCGTTCGCGCGGACAACCCGTCCGTGAGGCGCTCGAAGTCGGTGATGAGGTAGGCCTCGCCGCCGCGGATGTAGAGGCGCGCTCCAGAGAGAACCTGCCCGAGGTCGGAGGCCCTGCACACAAACCGAACCGGATACAGCCGCGAGGCGTCGAGGGCCGCAGGCGCCGAAACCGCGCCGATCGCGGCCGGGAGCAGGGGCGGCTCGATGAGGGAGGCCCGCAGTTCGCCGGGAAGTCCTCCGGACGATCCGGAGACGGGCGCGGGCGGGGCGTTTTCATCGATCGTCCGTCCCGACGCCGCCTGGGCGGCGGAAAGCGAAACGCGGCGGAAGCCCGCCCTGGCGAGGTTCGTTTTTTCCCGGGCGTCCTTGTACGGCTCGTATCCCAGTCCAGGCTTTCGGAAATGAAGCGTGAGGTAGGTGTATGGCACGATGAAGAGGATCATCGCGAGGACGATCCATCGCATGGGCCATGGATTGCGGGCGGCTGGCATCTGATGTTCCTGAATCTTCGTATTGCCGGCATCATTGGCAATCATCGTCCTCCTGGTCCGGCGATTTACCGTTGCCCCTTGGTGAGGGGCCTGCTTGCTTGGCCGGCTCGATGAAACTCTGGTCCCAGTACTTCATTCCGACACTCAAGGAGAGCCCGGCCGACGCCGAGATCGCGTCGCATCGCCTGCTCATTCGCGCGGGCCTCGTCCGAAAGCTGGGCGGCGGCCTCTACACGTATCTTCCCCTGGGCCTTCGGGTTGTCCGGAGGCTGTCCGAGATCTGCAGGGAGGAGATGGAACGGGGCGGGGCGATCGAGCTGCAGATGCCCCATTTGCATCCGGCCGAGTTCTGGCAGCAGGGTCCGCGCTGGGCAGCCGCCCGCCAGATCATGTACCGTGCGGACCACGCCGGCATCGGACGCACGGGCGCGGCGGAACCTGAGTTTGTGCTGGGCCCAACCCACGAGGAGATCATCACCCCCCTCGTCCATTCGGAGATATCCAGCTACCGTGACCTGCCGAAGATCTTCTACCAGATCGGGACGAAGTTCCGCAACGAGATACGCCCGCGCTTCGGGCTCATGCGCGCGCGAGAGTTCATCATGAAGGACGCCTACTCGTTCGATGCGAACGACGACGGCGCCCTTCGCAGCTACCAGGCCATGAAGGTCGCCTACGAGCGGTTCTTCGCCCGGGCCGGGCTGCGGACGATTTCGGTCGAGGCCGACACCGGCGTAATGGGAGGAAGCGCGTCCCAGGAGTTCATGGTGCCGGCCGAGGTCGGGGACGACGACGTCGTCTATGGGGAGAAAAGCGGCTACGCGGCAAATCGCGAAAAGGCGACAAGCGGCATCGTGCCGCCCGGGCTTCCGGACGCGGCGCCCGAGGGGCCGCCCGCGGATTTTCCGACACCGGGCGCCGTCACGATCGCCGCCCTGGAGGCGCCTCCTTACGGCGTGCCCGCGGATCGCCAGTTCAAGACCCTCGTGTACGTCGGCGACGGGAAGCCGTTCGCAGTCATTCTTCGGGGTTGCGACGAACTCGAGGAGGCGAAGCTCGGTTCGCTCGGCTTCACGCTCTTCAGGCCGGCGACGCCCGATGAGATTGCGCCGCTGATGGGCGCCCGGCCGGGCAGCCTCGGAGCCGTCAGGGGCACGATCCGGGATCGTGCGGCGCTCGCCGGCATTTTTGCGGACAATGCCATCCGGCTGATCGGAAACGGAACAACGGGGGCGAACAGGGACGGTTTCCACCTCAGGCACGTCAACGTCGGGCGCGACCTCGACATCACCCGTTTCGGCGATTTCCGGCGGGTCAGGGCGGGCGAGCCCGATCCGCGGACGGGCGAGCCCCTGAAGATCGCCCGGGCGATCGAGGTCGGCCATATCTTCAAGCTCGGCACCAAATACTCGGAGAAGTTCGGCGCGGTCTACACCGACGACCAGAAGGTGAGCCATCCCATGGTGATGGGCTGTTACGGAATCGGGATAAGCCGGACCTTCCAGGCCTGCGTCGAGCAATCCCACGATGCCGACGGCATTTTGTGGCCTTGGTCCATCGCGCCCTTTCAGGTTCTTGTGTGCCTCCTGGACCCGGGCTCGCAGGAGGCCGCCGACTGGGCGAAGAGGCTGGGCGGAGCCGCGGAACGCGCCGGCGGGGACGTCCTCATCGATGACCGCGCGGAGCGCCCGGGCGTCAAGTTCAAGGATGCCGATCTGATCGGCATCCCGCTTCGAATAACCGTCGGGGGGCGGGGGCTCAAGGAGGGCGTCGTGGAGATGAAATGGCGCTCGCAAAAAGACGTCATCAAGCTTCCTTTGGGCGAGGCCGAATCCCGGATTGCCGCCGCGGTCGCGGAGGCCGGACGGACGGCGGTCGCATGAGTTCACCGTCAGGCAAGTCCAACCCCCTTTCGCAGCCGCAGGCGGCGAGCGAATTGCAGTTGGAAACGCCATGGCGGGTCGTCGTCCTGAATGACCCGGTCAACCTCATGTCCTACGTCGTCCTCGTCTTCAAGAAGGTGTTCGGCTTTGACGAGACGAAGGCCCGCAAGCACATGCTTGAGGTGCATGAGCAGGGCCGGTCCGTTCTCTGGAGCGGGACCCGGGAGACGGGCGAGGCGTACGTGTTCACCTTGCAGCAGTGGCACCTGACCGCCATTCTGGAGCCCGATGAAGCGCATTGAAGTCAGGCTCAGCCTGCCCGTGGTCGCGCCGCTCCTGGACGTGATCAAGGGGCTGGTGGCGGACCTGCAAAGCGCGCCGGCCGCGCCTGTTTCGCCGCCCGACCCGGACGACGAGTTCAGCAGTGAGTGGACCCGCGATCTCGTGGCGGCCCAATCCAGCGACGTTGAAGTCCTCCTTTCCCTTTTCGGGGCTGAATTCTTCACCGAGGGGGTCGTGCATTTCGACCAGAGCAATGCCGAGGCGATCGCCCGGTCGTGCTCGGCCGTGAGGCTTCGGGTGCGCGAGCGGCACCTGAAGGGGCTTTCCGATGAATCGCTCGAGGCCGGTGAGGTGGACCTTTCAAAGCTTGATGAGGGCGTCCGCAGGTCCTTCACGTGCTATCTCTTCCTTGCTACCATACAGGAGCTCATCATCCAGCACCTCGACGAGAGCATCATCGGATCCTAGCGGGACACTGCAATCAAACGCGCACGGCCCTTGACGCACAGCCAGGGGCGCTTACAATCACCGGCGACACCCTGCAGTGTTCGAGGTGCCTTTAACAACGCTCTTTGCCTTGAATCCTTACCGGGAGCCAGAACGCTGCGGATGCTGCTAGGCCGTAAATCGGAAAGCAAAAGACGCGGCCGGGGCGCCCACTTAGATATAAAAAGGTCTCGAGCCTTTGGGCATACGGCACAGGCGGGGTGTCAACTTCTTCCAACAGGCGTCCTCCGCGAAAAAACATGAGTCCGGCCGAATTCAACTTCCTTCACATCTTCCATATTTCGTCCGTCCTCCTGCTGATCGGCGCGACCTTCTATGCGTTCGCCGCCCCGCCGGAGACCCGGAAACGGGTGGCGATATTCTCCGGGATTGCGGCCCTGCTGGTCCTTCTGAGCGGTTTTAGGATGTGGCAGACGCAGTTCGGCATGGCGCCCGCCGGCTGGGTTTTTGTGAAGCTCGTTTGCTGGCTGGCGATCGCGAGCTTCAGCTCGCTGGCCTACCGGCAGCGGGCAAGGGCCGCCCTTTGGATCACCCTGACCATCCTGCTCGCGATCGTCGCCGTCACGATGGCATACGTGAAGCCATTCTGATGCCGGGGGCCGGTTCGCTTTGCGGCGTCTGGATCGACGGCGAAGGCCGGGTCCACACGACTGTGGCGACGGCCGGGGGAGGCAGGGAGGACATTATCGTGGCTTTCCGGCCCTTTGCGTGGCTTGCCGGGTCCGGGATTGACCCGGCGACAGCCGGCCTGAAGGTCGAGCTGCTCCGAGGCGAGGGGGCCTTCAGCCGGCTCGTCCACGCGGATACTCTCGATGCCTACGACGCCTTTCTCCAGAAGGCGCGCGACTCGGGCGGAACGGACGCGGTGCGGCCGATCGAGTGCCAGTTCCTCATTCAAACCCGGGCCAGGCTCTACCGGGACCTCGGGTTTGGGCAGCTCCGCCGCTGCCAGATCGACATCGAGACGTCTTCCGTGGACGGCAGCTTTTCCGACGCGGCCCGTCCGCAGGACCGGGTGATAGCCATCGGCCTGCGATTCGCAGGGCGCAGCCGGCTGCTGACGATCGCGGCCATGACCGACGAGGCGGAACGCAATCTCGTGGCCGCCTTCGCCGGTGCGCTGGCGGAACTGGACCCGGATACGATCGAGGGCCACAATCTCTTCCGGTTCGACCTCGATTATCTCCGGCAGCGCTGCCGCCGGTTCAAACTGCCCTGCGCCTGGGGACGGTACGGAGCGGCGGCATCCTTCCGGAACAGCCGGCTTAAGGCCGCCGAGCGGTGGATCGACTTTCCGCGCTGCGACCTGCCGGGACGCGCCGTCATCGACACCTACCTGCTCGTGCAGCTGTACGATATCACCGTGCGCGAAATGACCTCCTACGGCCTCAAGGAGGCGGCGGTGTATTTCGGTATAACCCCTGAGGACGGCCCCGACCGGACCTACATCGAAGGGGGCGCGATTGCGTCGGTCTTTGAGACAGACAGGCCCCGGTTCTGCGCCTACCTCGAGGACGACCTGCGCGAGACCCAGGGACTCGCCGACATCCTTCTGCCGACCTATTTCGAGCAGGCCCGGGCCTTTCCCATACTCCTGCAGGAGGCGACCCTGCGCGGAACGACGGCGAAGATCGACCTGCTCCTGCTGGAGGAGTATTACCACGCCCGACAGGCCTGCCCTCTGCCCCCGGAGATCCGCCCGTTCGAGGGGGGCTACACCCGCAGTTTCCAGGCGGGGGTATTCCGGGACGTCCTTCACTTTGACGTCGCCTCTCTCTATCCGAGCCTGCTGCTCCAGATCGGCCGGAACCCCGTGAACGACTCCCTCGGCGCCTTCATCCCCCTTCTCAAAACGCTGCGCGACTACCGGCTCAAATTCAAGCTGCTCGCCCGCAGCGCCCCAACAGCAGGGGAGCGGGCCGAGGCGCAGGCGCGGCAGGCCGCATTCAAGATCCTCATAAACTCATTCTATGGATACCTGGGGTTCTCCGGCGCCCGTTTTGGCGACGGGGACCTCGCGGCGGAGGTGACCCGGCGGGGACGCGAGCTCCTTCAAGGCCTTATCGACGAATTCACCCGGCACGGCTGCACGATCCTCGAGGCGGACACCGACGGGATCTACCTGTCCTCCGGGCGCTATTACAGGGAGCCGGATGCCCTGCTGACCCTCGTCGCGGCGATCCTTCCGGACGGAATCGAACTCGAGTTCGACGGGCGCTATGAGGCCATGTTCTGTTACAAGGCGAAGAACTACGCCCTTTTCGACGGCCGAAAAATCACCCTGCGCGGAAGCGCCCTGCGCTCCCGCGGGATCGAGCCCTACCTCCAGCGGCTTTCCGACCGCATGATCCATTTTCTCGTGGGACAAACCGCCGAGTCTCCACTCTCCCTCGTCGAGGACTACCGGCGGCGCATTTCAAGCCGGCAGGCCCCGGTTGAGGAACTGGCCAGGAGCGAAACCCTGGGCCAGAGCCCCGACGCCTATGAACGGCTGATCGCTTCCGGCGGAAAGCCGAGGCGGGCGGCCGCCGAAGCCGCTCTCCAGCTGACGCCCCGGCCTGGGATGGGCGAACGGCTCAGCTATTACATCACCGCGCGCTCCAAGGGCCGCACGAGCGACTGGCAGCGCGCCCGGCCGGTGGCACTTTACGACGCCCAATCGGCTCCCTACGATCCGGACTACTATATGGCCAAGCTCGACGACTGGCTCGAGCGCTACGGCGCGTTTCTCGGCGTGACGCCGGAAAAGGCGCCATCCGGCGAAATCCAGGGAGAATTGCTCTAGTTTCCGAGGTCAGCTCCAGCGCAGGGGGGTGCGGGCGAAGGGAAGCTGGCGGATGCGAACACCCGTCGCCGCGAAGATCGCATTGGCCACGGCCGGCGCGAGGGGAGGCAGGCACGGTTCGCCAAGGCCCGTCGGAGGGTAATTCGTCTTGTTGAAATGAATCTCGATTTTGCGGGGCGCGTCGGGAATCCGAAGCATCGTGTACTCGTGAAAATTGCTCTGGACCACCCGGCCTTTCTGGATGTCGAGATCCTGGCGCCACGCGGCGTTCAGGCCGTCGATGATCGAACCCTGGATCTGGTTTTCCGCGCCGCTCAGGTTCACGATCTGCGAACCCACGTCGACCGCGGCAACCACCCGGTCGACCTTGAGCTCGCCGGCCTGGCTGACGGTCACCTCGGCCACTTCGGCGATGTATCCCTGGTGGCTGAAGTAATACCCGAGCCCCATTCCCCGCCCGCGGGGGAGCTTCCGGCCCCAGCCGGACTTTTCGGCGGCGAGCTTCACGACGCCGCGCATGCGCTCGGCATTGTAGCGCTGTCCGCGCTGTCCGGTTCCCTCGACCATTGCGCGGTCGCCCAGGAGTTCGAGATTGAATTCGACCGGATCGCGCCCGCCGGCGTGCGCAAGTTCGTCCAGAAAACTGCAGACGACAAAGGCGTAGGTGTTGCTTCCGGGCGCGCGCCACGGACCCATTGGAACGCCGTTCTCTATCTTCCCGACCTCGAGCAGGTAATTGGGAACGAAGCGCCCCGGGTAGTGATCGGGACCTATGCCATTGTCGAAGAACATGTTCTTGCTCGTGAATGCCACGAGCCGCCCCTTCTCATCAAGACCTCCCCGGAAATAATGGAAGCCGCCCGGCCGGTAATGGTCGTGCTGCATGTCGTCCTCCCGGCTCCACACGAGCTTTACCGGCGCGCCCGCCTTTTGGGCGATGGCCGCGGCCTCCATGGCAGGATCCGGCTGCAGCCGGCGGCCAAATCCGCCGCCGATGCGCGTGATGTTGACGCGCACGTTTTCCGGGGGGACTCCGAGGACCTGCGCCACGAAACGGCGCGTGTCGCCCGGGCTCTGGGTGGGCGACCACACCTCGGCCCGATCACCATCGATGCTGATCGTTGTGTTCTGGGGCTCCAGGTCGGTGTGGGATAGGAACGCGTAGCTATAGTCGGCCTCCACAACCTTGGAGGCATTCTTCAAGGCGGCCGCGGCGTCACCGTCGTGGCGCACGGTGCGCATTCCCGTGCCGTTCCTGGCCATGTTGCCCGCCGCCTCCTTGAATCCGGCCCAGCTTGTGCCGGCGTTGGGGCCCTCGTCCCATTTGACCTCGAGATGCTCCCTCGCGCTGAACGCGGCCCAGGTCGAATCCGCCAGGATCGCGACCCCGGGCACGAGCCCGGTCAGGTCGTCGTGGTGGGGCACTGTGCGATTGAGGACAAAGGCGTCACGAATTCCCGGCAGCGATTTGACGGAATCGACGTTGGCGTCGACCACCTTGCCGCCCCAAACCGGGCATTTTACGTAGACGGCGTAAAGCATCCCGGGAACCTTCTGGTCGATTCCAAAAAGCGGCTGTCCCGTGACTACCTTTGGATTGTCGACGCCTCCAATCCTGGATCCGAGCAGCTTGAACTCGTTTGGATCCTTCAACTGCACGGTCTTCTCGTCGGGAACGGGAAGCTTTGACGCTGCCCCGACCAGATCGCCGTAGTTGAGCGTCCTGCCCGTGTCCCGGTGGCGAACGACTCCGTCCTGGGCGTAGCATTCACTTTCCGGAACGCCCCAGGTCTGGGCAGCCGCCTGGATGAGCATCTTCCGTGCGGTCGCGCCCACGCGGCGGAGGGAAGCATAGGACTGGGGGGTCGATGTGCTCCCGCCCGCTCCCTGGTTGCCGAACGCGGGATCCAGAGGCGCCGAGACGACGCTCACCCTCTTCCAATCCACATCGAGTTCCTCCGCCACGATCATCGGAAGCGAGGTCTTGATGCCTTGGCCGATTTCCGGACGCGCCGAGTAAATGGTGACGCTTCCGTCCGGTGCGATCCGGACGAACGCATTCGGCGCAAAGGCGCCCTCCATCGAATCCGCCGATGGCTTTGCGACCTGGCCGCGCACCGAGCTCGCCGATTTGAGGTAGTAGGCGAGCACAAGCCCGCCGCCCGCGAGGGCGGACAGCTTCAGAAACGAGCGCCTGCTCGTGAGTTCGGTTTCGGGTAGGCTCATGACGAGGCCTCCTTTCCGGCGGCGAGTTCAGCCGCCCGATGAATCCCCGCGCGAATCCGGTGGTACGTGGCGCAGCGGCAAATGTTTCCGGCCATCGCGTCGTCGATGTCCTGGTCTGTCGGACTGGCGTTGCGGGCGAGCAACGCCGCGGCCGACATTATCTGGCCGCCCTGGCAATAGCCGCACTGCGGCACGTCGATCGCCATCCATGCCCGCTGAAGGGGGTGGGACCCGTCCGGCGAGAGCCCCTCGATTGTCGTGACCTTCACTCCGGCGGCGACAGACACCGGTGTCAGGCACGCGCGCGAGGCGACGCCGTCGAGGTGGACCGTGCAGGCGCCGCATTGGCCGACTCCGCAGCCGAACTTGGTGCCGACGAGGCCGATCGTGTCCCGGAGCACCCAAAGCAGGGGAGTGTCCGATGCCACGTCCACGTCATGGGACTGGCCGTTGATCTTTAGCGAATATTTGCTCATTGGGGGGCTGTTCGTCCGTTGAATGGATCCTGTAAGGTCTCCTAATGCGCCCGAAAACTAGCCAGCATTGCGCCTCCGTCAACGAACGGCTGGCAATTTCTTTGGTCAGACGGTCGAACTCGCGGACGCGCTGCGCTCAGCCACCCAATCCACGACTGCGCCATCATCCTTTTCAAACTTCCAGACGACCGCCAGGAACTCGGAGGGGAGGATATCGTGGGCCTTGAAGAACCGCCGGTCGCCCCCGCAGCAAAACATCAAGTCTCCGGGCAACTCCCCCCTGAGCTTCGCCCGCGCCTTGGGGATTATCCGCGGCAGCCATTCAATCCCCCTCACCGAGTCCGTCTTCGCCGGAAGCTCGGATGCGTCCAGCACCTTTGCCGAGGGCCGCCCTTCCTGTTCCAGGAGAAAATAGTCGCGCCGGATCAGCTCGATCCCGAGGGCCCGGTCGTAGCCGGGTTCCTGGCCGGCGTTCTCGTCCTCGGCGTAATCGTACAGGTTCTGCGCGGTCAGGCCGTTTGCGGCGAGCCACGCCTTTTCGTCCGCGCTGAAGAAAGTTTCTGCGCCCCGGTGCCCATTTGCGTAAAGGCCGACGGCCTTGTCATAAAGAAAACGGAAGCTTCGTGCAAAATCGTAGTTTTTCATGCGCCCAAACCATACACCGAACCGGGCCCGGAGCCAAATCAGGCCGGTCGGAAATCCATCATCCGACGGTACCGGTCGACCTTGTCGACGACGACGTCCAGGCGCCCTCCCACGGCATAGACCTTGCGCTTGCGGCGCCCAATGAGGGCCGTCCCGGCGCCGTTCAGGACATAGCTGTCGTCGCCCAGTTTCGAAGCAGCGACGAAACCGAAAGTCATCGACTCGACAAGCTCGATGAAGAACCCGCGCGGACGCACATCGGTGACAACCGCCACAAAGGGGGTGCGTTCCTTTCTGGCGAGTTCGCGTTCGAAGAACTCCAGGAGCTTGATCTTCACGCTTTCGCGCTCCGCCTCGGTCGAGTTGATCTCCGTCAGGCTCAGGTGCTCCGCCAGCCCCTCCACGCCGCGAATGTCGTAGCCGGCGTGCCCGCCGGCGGCTATGTGGCCGTGCTTGACGAGATAGGTGTGCAGCACCCTGTGCACGACCAGGTCGGAGTACCGGCGTATCGGCGATGTGAAATGCGTGTAGTCCTTCTTGTGCAGTCCGTAGTGCCCATCCGGCGTGGCCCGGTAGCACGCCTTCCTCAGGCTCCTGAGGAACTGCGTCCGCAAGGCATAGCCCTGGGGGTGTTTCGAAAGGACGCCGAGGAGCTTCGTGACCTCCTCGCGACGGGTCAGGTCGCCCGCCTGTATCCCGAATGTCGCCGCAAACTGCCGGAACTCCTCGAGCCTTTCCTCATCGGGTTCGTCATGCACCCGGTAAAGCGACGGCAGCCGCTGCGAGCGCGTCAGCCGGGCGACGGCCTCGTTTGCCGCAAGCATGAATTCCTCGATCAGCTGGTGGCTCTCGTCCTGCTCGATCCGCTCGAGCCGGTCGGCAAAGCCGTGCTCGTCGACGAAGATCTTCGTCTCAGGCATGTCGAGGTCGAGGCTCCCGTGGGCCATGCGCTCGCGCCGCAGCCGCCCCGCTATCCGCCAAAGCGCCCTAAGCCAGGACTGCAGATCGACCATCTCCGCGTCGCTCAAGTCCCGCAGCGGGCGTCCGGTCGAGCCGGTCTGGTGCTTTGGCGGCACGGGCAGGGCCCGGATCACTTCGAAGTCATTCCCGAAAAGGAGCGCGTAGGCCTGCCGGTAGGTGAGGCGCTTGCGGCTGCGGATGACCGTGTTCGCAAACGACGTGTCCTCAAGCCGCCCGCCCTTTCCAAACGTGAGGAAAACCGCCTTGCAAAGCCGGTTCTCGCCCTCGACAAGGGAACACAGTCCGTTGGAGAGTTTCTCCGGGAGCATCGGTATGACGGTTCCAACAAGGTAGGTCGAATTTCCCCGGCGCTGAGCCTCGGTGTCGATGGCCGTCCCCGAGCGCACGTAATGGGAAACGTCGGCAATGTGAACGCCCACCCGGATGGCCCCTCCGGCGAGCATTTCAAGCGAAAGGGCGTCGTCGAAGTCCTTCGCGTCGTCCGGATCTATCGTGAAGACGGGAATGTGCCGGTAGTCGGCCCGTCCGGCGATATCCCGATCCGGCACCCGGTGGGGCAGGGCGGCGGCCTCGCGTTCCACCGTGGCCGGGAACGAGGGCTCAAGCCCGAACTTCTCAAAAACGCCCAGAAGTTCGGTCCTCGGCTCGTGGGTCTTTCCGAGCCGCTTGACGATCTCGCCATTCAGCGCCTGGCGCCGGTGCTTCCATTCCGCGAGGCGGACGACCACCTTGTCCCCGGGGCGCGGGGCGGGTTTCAGGCCGGAGCGTGCGGGGTCGGCGACATGGACCTGGTGAATGAATCGCGGATCGTCGGGCACGACGACGAATGCCCGCGCCTCCTGCCGGAGGTCACCGACGACCGTGTCGCGCCCCCGTTCGAGGACGCGGACCACTCGTCCGACCGCTTCACCCGCCCTCCGTCCCTGCGCGCCCTCAATGACGCGGACGGCCACGCGGTCCCCGGGAAGGGCGACATCGGTGTCCTCGGCTGCTATCTGGATCGATTGCGGCTTCCTCGCGGAGGTGGCCGGGGCCTCCGGGGTCACGAAGGCCGATCCGCCGGCCCGGAATTGGATGCGTCCGGACACTTCGCCCTCGGCTCCCTTCGCCTGGAGGCGGCCGCCCGCGGCCCGGATGGCTGCGCCCGCGGAAAGAAGCTGGCGGATCTCGTGGGAAAGGGAGGAGGCCTGTTTCTTGTTCAAACCCAGCCGCCGGGACAGTTCAGCCTCGTCGGCCGGAGTATAGGCCGGCTCGCGCAATAGGGCGAGCAGCCGTTCGCGTAGCATCATGGAATGTATTGGCTTCATCTAAGGCGGCGATCTAGTTTGGGGCGATGAAAATCGTCCATGCCGCGAGCGAAGTCTTTCCCTACCTTAAGACCGGGGGCTTGGCCGACGTGGTGGGGGCCCTGAGCGGAGTCCAGGCGGCCAACGGACACGAGGTGGCCGTTTTCCTGCCGGGCTACCGGGCTGCACTGGACCGCCCCGACACCGCGGGGGCCGAACGCAAGCTCCGTCTGAAAATTGAAATGGGCGACGGATACCTGGCGGGCGATGTCCGGGCCTTCTCGCCGCGCAGGAATCTCACCGTCTATTTCATCTGCCGGGAGGAGTTCTTCGACAGGCGCAACGCCTACGGCACGGGAGACAGGGATTACGAGGACAACGCCGCACGGTTCATTTTCTTCTGCAAAGGGATCGTCGAGACGCTCCGGCTGCTCGAAATGCAGGCGGACATCGTCCACGGCCATGACTGGCAGGCGGCGCTTCTGCCCCTTCTCCTGAGGGATGCCGAACGCAGGCTCGCGATAACACTCACCGACAAGACCGTCTTCACGATCCACAATATCGCCTACCAGGGGCTCTCCCCCGGGTCCACCTTCGGCCTGACGAACCTGCCCGATGAGCTCAACACGATCGACGGGCTCGAGTACTACGGTCAGATCAATCTCCTGAAGGCCGGCATTCTCTTTGCCGACCGCGTGACGACGGTGAGCCCCAACTATGCGAAGGAGATCCAGACGCCGGAGTTCGGATGCGGCATGGACGGTGTCGTGCAGACGCGCGCCGAGGACATCGCGGGGCTCGTGAACGGGGTCGACACGGCGATTTGGAATCCCGCGACCGACACCCTGCTCCCGGCGCCCTACTCGGCGGGCGCTCTCGCCGGGAAACTCGCATGCCGGGCAGCGCTGCTTCGCGAGTGCGGTTTTTCGCCCGATTTCGCCGGGCCCATTTTCGGCATGGTATGCCGGCTCGTCGAGCAGAAGGGGATCGACCTTGTGCTTGCCAACCGCGAGTTCTTCCTGCGGGAGGACTGCCGGCTCGTCATCCTGGGGGCGGGCGAGAGGCGCTATGAGGACGCCCTTCGGAGCATGCGCGACAAGGCGCCCGAAAAGGTTTTCCTGAACAGCCGGCTGGACGAGGCCATGAGCCATGTGATCGAGGCCGGGAGCGACTTCTTCGTCATGCCGTCCCTTTTCGAGCCTTGCGGCCTAAACCAGATGTATTCGCAGGTCTACGGGACGGTGCCCATCGTGAGCAAAGTGGGCGGATTCGTCGACACGGTTGTCGACGCCGACGACAATCCCAGGACGGGCACCGGGATCATGTGCGCGCCGACTCCGGCGGGCCTCGGGGAGGCGCTCGCTCGCGCCCTGAAGCTTTACGCGAACAGGGCCCGCTACGCCGCAATCCAATCCAGGGGCATGGCCCGCGATTTCGGGTGGCGGAAGGCCGCCTCGGCCTACGAGCAGCTCTATCGCGAGGCCCTCTGACCCCTTTAAGCGCGCCCAGGTGCGGGATCGCTCGCCTAAGGCAGGCGGGACCATTAGGCTCCGGGCATGAAGACCGACAGCCGTTTTCCGGAACCGGACCCGGCCACCGAGGCCGCCGTCCGAAAACAAGGCGATATCCTTTTCGCAGCGATGGACCGCGCGCCCGCGCCGGCCCTCTTCTCCAAAAAGGGGGTTTATGGCCGCCTGATGGACTGGGCGATGAAGGATCCCGCCTTCAAGACGCAATTGTTCCGTTTCGTGGACGTTCTGCCGGCGCTCGATTCGCCGTCTGAAATCGTCAGGCACCTTCAGGAGTACCTCGGGGACAAGGCCGTGGAGCTCAATCCCGCGATGAAGGCGGGCCTGGCGGCTTCCTCGTTCGCCCCAGGGCTCGTCGCGGGGCCGGTCAGGGCGAATGTCGTTTCGATGGCCGCCCAGTTTGTGGCGGGCGCGACTCCCGATGAACTGGTCGTCCGGATCGCGAAGAACGCCGCCGCCGGGATTGCGACCACGGTCGACCTCCTCGGGGAAACCGTCGTCAGCGAGGGCGAGGCCGATGCCTTCCTCAGGCGAAACCTGGAGCTCCTTGACACCGTGTCCGCCTTTTATGCAAAAAATCCGGCGCCCTGCTTCAGCGACTCCGGTCCCCGGGGTCCCTCGCCCCGCCTCAATCTTTCGGTGAAGATCTCGGCACTGACGCCGGAGGTGCACCCGGCCGATCCGGAGCGCTCGACGGCCGCATTGAAAGAGCGGCTTCGGCCAATCCTCAGGAAGGCCGCACAGGTGGGGGCCTTCATCAATTTCGACATGGAGAGCTACAAGCTGAAGGACCTCACGCTCACCCTCTTCACCTCGATTCTGGACGAGCCGGAGTTTGCGCAAGTCGCGGCACCCGGTTCGGCGCCTGCCCGTGTCGGGATCGCGCTTCAGGCCTACCTGCGCGAATGCGAGGAGGATCTGCTGGGACTGATCGGCTGGGCGCGCAAGGGCGGCCGTTCGATCGGGGTCCGGCTCGTCAAGGGCGCATACTGGGACTACGAGACCGTGCTTGCGCGGCAGCGCGGCTGGCCCGCGCCCGTGTGGTCCCACAAGGCCGAAAGCGACGCCAACTACGAGAAACTGACGAGGATCCTTCTCGAGAACCGGGATGTCGTCAGCCCGGCCTTCGCGTCGCACAACGTGCGATCCTGCGCCCACGCGATCGTCCAGGCCGACCATCTGGGAATCGACCCGCGCGAATATGAATTCCAGGCGCTTTTCGGGATGGCGGACGAACTCAAGTCCGCGCTTCTCGAGACCGGCCACCGCGTGCGCGAATACTGCGCGATAGGGGAGCTTCTCCCCGGGATGGCCTACCTTGTCCGCCGGCTGCTCGAGAATACCTCCAACGAAGGCTTCCTCAGGGCCAAAAACGCAGGGGAGGCAACTCGCGAACAGCTCCTGCGAAACCCCGTGGAAATCCTCGGTGCCCGCGTCGCGGCTGCTCCCGCCACGCCGGAGAATGCCGGGACTCCCGCCTTCAGGAATGCCGCCAACTCGGATTTCTCGCAACGCGCCCCCCGCGCGGCCATGCGCGCGGCGCTGGAATCCGCGCAGGCGCGGCCGCCCCGGAAATGGCCCCTGGTCATAAATGGGAGGAAGATCTCGGCGCGGGAATTCGTGGCATCGGTGAACCCCTCGCACCCCGGGCATGTCATAGGACACTGGGCCCGGGCCACCCTTTCCGATGCCGATGACGCTGTGGCTGCGGCCGTCGCGGCCCAGCCCTCGTGGGCAGCCTCCCCCGCGGCCGAAAGGTGCCGCATTCTCGAGCGGGCGGCCGAGCTGATGGAGGAGCGCCGGTACGAACTCAATGCGCTGGAGATCCTCGAGGCGGGCAAGCCCTGGGTGGAGGCGGATGGGGACGTCTCCGAGGCAATCGACTTTTGCCGGTATTATGCGGCCGAGATGCGCCGCCTCGATGCGCCGGCGCTCAGCCAGGCCGTGGCGGGGGAACGCTGCGTGCAGCGGTGGGTCCCCAGGGGAACCGGGGTTGCGATCGCACCGTGGAATTTCCCCTTGGCGATCCTGTGCGGACTTACCGTCGCCCCGGTCGTCGCCGGCAACACGCTCATCATGAAGCCGGCCGAGCAGACATCGGTGACCGCCGCCACATTCATGGACATCCTGACCGAGGCGGGCCTGCCGCCCGGCGTCGTCAATTTCCTGCCGGGATACGGGGAGGAGGTCGGAGCGCACCTGGTCGCGCACCCCGGAGTCGATTTTGTCGCATTCACCGGCTCCCGCGAAGTCGGACTGAAAATCTGGGAAACCGCCGGACGCACGCGCCCGGGCCAGAGGAACCTGAAAAAGGTTGTCTGTGAGATGGGCGGGAAGAACGCGCTCATCATCGACAACGACGCCGACCTGGACGAGGCGATTCCGGCCATTCTCGCAAGCGCATTCGGGTTCTCCGGACAGAAATGCTCGGCCCTTTCGCGGCTCATTGTCCTGGACGGCGTGCACGACCGCCTTGTCGAGCGTCTTTCGGCGGCGGCGGCCTCCCTTCCCGTCGGGGATCCGGCCTCGCCGGGGACCGTCGTCGGCCCGGTCATCGACGCCGACGCGCGAACGAAGATCCTTTCCCTGATCGGGAAGGGACGCGCCGAATCGACGCTCGCCTGGCAGGGGAGCGCGCCGGAGCAGGGGTACTTCGTTCCGCCCACGCTCTTCACACACGTGCTGCCCGGGCACGTGATCGCAACGGAGGAGATTTTCGGGCCGGTCCTGGCCGTCCTCCGCGCCCGGGACCTCGACCAGGCCTTTGCGATCGCCAACTCCACCCCTTACGCCCTCACCGGGGGCATATTCTCCCGAAGCCCCGTCGCCCTCCGGCGCGCCGAGGCCGAGATCGAGGCCGGCAATGTCTACCTCAACCGCGCAATCACAGGCGCCATCGTCGAGCGCCACCCGTTTGGAGGCTACCGGATGAGCGGGGGCGGCACGAAGGCGGGAGGGCGGGGCTATCTCGAGAACTTCCTGTTCCCAAAGGCGGTTGCCGAAAACGTGCTGCGGCGGGGATTCGCACCGCCAGACGAATGAGCAGGAACCGGCGCAAGACCGGATGACGGCAATTCGGATGCAGTGTCAGTCGGATCCCTGAAGCGCCGGGGGGGAACAGGGTTACACTGTCGGCGGAGAGGCCTGCCTCCCGCGCCGCGCGGTCGTTTCATAATCTTCACAGTGCGACGGTTGAAATCGTGCGCAGGCAGGGCACCTTTTCAACAACCGGCGGTCATATGGGCAGGAAAGCAAGAGGCGGACTTGTCGGAATCATCCATTGCACTATTATATGAATACCGAGCACAACGACCCGGATGTGCCGGCCTCCGAACTGGAGGACGACCTGTTGAAGCTGCAAATGCAGGTGGCGCATCGCGCCGATGAACTCTGGCGTACGGATGGGCAGGGCCGCGGGAGCGACCTCGAGTTCTGGTTCAGGGCCGAGCGCGAGGTGCTGGACCGGCGGATGTCGGCGGACGGCGCCGGGCTGCAGCAGTTCGTTTGACCGGGAGGCGCTCCGGGCCGTGACAGCCGCCTCCGCCGCAGGCGGATTTCCCCGTTTGAACCGTTTGCTCGAAATCGCCGCAGAAACCTGCTCCTCTGGGGCATGAAAATTGGCGTTCCAAAGGAAATCAAGATTGGAGAAACACGGGTTTCCATGACTCCGAGCCTGTGCCGCAGGTGCGTGTCACTCGGCGCGGAGGTCGTAATCGAGCAGTCGGCCGGCATGAACGCCGGGTTCACCGACGCGGAGTACCGTGCGGCCGGGGCGGCCCTGTCGGCGTCGGCCGGGAAGGTCTGGGCCGAGGCCGACTTCATTCTCAAGGTCAAGGAGCCGCTCCCGGTGGAATTCCCCCTGATCCGGGAGGACCAGACGATCTTCACCTACCTTCATCTGGCCGCCGGCCCGCATCTCGCCCGGTTTCTTCTCGAGAAGCGGGTCCGGGGAATCGCCTACGAGACGGTCGAGGCGGCGGACGGATCGTTCCCGCTCCTCAAGCCCATGTCACAGATTGCCGGCCGCCTGGCTATCCAGATCGGCGCGTATTTCCTGCAGTCGCAGCACGGCGGTTCCGGTGTGCTGCTCGGCGGAATTCCCGGCACGCTTCCTGGACACGTGGTCGTGGTCGGCGCCGGCAACTCGGGCGCGCACGCCGTCCAGATGGGGGTCGGGATGGGGGCCCGCGTCACCGTCCTGGACCTCGATCCGCGCAAACTTGAGATCCTCGATGTCGATTACCGGGGCAGGGTGGTGACGCTGATGGCCAATCCCTCGAATCTCGAGCAGGCGGTGGCCGATGCGGACCTGCTTGTGGGCGCCGTCCTGATTCCGGCGGCCAAGGCCCCGACCGTCGTCAAGAACGCAATGGTGCGCCAGATGCGGCCCGGCAGCGTCATAGTGGACATCGCGATCGACCAGGGCGGATGCATCGAGAGCATCCGTCCCACATCGCACAACGAGCCGGTTTACAAGGAGCACGGAGTCATCCATTACGCTGTGCCGAACATGCCGGCGCTGGTCGGCCGCACATCGACCGTGGGGCTCACCCAGGCTACCGAGCCCTTCGTGGCCCAATTCGTCGAGCTGGGTGTCAAGGGGGCGCTGGCGGCCAACGCCGGGCTGGCGAAGGGCCTCAACACCGAGAACGGACACATCACCTGCTCCGCGGTGGCCGAGGCGCTCGAATTGCCCGGGAGAGCCGGCCAATGAAGACGATGCGCGCCATCGCCAAGCTCCGGGCCGCGGCCGGCCTCGATCTTGTCGAGGTGCCCGTCCCTCGCCCCGGAATCAACGACGTCCTCATAAGGATAAGGAAAACCTCGATTTGCGGCACGGACGTGCACATTTTCAACTGGGACGCCTGGGCCGAGAAGACGATCCTGCCGCCGATGGTGATCGGGCACGAGTTCGTCGGAGTGGTCGAGGAGTTCGGCTCCAATGTCCAAGGATTCAAGGCGGGCGATCTCGTCGACGGAGAGGGTCACATTGTCTGCGGGGCCTGCCGCAACTGCCTCGCGGGCCGCAGGCACCTGTGCAAGGACACAAAAGGGGTGGGAGTGAATCGCGACGGCGCGTTTGCGGAATACCTGTGCATCCCGGCGTCCAACGCCGTCCATGTGGACCCCGCAATCCCGCTCGATGTCCTTTCGTGTTTCGACCCCCTGGGCAATGCGGCCCACACCGCCCTCCAGTTCGACCTTGTGGGCGAGGATGTCCTCATCACCGGCGCGGGTCCGATCGGCTGCATGGCGGCCGCCATCGCCAGGCAGGCGGGCGCCCGAAAAGTGGTGATCACCGACTCCAATCCCTACCGGCTGGAACTGGCGCGCAGGATGGGAGTCACACGCGCAGTCGAAGTACCGCGGGAAAGACTGGCGGACATTCAGAAGGAACTCGGGATGAAGGAGGGCTTTGACGTCGGCATGGAGATGTCCGGCAGCCCGGAGGCGCTCAACGACATGATCGAGAACATGGCGCACGGCGGCCGCATCGCCCTTTTGGGAATCATGCCGAAGCCGGGCGCGATCGATTGGAACAAGGTCGTATTCAACATGCTGACGATCCGGGGCATTTACGGCCGGGAGATGTACGAGACCTGGTACAAGATGACCGCCCTGATCCAGGCGGGGCTCGACATCTCGCCGGTGATCACCCACAGGCTGCCCTTCACCGAGTTCAAGACTGGCTTCGAACTCATGCGCTCCGGCCGCTCGGGCAAAATCGTTCTGGACTGGGAGGCCAAATGAACCCGGCCTACCGCGAGCACCTTGAATCGGCCCTTCGGCGGATGGATGAAGAGGGGCTTCGCAAGACGGAACGCGTGCTGTCGAGCGCCCAGGGGGCGCATGTAAGCATTCCCATCCCTTCGGGGGGCGGCGACCGGTCCGTCATCAATTTTTGCTCCAACAACTACCTCGGCCTGGCCAACCATCCCGATGTCGTGGCCGCGGCGCACCAGGCGCTGGACCGCTGGGGGTGCGGCCTCGCCTCGGTCCGCTTCATCTGCGGCACCCAGCAGATCCACCGTGAACTGGAGTCGCGCCTGAGCGCCTTTCTGGGGACGGATGACACGCTCCTTTACTCCTCCTGCTTCGATGCGAACGGCGGGGTTTTCGAGACTCTGTTCTCCGAGGAGGACGCAATCATCAGCGACGAATTGAACCACGCCTCCATCATCGACGGAATCCGGCTGTCGAAGGCGCGGCGCTTCCGCTACCGCAATGGCGACCTGGGCGACCTGGAATCGCGTCTGAAGGAGGCTGTCGAAGGAGGGGCGCGGTTCAAGCTGATCGTGACCGACGGCGTGTTTTCGATGGACGGATTCATTGCGCCGTTGCCCGGAATTTGCGACCTGGCCGACCGCCACGGGGCCCTGGTCATGATCGACGACAGCCACGCGGCCGGCTTTGTCGGGCCGAGAGGGCGGGGGACGCCGGAACTTCATGGGGTGATGGGCCGGGTGGACATCATTTCCGGAACCCTCGGCAAGGCCCTCGGCGGCGCAAGCGGCGGCTATGTGTCCGGGCGAAGGGAGATCGTCGCCTGCCTCCGCCAGTCGTCGCGTCCGTATCTTTTTTCCAACACACTTGCCCCGGCGGTCGCGGCGGCGGCCCTCGCGGCGCTCAACCTGATCGAGCGCTCGGGCGCGCTGCGCGCGCGCCTCGATGAAAACACGCGCTTCTTCCGGAAGGGCCTTCAGGAGGCGGGGCTGTCCATCAAGCCGGGCTTCCACCCGATCGTTCCGATCATGCTGGGCGACGCCCGGCTCGCAAGGGACTTCGCCGAGCGCATGCTGGAGAAGGGCGTCTATGTGATCGGCTTCTTCCACCCCGTGGTGCCGCGGGGCGCCGCGCGGATACGGACCCAGGTGAGCGCCGCCCACAGCAGGGAGGATCTGGAGGTTGCGATCGGCGCATTTGCCGCCGTCAAACGCGAGCTTGGCGTCTGACGGGTTTCTGGGACAATCGGACCCTTTCCTCTCATGCGAATTCCAGTCCGCCTTCAATTCCTGGCCCTGATGCTTGCAGCCGCAGCCGCGACTGCAGTTCCCCTGCGGGCCGCCAATCCCGCCCAGGAACGCGCGGACGCGTTCCTCAAGCTGGTCAACGCGGGTTACCAGGCCCTCTATCGCGTCAATAGCGGGGCCCAGTGGGACGCGCTCACCGATGTGACCCCGGAACACGACGCCGCCTCGGAGGCCGCCGGCAACGCGTACGCCGCATTCAACGGCAATCCGGCCATAATCAGGGAAGCGAGGGAGTTTCTTGCGCAGAAGGATGCCCTCGACGATCTAACGGTACGCCAGCTGAACCAGGTTCTTTTGAATGCCGCGGAGTACCCGATGACCAATCCGGCGCTTGTCGAGGCCCGGGTGCACGCGGAGACTCTCCAGTCCTCCATCCTGAACAGTTTCCAGTTCAAGCTGCGCGGAAAGCCGGTTTCGGCCAACGATATCGACGACCTGCTCGAGTCCGGCACCGACCTGTCCGAGAGGCGGGCGGTATGGGAGGCCTCCAAGGAATCGGGAAAGGCGCTCAAGGAAAACCTGATCAATCTGCGCGGACTCAGAAACGGAGCCGCAGGGGAGCTTGGCTTTCCGGACTATTTCGGACTCCAGGTCGCCGCGTACGGGATGACGACCGATGAGATGGTCAAAATGCAGGACGAATTCATGCTCGTCCTGCGGCCCCTGTACCTGCAATTGCACACCTGGACAAAGTACAAGCTGGCCGAAAAGTATCACCAGCCGGTTCCGAGGCTCATTCCGGCCCATTGGATCAACAACCGCTGGAGCCAGGAGTGGACCGGCCTCGTCGAGGCCGCCAACATCGACGGCCGGTTCAAGGGCCGCTCGGCGGAGTGGATCGCGCGGACGGCGGAAAGCTTTTATGAAGGCATCGGGTTCGAGCCGCTGCCCCCGAGCTTCTGGTCGAAGTCCGACCTCTATCCCGTTCCGCCCGGCAATCCCCGCAGAAAGAACACCCATGCCTCGTGCTGGCACATCGACCTCGAGAACGACGTCCGATCGCTCCAAAGCATCGAACCGAATTCCGAGTGGTTTTACACCGCCCACCACGAGCTCGGACACGGCCACTATTTCATGAGCTACACCCGCCCCGGGGTGCCGCCGCTTCTGCGGACCGGCGCCAATCCGGGTTTCCACGAGGGAATTGGGGAGCTGGCCGCGCTCGCATCGAGCCAGGTGCCCTACCTGAAATTCCGCGGCATTCTCCCGGCGGACTACCGGGCGGACACGACGGCGTTCCTTCTCAACGACGCCCTCTCAAACTCGATTCCCTTCATGTTCTGGGCTTCGGGCACGATGACCCACTGGGAAGCGGACGTCTACGCCCACCGCCTGCCGGCCGGCCAGTGGAACGCGCGCTGGTGGAAGTACGTCCGTGAATTCCAGGGGATCGAGCCGCCGGCACCGCGGGGTGAGGAATGGTGCGACGCGGCCACGAAGACCCATATCGACGACACGCCATGCTACTACTACTCGTACGCCGTCGCCACGGTGCTCAAGTTCCAGCTCCACGATTACATCGCCCGGAATATTCTGCACCAGCCGCCGCAGGCCTGCAATTACGCGGGCAACAAGGAGGTCGGCGCCTGGCTGAAGAGCATCCTCGAGACGGGTGGAACCGAGGACTGGCGCAAACTCCTCCGCGAAAAGACCGGAGAGGACCTGTCCACCAGGGCGATGCTCGACTATTTCAAGCCGCTCCAGAGCTGGCTCGAGGACCAGAACAAGGGCCGGCAGATCGGCTGGGACTGACCGGCCCCACGGACCATGCCTTTCCGCATCTGCAAGAGCTTCGAGTTCGAGAGCGGCCACGCCCTCTCGAAACACCCGGACAAGTGCCGGTATCCCCACGGCCACAGCCGCACAGTCGAGGTCATTCTGGCATCGGACCGCCTCGACAAGAACGACATGGTCTGCGACTTCATGGTGATCAAGCGGGCGCTCCAGGACTTCCTGGACCGATGGGACCACGCCCTGTGCCTCAACACCGACGACCCCAATTTCGCGTTTCTCAAAAAGACCTACGGCCGCCGGGTCGTGCCGTTCACAGGCAAGGACCCGACCAGCGAGATCATGGCGAAAGCCGTCTTTGACGAACTGAAGCGCAAGCTCCGCAACCGGGCCTCCGGGTCCGGGAAGGCCGGCGCCCTTCCTCCCCATGTGCGGATCGAGCGCGTCCGGCTGACTGAGACGCGTTCGAGCTGGGCCGAGTATTCCGAATAGCCGGCGCCGGGGTGTCGCCGGGTTGGCGCAAAATAGGCCTTATAATTGGGCCGGATTGTGGCGATTATTGGCGTAATTATTTGGAGAAGACAGTGTTCATCCACCGATATGGTCAGAATCCAGCAGACTTTCACGCGACTTAAAGCCGCGACCGAATCCTTTCGAACATGCTTTGAGAAGGCCATTGCCGTGGCGACGCTTGAGGAACGGTGCGAATTCCACCTGCGCTATCATCGTCTGAAACAGGCGCAGGCGGGCTTGTCGCCCGGCGACGGCAGTTTCGAAGGGTGCAAGACCGCCCGGATGTGCGCCCACGACCTGGCCAACCTCGTGCAGCGGGTTTCGATGCGGCGGGGGATGGCCGAGACGACGGCGGAAGGCAGGCGCCGGCGGAACGGGCGTTAGCCAGGATCTCCGGTCTCGGCCGGGCGGGCATCCGTGGACGGCGGATGGTCCGGATCCTGCTTGGGAAGAGGCTGCGGCAATAATTGCCGCGCGATTCTCCCGAGGAAGCCGTGAAGAAACAAACCCCTGTCAATTACGCCCGGCTGGGCATCGAGTGGGTGGCCGTTGCCGACGAGGTCGAGGTGGCCTGCGTGGACCTGATGACACGCAGCCGCAGCCACGCGGAATCGCTTGAGGATGCCTTTGGCGTCCGAGCCTTCCGCTTCGCCCGCGGCGACTCGATCCTGCACGCTTTTCCACGAGTGCCCGCCGTTGCCGCGAGGCAATGGCTGGAAGAGCACGGTCTCGCCTTTGTGCTCTCTGCCGACGGATTGCGGGAGGACGGTCCGACGACCTGGGTTCAGGGCGGATTTCCCCCCTAGCCACAGGACAGCCCAGCAGCCTCCTTGACTCACCTGTCAGGCTAGGCCTTGGTGAAGGCTCGCGCGTGTCCATACCTCGCTCTAGTCTCGGCAGGACGTTGCGGCTCTCATTGAAGGAGCTCTTGTCCCCGCTTGAGCACCCCTCGCCGGCGTTCATCGGTGTACTCTGCGTGGCTGCGGCGATCCCGGTTTTTTTCGCCATTTACACCCGCCTGGCATGGGAGGATTTCTTCATCACCTATCGCTACAGCGAAAACCTGGCGCATGGCCACGGACTGGTCTACACTCAGGGCGAGCGGGTCTATGGATTCACTTCCCCCCTGAATGCGCTGCTGCCGGCCCTTTTTGCAGCTGTCTCGGCCGCAAAGGATTATTTGCTGCCGCTCTGGCTCTTTCGCGGCGTGTCCCTCGTTGGATTGGTTTTCGCCTGGATATCGATCGTCGGCGTATTTGCGAGAGGGACGGCGGCCCCGCCGATCCGGATCGGGATCGGCCTGCTCTTCCCGGTAATCGCTGCACTGGAGATAAAATCGACCGCCTTCGCCATGAGCGGCCAGGAGGCAGGCCTGGTTCTCGGCTTCCTGGCGCCCGCTTTTGCAATTGCGGTCATCGGCTGGACGCAGCACCGGCTTCTTGGAGGCGTCCTTTTTGCAGGATTGTTGTATAGTCGTCCGGATGCCTTTGTCTACATGGCGGCGATCGCGCTGGCCGCGCTCGTTTTCGAAACGGGTCCGCGCAGGCCGCTCGTCGGCGCACTCGCCCAATCGGCCCTGATCTGCGGGCTGCTCTATCTTCCCTGGTTCCTGTTTACCTGGTGGTATTACGGTTCTCCGGTTCCCCATACCGTCATCGCCAAGCACAACCTGGTCCCTTATGCCGCCGATGGATACCGGCTGACGGCGGCGGCCGTCGCCGCCTTCGGTTCCGCGCCTTCCGTCCTTTCCCGGGCGCTGGCGCCCATCTACGACATGCTCAATACGGGACCGGGATCCTGGCCGCCTTGGGTTCATGATGCCGAGTTCGCACTGGGGTCGGTCTCGGTCCTCTATTGGCTGGTGCCGGGCCGCGACAGGCTGGGGCGAATGGCTTCGCTCACGGCGTTCATTCTGCTCGGGTACCTGACCTACACCGACCTGGCCTCTCAGTATTGCCCGTGGTACTATCCCCCTTTGGCCTTCATGTGCCTGGTGACCCTGGCCAGCGCCGCCGCCACCCTTGCGGGAATGGTTTCCCGGCCCCTGCTGCGTTGCGCCCTGGCAGCAGCCATGGTTGCGGGCCTGCTGGTCTTTCTCGGCTTTATCTTCTTCTCGTCCCTGGCTCCGATCCGGTTCAAGGAGACGGTGGTCGACGCCGGCCAGCGGCGACAGATCGGACTCTGGCTGAAGCGACACGTTGCTTCCGGCGAGTCGGTCTACCTTGAGCCGCTGGGCTACATTGGTTACTACAGCGGGTGCAGGATGCAGGACTGGCCGGGACTGGTCTCACCCGAGGTCGTCGAGGCCCGCAGGAAGATCGGTCCCGACAAGGGCTATTTCACCTGGGGCCAGGTGGCGGAGGCGCTCAAGCCTTCATGGATCGTCGCCCGGCCCAACGAATCAGCCTGCATGGCCCAGAGCGATTTCCTCGCGCATCATTACGAACTGAAGGCGGTATTCGACGTCAAGAAGGCCATTGACGACCTCGGTTCAAGAGCCACGGCCCCCGGGATGAACCTGGCCTATACCGAGGTGGTGTTCGGTGTTTACCACCGGACCGACTGACGACCACCGGGAAACGGGATACTTTCATGTCCAACCACCATCACAGTCCTGGGAGCCGCGCACTGGGAGCCCTCGGCCTTTTCTCAATCGCATTGCTTTGTCCGGCCAGCGGCGCCGAAGGAGTCTTCAATGTCGCCGACTATGGCGCCCGGCCCAACGGCTCGGCTCCATCCACCGACGCGATTCGATCGGCCATCCAGGCGGCAAAGTCGGCCGGCGGCGGCACTGTCGAGATCCCCGCCGGGAACTACACCAGCGGCCCGATCGAACTTGTCAGCAATCTGATCCTCCGCATCGACGCCGGCGCCGTCCTGCACTTTCCCGCCGCGCGGCTGCCCTACGCCTGGGGCCGCGTCCAGGGCATCGAGTGCCTGGCTCCCATCCCGCTGATCGGGGGAAGCGACCTGGAGAATGTGACGATCACCGGCCGCGGCCTGATAACCACCAGCAACGCGGAATGGACGCAATTGCTGGGCGGACCCCAGCCCAAGACGGCAACCAGCGTCGGCTCCGCCTTTGGCCCGGCCTGGAACCGGCTTCTGGCGCTTTTGCAGCAAAAGACGCCCCAGCCCGAGAGCGAATACCTGAAGGCTGCGCCGCTGCTGCGTCCTCCGTTTATCCGCTTCAGAAACTGCAAAAACGTCCTCATTGAGGACATCCGCATGGTCGGCGCTCCATTCTGGTCCGTCCATCTGCTCTATTCCGAGAATGTCGTTGTCCACGGCGTCTCGCTGGAAACCTTCCCGGGGGCGTTCACAGGGGGAATCTACATTGATTCGAGCCGCATCGTGCGCATTTCCGACTGCTATCTGGACAACGGGGACGACGCCATAACGCTCAAGGCGGGCAAGGATGCCGATGGCCTGCGCGTCAACCGGCCGACGGAGGACGTTGCAATCACCAACTGCATCATCCGCCGCGGCTCCGGAGGCATTGTCATCGGCAGCGAGACATCCGGAGGCATTCGCAATGTCGTCGTGAGCGGCGTTGTCTGCCAGGGCACCCAGGGGGGCATCAACATCAAGAGCGAGCGCGGGCGCGGCGGCATCGTGGAAAACGTCCGGTTCGAAAACATGGTGTTTGAGGACGTCGGCCGGGCCATCAGCGTTTCGCAGTATTACACGATGCAGGGGGAGACGCCGCCCCCGCAGGAGCCGGTCTCCATCCGCACGCCTGTCTTCCGGGGAATAGCGATCAGCCATATCACGATCCGGGGAGCCCGCGGCAGTTTCGAGTACGGCTGGAATCCGGTCAGCATCAGCGGCAACAAGCCCGGGCGGCCCGTGACAATCTCCATTTCCGGCCTGCCGGAGATGCCGATCGAGGGCCTGAGGCTGAGCGACATCGTTGCCGCCGGAGCGGGAGGATTGCGAGCCAGCGACACGAAGGGGCTGGAGCTCAGCGGCGTCCGGATGACCGCCTCCCAGGGACCGGCGTTTCTGATCCGGGACTCCGTCGGGCTGCGCCTCGATCACGTCGCGACAGAAGCAGCCGCGTCCGGCCTCCCGGTGCTCAGGCTCGATCGGTGCCCTGGCGCCGGAATCGATGTCCGGGCGGGCCCCGGCGGGGACGGTCAATATATCTCGGTTGCTCCGGGCGAAAGCGGCCGGCTTTCGCCGGGGTCCGGGCAAATTCCGATTCGGGAGGAGCCGGGCGACTTTTGGTCCGAATCCGGAGACAGGGCCCGCTGATGGCGGATTTAACCTGCATCAATCACAAAACCGATGAAGATTGCGCAAGATCGTCGAGCGAAAAGGGCCGAAGGCGACCGAGCTGTGCTAAAAGCACAGCGCAGGGAGCAAGAGGCCCTTTGCGCCGACGAGATTGGCCAAGATTCGTCGGAATTTGTGATCGATGCAGGTTAGCGCCGCTACGGTTGGGCGGTGTCGCTCTCGCGAATGATGGGCGCCCCGGTCGCAACCTTGATGTCGAGTCCGGTCGTATTCAGGTCCGGCGCATTGGCGACGGCCAGGCCGCGCTGCGCCGTCACCTGGCAATGGTCAAATGCCACGTCCTGGATCGGCGCGTCCCTGAAGCCGCGGATCAGGCCGACGGACTGCGCCGTTCCGGTGAAATTGATGAGCCGCACATTGCGGATCACGGTCAGCTCCTTTGCGCGCGGCGCGATGGGCGGGACCATCCTCCACTGGAGGTCGAGCTCGATCGCCCGGCTTACGTTTTCGACCTGGATGTCCCGATAGACGATGTCCTCGACGACGCCTCCGCGGCTCGGTTGCGACTTGATCCGCGCAACCGTGCTTGAGCCGGTGAACTTGCAGTGCTCGACGAGCACATGCCGGATCGATCCGCTGACTTCCGAGCCCATCGCCACGCCGCCTCCCGAGCCGAACGTGCAGCCGCTGATCGTGATGTTCTCGGACGGCCGGTTGACCCGAAGCCCATCAGCATCCTTTCCCGCCTTGATCGAGATGTCGTCGTCCGTGCAGGCAATATCGCAGCCGGTTATGCGCACATCCTGGCAGGAGCACACGTCCATGCCGTCGGAACTCGGAATGTACTTGTCGATGTGGACGCTGAGATTCTCGGCGACGACATGGCTGCAATAGATGAAGACAAAACCCCAGCGTGCCTGGTTCTTCAGGCGGACGCCCGAGACGAGGACGTTCGTGCAATCCTGAAAGACGATGGAGCGCGGCGGGGACAGGCGCCCGGGACCACCGCCCGGGATGTAAAGGCCCGCCGCGTTGACAATGGGCAAATGGGCCGGGTCGCGGGCGATGTTGACGGCTGCCGTCGTCGGCAACGGCATCGGATATACATCCTCCGGCTTTGGCAGCACTGCGGGAACCGGCGCAGGCTGGAATGCCGGACGCCTGGCTCCCGCCGGCATGCGCTGGCGCGGGCCGGATCCGGGCCATTCGAGGCCCGACCCGTCGATCGTGCCCTCGCCGCTGACGACCACATCCTTCACCACCATGAAATTCAGGAAAGCCGCGGTCCAATAGCGCTCGACCCCCTCCCAGCTCGTGTACACGGGCGGAAAATCCGCCATCGCGGTCGTGCTCTTGAGCACGCCGTCCTTGTCCAGCTCCAGATTCACGCCCTGCTTGAAAAACAGGGCTCCGCTGACGAACACCCCTTTGGGCACGACAATCACTCCGCCTCCGCCGGCCGCGCAGGCGTCGATCGCCCCCTGGATGGCCCTGGTGTTGACCGTGGCGCCGTCGCCGACCGCGCCATGCTCCGAGATCACATATCTTGCGGGAGGGCGGTCGCCCGAAACGCACGAGGTCAGGAATGCCGCGGCGAGCAAGAGTGCGGCGAGGGGCAGGGCGGGGTGTGGGAGTTGCATATCCAATCGGCTGCGAGTTGTGAATCCGTGGGAAGGCGCATCAGCTACCATGTTTTCCCGCCGAACCCAACGTTGAAAATGCCCTGCGGCGGCGGCTCCGTCAAAACCCATCAACACGGCGTCTCGCACAAGGCCGCAGCCAATCGGCTCCGGAGACGGCGTGTTGGGACGGAGCGCGGATGGTCCGGAGCATCATCCTCCATCCTTTTCCCATCCTCCTCCGAGGGCCTTGTAGAGGGCCACTATGTCGCCCGATTCGGCCTGCCTGCTCTGGGCGAATGCCGTTTCGGACGAATAGAGCGAACCCTCCGCGACGAGGACGGTGAGAAAATCCACCTCACCCTGCGTGTAGAGCTTCGTGGAGAGATCGAAAGCGCGCCGATTCTGGATCACGGCCTCAGCCAGCGCCTTCCCATGGTCCTTTTCGTTGCCAAACGCGACTAGCGCATCCTCGACTTCCTGCAGGGCGACCAGAACCGTCTTTTGATAGCTCAGGAAGGCCTGGTCGCGAAGGGCCTCCTGCACATGGACGTTGGCCACAATGCTGCCACCCTGGAATATCGGCCAGCTCACGCTGGGCCCGGCAGCCCAGGTGCGGTTGTCGGTTGAGAACAGCGTCCGCAGGAGGCTGCTCTGAAAGCCGGCCGAGCCGGTCAGCGAGAAGCGGGGAAAGAAATCGGCTACGGCGACTCCGATCTGGGCGGTGGCGGCGTGGAGCTGCGCCTCCGCAGCCCGGATATCCGGCCTCCGTCGGATCAGGTCTGAAGGAAGCCCGACGGGCACCTCCGGCGGCGATGGCGGAATCACGCCGGGCTGCGAAAGTTCACCGAGCAGATCTGTGGGCGGCTTGCCCGTCAGCACGCCCAGGGCATGAATGGCCTGCTGCAGGCCCGTGTCCAGGGGAGGGATGCCGGAAGCGGTTGTCGCCACCTGGGCGTCGGCGTTCGCCGCGTCAAGCGCGCTCGAGAAGCCGACCTTCAGGCGCTGCCGGATCAGCCCGGCGGTGTGCTTTTGGTCCGAAAGGTTTTCGCGTGCGATCGCAATCTCCTCCTGGGTCGCCCGCACCTGGAGGTAGGCGAGGGCGACCTCCGCGGCGAGCGTCACCTGGACGTCCTCCATTCCCGCCTGCGTGGCCTCCACGGCCGCTCCGGCCGATTCAACTCCGCGACGGGTGCCGCCGAAGATATCGAATTCCCATGCGGCATCCAACCCGGCCTGAACGGTGCTGGCCGGTGCGCTGCGTCCGCTCGCCCCGCGCTGCCCGGACCCGGAGGCAGTGAGGTTCGGCCAGAACCCGCCGACAAGCACGCCGCGCGCGGCCCGGGCCTGTCGGAGACGCGCCTCCGCCAGCTGCAAATCGAGGTTGTTCCCAAGGGCGCGTTCCACCAACGAGGTGAGTTCCGGGTCCTGGAAACTCCGCCACCAAAGCGCCGTCTTCGCAGGCTCTGCCGCAGTCGCGGGACCCGCGGCCTTCCAAGCGGCCGGAAGCCCGGTCTCCGGCCGGTGGAAATTCGGGCCCGCGGCGCAGGCGCCGAGAAGCAGCGCCGCGCCCGCCGCGCACAAGTGCATGCATTTTCCATCATTCATACCGAAGCGCCTCGATGGGATCGAGCCGGGAGGCTTTCCAGGCGGGATAATAGCCAAAGATGATGCCCACGGTCGCCGAAACGGTCACTGCGGCGACTATTGCCGGCACCGACAGGAGCGTCGGCCAGCCGAGAAGCGCCGTGACCGCGAGCGAGGCCCCGCGTCCGAGAACGATGCCGACGAATCCCCCCGCCAGGCATAGAATCACCGCCTCGACCAGAAACTGCCTCAGGATGTCGCGCGGCCTGGCGCCCACCGCCATGCGGGTGCCGATTTCACGGGTCCGCTCCGTCACCGACACCAGCATGATGTTCATGATTCCGACGCCTCCCACGACAAGGGAAATAAGGGCAACGACCAGGAGGAGATTGGTCATGACACGGCTTGTCGAAGCGAGGGCCTGCGAGATCTCGGTCAGGTCGCGGATCCGGAAATCGTCCGGAGCCCCGCGCCGAATTCGGTGCCTGTCGCGCATCAGGCTCGTGATCTGCGCGATCGCATCCGGGATGTCCTTCGAGCTGAGCGCGGAAACATATATGTCGTCCACATCGGCAAACCTCGTCATCTGCACGATGTCCGCCGCCTGGATGGCGGACTGCTGCGGATAGAGCTGCACCTGCTGGCTGGGATACGACTGGCTTAGCGAATTGACCGCGCTGGCGGCCGAACCCGCCGCGCCCTGCGTGGACTGCCTGGAGCCGTTTACCCGGAATTTGACCGTTGTCCAGGGGGCGATCATGAAGTCGTCCTGGTCGCGCCCGGACATGTTGGCCCCCTTCGCGCTGAGGACCCCGACAACCCGCATCGAGACGTTCTTCACCCGGACCGTTTTCCCGAGCGGAGGCTCATCTCCGAAGAGCTGCCGGACCACCGTCTGTCCAATGACGCAGACCGGCGCCGCGCTCCGGATTTGGTCGTCGGTGAATGGCACGCCTTCGGTCAGGTCCCATTTTCGGATGGTCAGGAAGTCGGAGGTGGTTCCGAGGATATTGTTCGGCGACCAGTTCTTGTGGCCGTAGATGACCTGGGCCCGGCAATCGATGCTCGGTGACACCCAGCGCACCGCGCTGCATTCCCTGCGGATCGCGTCCGCGTCATTGTAGGTCACGGAAATCCGGCCTCCCGCGCCGGAACTGACGCCGTTTATCACGGCGTCGTTGTTGTCGATCTGGATGACGTTGGCCCCCAGGCTGGCGATCGTCTGTTCAATCGTGCTCGAGGAACCCCGCCCGATCTCCATCATCGCGATGACCGCGGCGATTCCGATGATGATTCCTAGGCAGGTGAGGATGGACCGCGTGACGTTGCGCCGCAGCGCGCGCAGGGCTATTCGCAGGGTCCGCAGGCCGGACTTGATCGCGGGCCAGTCGATCCTCGCATGGGGAGGCCGAACGGCGGCTTGCGCAGGCGCGACGGCCGCCGAGGTCGATCCCGCCCCCTCCTCAACGATCTCCCCGTCCTTGATCCGGATGATCCGCCGCGCATGCTGGGCAACATGGTCGTCATGGGTCACCAGGATGATCGTGATTCCGTTCTCCGCATTCAGTTTTTGGAGCATCCGCAGGACGTCTTCAGTCGTGCGAGAGTCGAGGTTGCCGGTCGGCTCGTCCGCGAAGAGAAGCGGGGGACGGTTGATGAGCGAACGGGCGATCGCCACCCGCTGCTGCTGTCCGCCGGACAGTTGGGACGGTTCATGATCCACCCGGTCCTCCAATCCCACGAGCCGGAGCATCTCCTCCGCCCGGCGGCGGCATTCCGGCTCGGAGGGATGGTCCGGCGAATACGTCAGCGGAACCAGCACATTGTCCAGCGCGCTCGTCCTGGGCAGCAGGTTGAAGTTCTGAAAGACAAACCCGATCTTTGCGTTTCGGATGCGCGCGCGAAGGTCGGCCGAGGCATGCGAAATCTCCTCCCCGTCAAGCCAGTACTGCCCGGACGTCGGCCGGTCCAGGCAGCCGAGGATGTTCATGAGGGTGCTCTTGCCCGAGCCGCTGACGCCGACGAGCGCGATGAACTCCCCGCGCCGGATCCGCAGGGAAACGCCCTGGAGCACCGGTATCTCCATATCGCCGCGGCGATAGGACTTGCAGATGGATTCGAGACGGATGAGTTCCATGCGCGGGGCCGTGCCTGGGCCGCTCAACGCCTTTGCGGGGGCGGAAGGAATGGGTTGGCCGCGCTGCTTGCCTGCGGCTGGAAATCGGCGCCGGTTATGACTTCCTGACCCTCGTGCAGGGCCTCGGAAGTGACGGCCGTGTTGATGCCGTCGGAGGCTCCGACTGAAACATCCACCGGCCGGGCGGAGCCGCCATCCCGCACCCAGACCGTGCCCCGCGGATCGGTGTTTCCGGCGATCGCAGTATCCTGCATTTTCCAGGATCGGGCATCCGGAGCGACCTCTTCCAGGGAGGACGGAAGCCAGCGCAGGGCGGTATTCGGCACGACAAGCGCCTGGGCATCCTTGCGCACAACGAAGCGAACGCTGGCCGTCAGGTACGGGAGAAGGAGCTTCTGCGGGTTCGCGGTGTTCACCTCGACCGTGTACATGACGACATTCTGCGTCATGGTGGCGTTGAGCCGTATCTTGCCGACCGTGCCGCTGAATTCCCTTCCAGGGAAGGCATCGCAGGTGAATATGACCGGCGAACCGGCCACGATCCGCCCGACATCCGCCTCGTTGACCCCGGCCCAGATCTGCATCCTTGTCAGATCCTTGGCTATGAGGAAAAGGCTCGGGGCGCTGAAACTCGCCACCACAGTCTGCCCGGCGTTGACCCGCCGGTCGATGATGACGCCCTGCACCGGCGAGGTGATGGTGCAGAAGGCGAGGTTTCGCTGCGCAATTTCCAGATTTGCCAGGGCCTGGACGGTGGCCGCCCGGGTCTGGGCCACGGCGGCATCGCCCACGGCGACGTTGGCGACGGCGATGTCGTAGTTCGCCTTGTATGAATCGAACACCGTCCTGGCCAGCGCCTCGGACGGGCCGAGTTCCTGGGCGCGCTTCCAATCGGCCTCCGCCTGGCCCGCCTTGGCCTTAAGCTGCGCGAGATTGGCGGAAGCGCTGAGCTCTCCGGCCCGGTCCTGTTCGACCTGCGCCCGCGCCAGCGCAAGGTTCGCCGCGTATACCGACTCGTCGATCTTTGCCAGAACCATCCCTTCCTCCACTGTCGAGCCGTAGTCGATCGGCTTCCCATTCTTGTCCGTTCCAAAGGACTTGATCAGGCCGGCCACCTGGGCGCCCACGTCCACAACCTCCTCCGGCTCGATCGTGCCGGTCGCGCTGATCGTCGCGATGACATCGCCGCGGCTCACCGTTGCCGTGCGAAACGAGAATCCGCGGTCGTCCCGCCGGTGCCACAGCCAGAAGGCGCCTGCGGCGGCCAAAACTGCAATCGAGATGAGGATTGTCTTCCTTTTTGATGGCATCGGTCGATTCGGTCAGAAAATGGAGCCCAAAAGTTGAACGCTCCACGTTAGCGATCGCAACATGATCGCATCATTACCCCCGCGCGGAAATCCAGCGATCGAATTCCGGCCGGGATTCCCGGCTACTGGGCCGCTTCCAGTTTTCGCAGCCGC